>JBCBUA010000134.1:13718-15052 GCA_039818365.1 Pseudomonadota bacterium
CAGGAAAAAGATGAAATCCATATGTGTCTTTTGCGGATCGAGTTTCGGCACGCGCGCCGGTTATGCCGAAACGGCACTTGAGACCGGCCGCGTGATCGCTGAAAACGGCTATCGCCTGGTCTATGGCGGTGCCAAGGTCGGTCTTATGGGCACTGTAGCCGATGGTGCGCTGAAGGCGGGCGGTGAAGTGATTGGCGTCCTGCCCCGTGCGCTTGAGGAAAAGGAACTCGCACACGAGGGCCTGAACGAACTGCATCTTGTCGGCTCGATGCACGAGCGCAAGGCCCTGATGGCGGACCTCTCGGACGCCTTCATTGCCCTGCCCGGCGGAGCCGGAACCCTCGAGGAAATCTTTGAGGTCTGGACCTGGGGTCAGTTGGGCTACCACAAGAAACCCTGCGGTTTCCTGAACGTTGAGGGCTACTACGATCAGTTGATCGCTTTTCTGGATCATCAGACCCGGGAAGCGTTCACGAAGAAGGCGATGCGTGAGATGGTTCAGATCGCCAGCACGCCCCAGGCTCTGATCGGCCTTTTCAATAGCTATGAGGCACCGGACACGCCCAAATGGATCAACAGGGACGAAACCTGAGATCCGGCATTCGGGAGCCACTTTCATCCCGAACTTTCCACAGGCCCGGTCTCTGCAATTGCAAAATTATCCTGAGTTGCTAAACCCTTGTCAGAAATGCGCGGAAGGTGCAGCACCAATAACAACTTACGTGTTTGGACAATGAGCATCAAAACTCGGACTGTCTTTGCAATTCTGACTGCTCTTGCCGCAAGTGCCTGTTCGCCGACGGGCGACTATGACGGCACCTCCGGCCGGCTGGTGCAGACTTCCAACGTCACGCTGGTTCAAATCACCGAAGACCAGGTCGGCGGCATTACACCGGAAACACGTTACGGCTCCAAGGCTATCGAAAGCGCGTTGCCGGGCTTCACGACCGAGGGCGTCCAGACTGCGGTGGAAAACAAGACGGAATGGGCCCTTGCCGCCTTTAACACCGACGGTTTCCAGGTTCTTCAGGTGTTCAAGGGATCGAAAGGCAAGGTCGGCTCGGTTCACGGGGTGACGCATCATCTGCAGGGTCCGAACGGTGAGCGCATCGGCATGACCTTTTCCGACATCGGAACCGCCAGGTCGGATTGCCGCGCAGGCAAGAACCTGTGGCGCGGCATGGCCATATGCGAATCGACCGGTCACCCGAATGTCGAACTCGTCTACGCGATACCCGGATATCAGGGTCCGTTCGACCGCCTGCCGCCATCGAAGGAGCTCTTCGACGCCGAACTTCAGCGGATCCTCTGGACACCGAAGAGCTAAGCTGTTC
>JBCBUA010000135.1:0-15037 GCA_039818365.1 Pseudomonadota bacterium
TTCATCCCGACTACCACACCATCAAGGTCGTCATGACCGATGGTACCGAATTTACCACACGCTCCACGTATGGTGCGGAAGGCGACACGCTTCAGCTGGACATCGACCCGACGTCCCATCCGGCATGGACCGGTGGCGACCGTCAGCTGATGGACCGTGGCGGCCGCGTATCCCGCTTCAAGAACAAGTTTGCAGGCTTTCTCGGCTCCTAAGCGCCGCAGCAACTGCCATGAACATGAAAACCCGGCCAATGGCCGGGTTTTTCGTTTGTTCGGGACTATGGTCAGCCCTGCCCCGCCGCAGAAACCTTCAGGCTGTCACAGGCGGGCTTTCACGGGGTGCGGATGCTTGTAATCTCCCGCATCCACGCGCCAATGATGGCCAGGGCCTTGGGGTCGATCGTCGTCGGAATGCGGACATATTCCGACACCCGTCCGGTTTCGGTTGGCTGAAAGAGGTGGTTCATTCCCGCAAGCACGTGCGTTTTCGACCTGGCGTTCCGCAACAGGTCCTCCATCACGCGGGCATTGTGGCGGGCAGAAACCTGCAGATCGAATTCGCCAAACAGGGCGAGCACGGGAATGTCGAGTGCTTCCAGATAGGGCCGGGGATCATGACGGGCGTAGGCGGCCGCCCAGGGCGTTGACCAGAGCGCAATATTTTCGCGCAACTGCGTGCGGGTTGCACCGGCACGCTTGAACACAAGCGTCAGGTCACGGCGAATGTCTCGTCGTGCTCCTGCCGTCCGGAGCACCGATACCATCTCGTTCACCGCAACAATCTGTCTTGAGATTTCGTCCTCCGGAATTCCGTCTGCCCGGGAGATGTCGGCGACTTGCGTTGCCATGACGTCAGGCAGCAACGGAAGCGCGGGAGCCGCCAGCAAAATTTGGAAATCGGCGGGCGCGTGCCTTTGGGCGATTGGCGCAAGATAACCGCCTTCGGAGTGTCCGATATACCCGGTCTTGCCTTCGGCGATGCGTGGATGGGCCTTCAGGAACCGCAGGGCGGCGGCCGCGTCGGAGGCAAGCTCCTGCGGCGTGACCGAAGCAAAGTCACCGGTGCTTTTGCCGACACCGCGATCGTCATACCGGAGCACCGCAAAACCTTGTCTGGTCAGGTAATCGGACAGAACCAGAAATGGTTTGTGGCCCGCGATCTCCTCGTTTTTGTTTTGCGGTCCCGACCCGGTGATGAGAACAACACCGGGGACGCGGGAAGCGCCTTTCGGCATGGTGAGTTCCGCGTCCAGCGTGACGCCGGAGCTGCCACCCGGCAGCCTGTGATGTTCTATGACATAGTCCCGGGTCCCGGGTGTTTGCGGCCGCTCGGTCACTCCGAACGCTGCCAGATACCCGGCAACTGTCGCTGAAATGATATCGAGTTTCATTTGGACCCCGAACGCGTTGGCAGTTGATCCCGAGGCTTGCCTGGCTCTTTCGGCCCGGTCTGCTTGCGCCAGCCGGGCGGCATGATGATCCTTGCGATCCGCGACGCCAGCGGCCCCGGCCTGAGAACATCTTTTGCCAGAAGGGCAGTTTCGCGAAAGTTGATCACGAAGGGGTTCGACGATCTGACCGGTTCTGTTATCCCGAACAGGACCTTCTCGGTCTCCGCTTCATAGGTGCCGAACATCTTGTCCCAGATGATCAGGATGCCGCCGTAGTTCTTGTCCAGGTAGATCGGGTTCCTGCCGTGGTGCACACGGTGGTTGGAGGGGGTGTTGAGCACTGCCTCCAGAAACCCGAGCTTCCCGAGTTTTTCCGTATGGATCCAGGATTGATAGGCAATCACGATCGCAAGCGCGGCGATCACCTGGGCTGGGTCGAACCCGGCCACCACCATCGGAACAAAGAAAATCCAGGTGAAAAGGGCTTCGATCCAGGCGAGGCGCAAAGCGGTGCTGAAATTGAATTCCGGAGAGGAGTGATGAACGCTGTGATAGGTCCATAAGAGGCGCACCCGGTGTTCGCATCTGTGCATCCAGTAATATGTCAGGTCCGCGGCCAGGACCGCGAGAGGCCAGGACCACCAGGATAGGGGGATGCTCGTGATCGCGAGCGCTTCCGATGCGAAGATCCCGACAACGAACACGGCACCGAATGCCAGACGCTCCAGGATGGTGTTGACGATCGAGATGAAGATGTTGGCACCGGTTTCGCGAAGCGACTTCCGGTACCCGGAGAAGATATCCCAGGCGGTCTCGGAGACCAGAAACAACAGGAAAACAAGTCCGGTAACTTCGATAACCGCGAACACGGGGTCCATCGCACCCAGGCGCGTTTCAAGAGTGTCAAACATTCCTACCTCAAATAAAAACGAACGTTCGTTCGTTAAATAATGAGTGCCTGGATGAATTGCAAGTCGGACCAAAACCTGAAATGTGAAACACTCAAGCCTCCGGGAAGGACTTCAAGCGGGTAACGCAAAGCAAATGGCGCAAGACCAACCGACCAAGCTGGCGCGTGCGGACAAGTCCGAACTGCGCCGCCAACTGATCATTGAGGCGGCGGCGACGCTGTTCATCTTGAAAGGTTTTCATCAGACAGGCATGCGCGATATCGCGTCTCAGGCAGGAATCAGCCTTGGAAACCTCTATAATCATTTCAAAGGCAAGCAAGAGATCATTGTGGCCATCGCCGAGATGGAGACAGCTGAAACGGAACCGCTCCTGAAACTGCTGGAGACGTCAGGGGCAACGGGCGAGGACGCGCTGATCACGTTTGCCAAAGCCTATTTCAGGATCTGTTCCCAGCCTGAAAATGCAGCCCTCACTGCGGAAATCATTGCTGAAGTCTTCCGGAACCCGGAGACCGGCAGGGCGTTTTCAGGAACGCGGGCGCGCCTTGTCGCAGCGCTGCTGCCGCACATGCCCGAGACGTATTCCAACCCATCAGCAGCGGCCGGTCTCGTCCTGGACCTGATCGAAAGGGCAGGGCAGAGTGCTGTCGGTACGGGCGCCGGTGCCCGGAAAGACATTGAAACTGCCTTGCTGGAAATGTTGGAGCGGACGGTCCGGCCCGCGTGATTTGACCTTCCGCGGAAAGGCCCGAAGCCTTGGCGGCTTCCCTTTCCCGGCGCTGTTTACGCAAAAAAGCCGCCTGGCGGCGGCTTTTTCCAAACGCGAACTTGCGGATCTATCAGCCCAGCTTGGCGAATGCCGCGTGGAGCTGGTTGAGCTGCGAGGCGACGGGGTTGTCGTTGATGGCCGCTTCCTCGGCCACTTCTTCCTCGCCCTTGCGGTAAAGCATCTTGTCGAGATGCACCACGCGTTCCTGCAAACGGGTGGAGCGTTCGATCAGATCGCGCAGCGTATGCGGCAGTTCATCCCAGGACGGACCGCCGGTCGCGCTGCTGAGCTTGTCCAGCCGCACCTTGTTCTTCTCGCTGCCGGCCTGCTCACGGGACATTTCGCCCTCGTTCACGGCGCGCTGGAGCAGAAGCCAGGATGCAAGCTGCATCAGGCGCGTGGTCAGGCGCATGGATTCAGTCGCGTAGGCAAGGGACGCGGGGCGGGGCAGTTGCTTTGCCTCTTCCCGGCCTTCGCCATCGAGATACATGGCGGTCTCCTCGACGAGAGACATGCCTTCCTGAAACAGGTTCTGGAAGTTGTCCGAGTTCGCAAGATGGTGAGCAATGTGCACCGCACTTGCAGGACCTTCGGCTTTTTTCTTGTCTTCCGTCATTGGATCTCTACGCCTCATCTACTCTTCCGGTTCCATGTGCATCCAACTCGTGTGTCCCGGGTCGGAACATCTTTTCAAAGATGTCCCGTATCGGAACGGAATGCACCGTGTTGCCATCTACCGAGCAAGCGCCATGCCAGACTGCAGCGGGATCGGCGGTTAACCAGAACCATTTGAGGATACTATGCGTGCGGAGCAAAAAAAAGAGCCGCACGGTTGCGGCTCTGAGTCTTTAACAGGGAGGCGTCAAACAGAGTGGACAGGAGCCACTCAAATCCAGATGACTGGATGGGTTTATTTATACTTTGGAAAGATTAATGAGTGGTAAACGTGTAAAAATTTACCTAGCTCATTTACCAGAAACACGGCAACGAGCTGATTTAATTCAAATTTATTGCGAAAATTATCGAGCTAATCAGCGAAATACAGAGTTGGCAGCATCGCGAATAGTGCTGCGTTGTTCCAACTCCTGCCGGGTACGGTTAATTTCTTCCGTAAGTGCCGAAATGCGCTCCGACAGTTCATCCTCCGACAATCGCGCCAAATCTTCTCCGACCGTGATCTTGCCGCTCTCCGGCTTTTTGGGGATATCTTCGTCAAAAAGGCCCATCGTTTCGCTCTCCGAACCGTCCCGTAAACAAATCCACAACCGGATTTTCCAATCCGTCTTTTCTTTCAGTGGGCTGACGGCCTATTTACCATAGGCTACACAGGTAACCGCCCGCCAGTCCCAAAATGAGCCAACAGGAATGGTTTTGATGCAGAATTTGCCGGACGAAATGAGAGCCATTGCAATATCGGAACCCGGAGATGCGGATGTTCTGATTTTGGAAACGCGCCCGCTGCCGGAGCCCGGCCCGGACGACATCCTGATCAAGGTGCACGCCGCCGGGGTCAATCGCCCGGATGTTCTCCAGCGCAAGGGTGCCTATCCGCCTCCGAAAGGCGCGTCCGATCTGCCTGGCCTCGAAGTTGCCGGCGAGATCGTCGTCTGCGGTGCCAACGTCACGCGCTACAACATTGGCGATCGGGTGACGGCGCTTGCGCCCGGCGGTGGCTATGCGACCTATTGCAAGGTGAATGCGGGACATGCACTGCCGATCCCGAAAGGCATGGGGATGATCGAAGCGGCCGCGCTCCCCGAAACCTTTTTCACGGTGTGGACGAATGTGTTCGACCGGTGCGGTCTCGTCTCCGGCGAGCGCTTTCTTGTTCACGGCGGCACGTCCGGCATCGGCACGACGGCGATCCAGCTGGCAAAGGCGTTCGGAGCGGACGTGTTTACAACGGTCGGTTCCAATGAAAAGGCGGAGGCCGTGCGGGCACTCGGCGCCGATCACGTCATCAACTACCGGGACGCTGCCTTTGAAAAGGTCATCCTTGAAATCACCGGCGGCGAGGGTGTCGATGTCATTCTCGACATGGTTGGCGGCGATTATGTCGAGCGGAACTGGAAGGCGGCCGCTGTCGAGGGCCGCATCTGCCAGATCGCAACGCTCAACGGTCTTGCGGAGAGCGTCAATTTCTCCCGGTTGATGGTAAAGCGGCTGACGCATACCGGTTCCACTCTGCGGCCGCGCAGCGACGCCTTCAAGGCGGCCATTGCCGAAAGCCTGGAATCAAAGGTCTGGCCGCTGATCGAGGCCGGAAAAGTGAAGCCGGTTATGGATTCCACGTTCCCGCTCGAGAAGGCGGCCGAGGCGCACAGACGCATGGAAAGCTCTGGACATATTGGCAAAATTGTCCTCACGGTCGATGTGTAAGCCGGCTGGGCGGCGCGCTGAAAAAGCCCGTTGCGGAACGCATTTGCGTTTCCGCGGCGTTCGGCATATATTCCCGCCACTTTCCATGAAACAGAAATAGAACACCGCTTTTTCGCCCTGCCGGGCGGGGGAGCACACGAGAGGAATTTATCCGATGGCGAACACGCCGCTAATGCCGAAGGCCACCGCCGTCTGGCTCGTGGACAACACGGCCCTGAGCTTCACGCAGATCGCGTCGTTCTGCAAACTGCACCCGCTTGAAGTCAAGGCGATTGCCGATGGTGAAGCGGCCCAGGGCATCAAGGGTCTGGATCCGATCCTGACCGGACAGCTGACGCGTGAGGAAGTGGAAAAGGCGCAGAACGATCCCAAGTACCAGCTCAAGCTGCAGGGATCGAAGGTTGTCGTGCCGGAATCCAAGCGCAAGGGCCCGCGTTACACACCGGTGTCGCGACGCCAGGATCGTCCGAATGCGATCTTGTGGCTCGTGCGCAATCATCCGGAAATGAAAGATGCGCAGATCATGCGTCTTGTCGGCACGACCAAGCCGACGATCGCGGCCATCCGCGACCGGACCCATTGGAACTCTGCCAACCTGACGCCATCGGATCCGGTCACGCTCGGCCTGTGCAGCCAGCTTGAACTGGACATGGAAGTGGAAAAGGCCGCGAAGAATGCGCCGCAGCCTGTCGCCGGCGAGCCCGTCGAAACGCTGATGCCGGTCGAAGACAGCACCAGCGAAGACGCGATTGCAGCAGCCTTCTCGCTCGATCCGAGCCAGCCGGTCCGGCGCGAGGAAGAAGAGGAAATCGACGCGGACGCCGTCTTTGCGAAGCTGAACTCCCTGAAAGGCGACGACGACGCAGAAGCTTCCGGCGAAGAGGCCCCCGAAGCGCCGGCGTCAGACGAAGAAGACGCCAAGTAAGGCGCCCAGTACCTGAGAATTTTCAAGACCGCCGGTTGGAGACAGCCGGCGGTTTTGTTTTTCCGCTTGCACTGGGTGGCGGGAACGGTGGCGCTCGCCGTGCCCTGACGCGCGCACGGACCTCAAACCGGGTTCAGTTCAAGTAATACATCTGAACGCGCCGGGACCGCTCATCGCTGGATGCCCTGTCGAAAGTGGGCGCGTCAAAGGCGTCCCTTGCCCCTGACACCGCATAGCCTTCGCCGGGGATGGTGTCATTCATGTCCAGGTCCCGGTTGCCGTTCTCGTCGTGGAATGCAAGGACCGCGTAGCGACCGGTTGGCAGGCCCGCAAATGTCGCCGTCACCCCGCCGGCTGCGGCGGCGATTTCCCGGTATCCGGCGGCAGCATCATAGTCGAATGCGTTATAGGCATCTGCGTCATCCATGATCAGGATGATCACATGCCCATTGCCGTTCCGGACGCCTTCAACCGTGACCTCCAGATCTGCGTTGACGGTCGACTTTTCGTTTGCCTTTACAGAAGGAACCAGGCTGGCGGCGAACGCACCGCCCGTGAGGATAACGGCGCTGGCGAGGATCGCCGAGATGCGCTGCGTTGTGGTTGGCATCGTATGTCTCGCTCTGATCAGTGTCGTGTTTCGGATTTGTCTTCCGGCTCCCAGCCCGGCGGGTTGACCAAAACGCGGATCTTGTTGGCAAGTCCGGGCATCCGCCAGGTGTCCCTGCCAAGACGCTGGAACCCGTGGAGGAAGGCAACCAGCGGGTTCACCGAATTGATCGGGTGAACGAGGCCGTAGGTGACGTCTTCCTTTTCTTCCTCGAAGGTGCCGAACATGCGGTCCCAGAGAATAAAGATGCCGCCATAGTTCTTGTCCAGATACTCCGAATTGGAACCGTGGTGAACCCGGTGATGAGACGGCGTGTTCATGATCGCCTCAACCGGGCGGGGCAACTTGCCAACTGCTTCGGTATGGAGTGCTGTCTGGTAGACCTGAACGATGACCTCAGCGAAGAGAACGACGATCGGATTGAACCCGAGCAGGACCAGCGGCAAATGAAAGAAGACCGGCCAGAAGCTGTCCATCGGACCGAAGCGGTAGGCAACCGAGATGTTGAAAAAGGGTGAGGAATGATGGACCGAATGGGTCGCCCAGCCAAGGTTGACCCGGTGCAAAAAGCGATGCTCCCAATAGTAGACAAGGTCCGCCAGCACGATACAGATCAGAACCGTCAGCCAGTTTACTTCAATGTCGAAAATCGCGAACTGAAAGACAAAATAGAAAGCGGCGACATAAAACGCGCCGAGCGCCAGGACCGTGATCCCGATGAAGAGCGCAAGCGTGACATAGTTCGTCAGTGTGTCTGCAACCAGCGTCCAGGTCAGTTTCCGGAAGACCCGGTAACGGATCATTTCAAACGCCAGAAACGCGAGCGCCAGGACAAAAAACCAGTCATTGATGAAGACTTCCAACTCCAAAAGCCATTCGGTGCTGAGCGGCGCAAGCAAGGTATCCAAGAGACTGCTCCAAAATTATCAAACTTGACAATTAAATGAATTCGACTAAGTTGATTGTCAAGATAGAAAATTTATTTGGAGGTGCGGTTTGGCACGGCCGGAGATCAAGGACGACCGCAGGGAACAGATCCTGGACGCGTTCGAACACTGTGTTGCGCGATATGGACTGGATGGGGCGACACTGGGCAAGACAGCCGAGTTCGCCGGCCTGGCAAGGCCACTCATCCGGCACAATGTCGGGAACAAGGAAGACCTTCAGGAGGCTCTCGTGCAGCGGTTCCTGTTGCGCAGCAAGGCGGCCATGGACGAACTGGTCGCCTGTCTTCCGGCAGAGAAGCGCCTCGACACGTTTCTGGACTTCCTGTTCGATCCGCGCGGTGCCAATCCGCAGCTTGTCCTGGTTTTCAATGCGCTGAGTGCGGCCGCGCCCGGAGATCCGGACCTGGCAAAGCAGCTGCAACAGTGGCTGACGGATTTCGTAGAGCGGGTGGAGGCCGTGCTTTTGGAGTGTTGTCCGCGGGCACCTGGCGAAACCGTGCAAGCGGTCGCGGCGGGACTGACGGGTATCTATTTCAACGTCGAGGCCCTTTATCCGATTGGCCTTTCGGAACGGTTCGCCGCCTCTTCGAGACGGGCCGCGAAGATGCTCGCTGCTGCGTTGGAGGCTTCCAATGACTGAGTTTCTGCGTTTGCAGCCCGAAGCCTATTTCAGTCAGGACCGGCTTGAAAGCGAGCGCGCGTCGCTGTTCCGCGATGCCTGGGCCTTTGCCGGGACGAACCGGGACTTCAAAAAACCGGGAGACTATCGCCTGGTCGAGATCGGAGCCTCCACGGCCCTAGTTGTTCTCGACAAGACCGGACGCCTGAACGCCTTTCTCAATTTTTGCCGGCACCGGGGTGCAACCCTTCTGGATGACGCGGCGGGTAATACGGGCGGCGCGATCGTTTGTCCGTATCATCGCTGGACCTATGGTCTTGATGGCGCTTTGCGCGGCGTTCCGGACATGCAGACCTGTTTTGCTGATCTCGACCGGACAAACCTCGGTTTGAAGCCGGCGGCGGTCGGCGTGTTCAAGGACCTCGTCTTCGTCAATCCGAACCCGCAAGCGCGCTTTGAAGACTGGATTGCCCCGATTGAGGACAAGGCCTGGCCACACGATCTTTTCGCCGGCGACGTCAAGGAGGCTGTTCCGCTCGTCTATGACCTCAAGTGCAACTGGAAGGTTTTTGCCGAGAACGCTCTGGACGGCTATCACCTGGCCTATCTTCATGAAAACACGCTCGGCGGACCGGCACCGGACAAGAATGTCTGGGAGCGGGCTGGTGATCACATGGTCTGGTATGCGAATGAAGAAGGCGTGCGGCACCGTCTGCCTCAGAAGATCCGCGACGAATCCGGGTCCGTCGGCCTCATCGAGAGTGCATCCAAACCGGGATATGGCGGTGTCTATTTCCTCTTTCCCCTCACGCTGATCGTGCCGACGCCCTACGGCTTCTCGATCACGTCGCTGAAACCCTACGCGTCGTCAAAGACGCGGTTGGAGATCCGTCAGTGGGTCGGGCCGTGGCAATGGGCTGACGAGCGCGGGTCCATTCCCGGCTACGACAAGAAGACGGGGGTCATTTCCTCCGACAACTGGACCGGGCCGGCGCTGGAAACTGGTGACTTTCAGACCGAGGACATCTGGATTTGTGAAAAGACCCAGCGCGGCCTGGAAATGCCCGGCTTTGAATTCGGACCGCTCTCCCGAGGTCCCGGAGCCGAGGACCCGATCCGGTGGTTTCATGAAAGCCTTGCCAGGGTCATGGACCTGGACACGGCGAAGGCATAGCATTTCCGCTGCGGCGGCTCTTTGGAGGCACTCTGTCAAAGAGCCGGGATCAGCTTCTTTTCGTTTTGCGGAACGAGAGATTGCTCTCGGAGCCGAGCCCGTAGCGCACACAGCAATAGATTGCGGCGAGGCTCAGAAGAAGCCACAGACCGCCCCAGAACAGGGTCGTGCCGCCGAATTCCTCGGCGAGCATGTAGGCGTCGGAGCGTGCACCGGACCGGCGGATCGTGTCGTCGAAGATATCGTAGGGAACGTAGATGATGCTCGACAGGCCGATTACGCGCAGGACCATGTCGTTGACCGGCCGGCTCAGGTAGCGTGCGACCGCCAGCATGCCGAGGCCGGTCGCCCCGCAGAACAGAAGCGCGAACCAGTCACGGATATAAAGAACGGTCACGAGAAGGGTCAGGCCGCCGAAGATTGCCAGAACGGCGCGGTCGGCTTCCGTGCGAAGGGCAATGACCAGCAGCGTGATGCCGATCACGAGTGAGCCGAGATAGCCTGCAGTCAGGGTTATGAATCGGTTGCCGCCCCGCGAAATCACATGGCCACCCTGGTTGGGCGAGACCGAGAGATCAACCACCGACCCACCGGTTAGCACCGTTGCAATGGCGTGCGCCAGTTCATGCAGAAAAACGATCAGGATCTTCAGCGGAATGACGACCGGCGTGTTCCACAACAGGAACAGGACAACCGTGACCGCAATGAGTTGCCAGTGGCCTTTGAGAAGCTGCATGGGATTGATTGGACCCGGGGAGGCGGGGAAGTCAAGTGGACCGGTTTCGCGGTGTTTGCCAGGCCCCTTCGTGGCCTGAAGACGGGCGGTCACAGACCGCGTTCGATCCACCAGGTTTCGTTGAAATAGTCGCCGCTCAGCTTTGCGCGCGCCTCGTCCGTCGACCAGTCGTCCGTGCCCATCAACTCCTCGATCAGGTCGAACCACCGGTCCGTGAGGTCCTCCGGCAGTTTTCGGCCGCTCCAGGGACAATGGCTGATCGTGCGCATGGCGGGGCCCCATGTTTCCTTGAGAGCGAACCGCCGGATGGATGGATCGTAGAGGATGGGCACCTGCGGATTGCACGCCTGGGTGAGCAACTCGGGAAAGGTTTCGAAAAGAACGGATTTGCGCGGATCGAGCCCAAGCTGTTCAAGCACATGCCGATTGTCGATCGCGATGCCGGTCAGGGCGCGATCGTGATAGTCGTCCCACGCCCTTTCTTCCTCAGTTTCGACAAAGACCCGTTTTTCGCCGCGTTCTAAAGCCTCTTTCTCGGCCAACTCGCGCGCGGCTTCCTGTGCATCCGCCGCTTCGCAGTATTTTTCGTGAAGATCCAACCCGCGCCGCAGAAGAACCATATCGCGTTCGATGGTCCGTTCCCGTTGTTCGTCGGCTGTCTTCGGATCGGGGCTTTCAGCATCGGAGCCTGACATGATCTCTCCTGTTCTGGTGCTGCGAAGTGGGTCCGGATGTCGAGCGCTCCGGTCTCATGATTTGCCGTCACGCGCGATACGCTCGATGAACTCGGTGAGGGCCTGATCTTCGATGCCTGCCGTTTCCTCTGGCGCAGGAAAACTGCCGGAGTGGACGGCATCCTTGAAGGCGCTGAGTGCGGACCGGCGTTCCGCGCGGATCTGCTCCTGAAGGGCGTGAATGTTGCCGAAAGCTCTTGCATGCCTCGGGCGTGCGGTGTCTTCCCCGCAAATGTCGTTCTGGAACAGGTAGATAACGTCACCACCGCTTCCCGAACCAAGAGACATGGTGATCAGCGATGTCCGCCGGCTGATCTCTTCCATCACCGGAGCCGGAATGACCTCCGCCTCAACGGAGAAGGCTCCCGCGTCTTCCATCCGGCGGAACGCATTCCAAAGTTCCATTGCTTCGTCTGCCGTCCGTCCGATCGCGCGCAATCCGCCTTGCCAGCCTGATCGGCGCGGAACCAGCCCGAGATGGCACATGACCGGGATCTGCTCTTTGGCCAAAAGCTCCACGATATGAGGCCCGCGCGCGGTATAGACCGAATCCGCGCCGTCCTTCATGGCCTTGAACGCGGCATTGAGGACATCGGCCTCGGTCGGGAAATCAGGCAACGCGACTGCAGCAGTGAAAAAGAGATGAGGGGCACCTTCGCGCGCAGCCTTGGTATTCTGGGCGTTGCCCATGATCATGTCGATGCCCGCGTCTGCCGCAGCTGCTGCTTCCTCCACTGAATTCGCCGTCGTCTGGGTCAGTTTCTGCTTTCCCTTGTGTGCGCGCAGATCCGCGGCAGTGTAGTTGCGGAGCGAAAACCTGGCGTCCCAGTCGTAAATGCGTTTCATGGCCACCTTGTCCGGATTTATCTTGAAACTCGCGGCGATACCTTAACAGGATCGAACAGGTTGATGTCACGCGCGTGCAGGCCCATGCCACGGCGGGTTTGATTTTTCCGGCCATCTATATACAGAATTGGCCATGTCCCTTGAGCAGATCGACCCAAGCCAGATCGTTATTCTGGTTACACCACACTTCAATGTGTCCGCGACGACTTCATTTATCGACCCGTTTCGTGTCGCCAACTACCTGACGGGAACGGCCCGGTTCTCCTGGACCGTCGTGTCCGACCATGGCGGACAGGTTTCCTCAAGCAGCGGATTGAGCGTCGACACCAAAGCCATTGCCGATCTCAACGCGGTAAAGCCGGACATGGTTCTCGTGAGCACGAGCTGGACCCCGGAGCGACACTACACGGATCGGATACTCGGACCGCTGAAGAAATGGGCGCGGGGCGGCGCAGCCGTTGGCGGGCTTGATACCGGGGCGTTCGTCCTTGCAAGGGCAGGCCTGCTGGCGGGCCGGTGCGCCACCGTGCACTATGAACACATCGACGCGCTGATCGAAGTCGCTCCGGACACGGTTGTTTCAGAAGACCTCTTCATCATCGACGACAGGGTGTTCACCTGTTGCGGCGGCTCGGCATCAACCGACATCGCGCTGCATTTTCTGCGCAGCTATTCGGGTGTCAGCATCGCCAATGCCGCATCCCGGTACCTGTTTCACCATCACATCCGGGGCGAAGGACATTCGCAAAATCCGAAGGGAGCGGAGCCGACCGGGCACGCGACACCGGGGGCGGTCAGGCGCGCGATCGACCTGATGGAGCAGAATCTCGAGGACCCGCTTTCCATTCCGGACATCTGTCGTCGCCTCGACGTGTCGCAACGCCAGCTCAGCCGCCTTTTCAAACACTATGTGCGCCGGTCACCGGTCGAATATTACCGCGATATCCGTCTCGACCGGGCGCGCGGGCTTGTGACGCAGACTGAAATGATGCTCAGTGAAATCGCGGCCGCGTCCGGTTTCAACAGCCAGGTACATTTCAGCCGATCCTACAAGAAGCGTTTCGGGCTGTCTCCGGGGAGCGATCGCATCGAAGGCCGGGTTCCCTTCGAGTTTCGAGCGTGGCCGATGCACAGTCCCGGACCGGGCACGTCCAAACCGAAATAGCCAGCTTCGAGCCCGTTGCCGGGCAGACGTGCGGCGCTGGGCGCCGACTGGCGTGCGCATGTTTGCCTTTTCGGAGCGGCTACCCGGGGCCGGCGCCTTTCTTTTTGCGCTGATAATGCCTTGCGGCCTTTGCCCTGTTGCCGCAGCTCTCCATGCTGCACCAGGTCCGCCTGCTGTTCTTGGTTTCATCGATGAACAGCCAGCCGCAAGTGTCACCGGGACACATCTTGAGGCGGCGGCGTTCTCTCGGATCGGCCAGTATCGAGATTGCGGATGCCGCCAAGAGCCCTTCCAACGGGGGTGGCGGATCTTCCGGCATGCCGAAACCAAGGTCTCCGACCGCGTTCAAGCTTCCGGAATCCTTCGCTTCAAGCAATGCAGCCCGAAGTTTGGTTCTGAGCTGTTTGAGCTGTTCCAATGTGCCCGCACAACAGGCGTCTATCTCCAGCGTCCGCAGCCAGACGCCCAGATCATCCGGGCTTTTCAGCTTTTCATGCGCCACATGATCGGCAGCCGTCCAATCGGCCGTGTTCACGAAATCAAGCGCCAGGCGTCCGCCGATGGGCCGGACGGGATGTCCTTGGGAATAGCTCATGCCATTTTCTAACCTCTATACCGGTTGACAGACAAGTCTCAAATCGATCTAACCTTAGTAATGGTTAGAAATTCCGAAATCGTGACCGTCTCGGCTGCCGGCGTCCTGCGCGGAATGACACGGCTGCTGCCGATCTGCCTCTTTGTCATTCCGTTCGGCATCGCCTTTGGCATTGCGGCGACAGAAAGAGGGATCGGACCGCTCCAGGCCACGGCGATGAGCGGCTTTGTCTTCACGGCAACGGCACAGTTCGCCGCTCTGGACTTCCTCCAGGATCCTGTTGCCTTCTTTTCGCTTGGCCTGGTTGCGCTGGCCCTGAGCGGTCGGCATCTGATCATGGGAGCCGCGCTGGCCAAATGGGTGAACCAGCTTCCCGCGGGCAAACGTTTTCTGACACTGATGTTTCTGAGCGACGCCAACTTTGCCGATACACAAACGCTCCTGCAGCGCGGCGAAACGGATCTGGGGCCGCTTCTGGGGGGTGGACTGTTGCTCTGGGTCACATGGGTCGGCAGCACGTCTGTCGGCGCGTTTGGCGGAGACCTGGTCGGCGATCCGGAAGCCTTCGGGTTTGGCGTTGTCATGCTCTGTTTTTTCGCTGCGACCGCGCTTGGAATGGTGCGTTCGACGCCATCGCTCACGATCCCCGTCCTTGTCGCGATCAGTGTTTCGGCGGTTGCGCTGCCTTACCTCCCGAATGGCTGGAACATCCTTCTGGCCGCAATACTCGGCGGCTGCGCAGCCGCATGGCGTCATGCTGAGTGACTGGTCCTACCTCATTGCGGTCACGGTTCTTGCACTGGTCGCGCTCGGGACACGCCTGTCCGGCGCCCTGTTTATGGGCTGGGTGACGCCGACGCCGCGCATCGAAAGATTTCTGGAGGGAATGGCGGTTTCGGTCATCGCCGCTCTGGTGGCCTCTTCGCTCGTCACTATGGACATCAAGACATTCGTGGCAACCGGCAGCGCGATGTTCGTTGCTGCGTTTTCCCGGAATGTCATCTGGGCAATGCTGGCCGGGATGATTGTGGCGGCCGCCTATCCGCTGATCTTTTAGTCTGACGGCAGCGCCGCTCCGCCGCGATGCGGTGCGGGAAGCGAGCGGACAACATCCCGGCAGTCCTCAGTCCGCGGACTGCTTCCGAAGTTCCCGGGTCGCGGCCTGAAGAGCGACCAGCATCCTGTCCCGTTCTTCGGAAAGATCAGGCACGTGGACGTAGCCCCCGGGAACTTTCCG
>JBCBUA010000136.1:0-15025 GCA_039818365.1 Pseudomonadota bacterium
GTTAGTCTATCCGCAATCGTCACCGAATAACCATTAAATAATATTTCCGAATGCGCAGTATTCAAACTGCTGCGCAACAAAAAAGTCATGTGATTCACAAAATATAGAAAGGAAGTGCATGAAGTCAGAAAAATGAAATCCAGAATAAACACCTGCCCGCTCAGTATTTCTTCAAATCAGACCAATTGGGGCAGACAACCAAATATTCGTAACGAAACAATTAGGGGTAAAATGGCAATGCAGAAAAGACTTCTAGCTGCAGCGGCCGCGATCATGATGCCCGCAACATCTTTCGCAGCACCTGTCGATCTTTCCGGCTGGATCGAGAATGGCAGACCAAACAATGGTGCCGGAACCTGGACAGTTCAGGGCAGCAACAATGATTCCGTGCTTCAGTCGAGAAACGGAAATCCCACGGTCTTTTTCGACCCGACTGCGAATTCGCAAGGCACGTCTCTTGCCGGCAGGATCACGGTGGAGACGACCGGCGACGATGATTTCATTGGCTTTGTGCTCGGCTATCAAAACAATGAAATCAACAGCACAAATGCGGATTTCTGGCTCATCGACTGGAAACAGGGGGACCAGAGCCCGGCTGTCGACGGATTGGCCCTGAGCCACGTGAGCGGTGACCTCACAGGCACATCAGGAAGTAGTTTCGGTGGCTGGTGGAACCACGTCGCACCGATCAATGAGGTTCAACGCGCCTCCGGTCTCGGCAGCACCGGCTGGAACGACAATCAGGAATACATTTTTGATATTGTCTTCACGTCTTCACTCATTGAAGTGAAAGTCGATGGCCAAACCGAACTGAGTTATGCAGGAAATTTCACCGACGGCTCGTTTGGGTTTTACAACTTCTCCCAGGCGCAGGTTCGATACGCCGGGATAACGCAAGATGTTGTTCCCACAACCGTTCCGTTGCCCGCCGCCTTGCCTTTGCTTGCCGGTGGATTGGGTATCCTTGGCCTGGCCGGCTGGCGTCGGCGCAATTCAATCTGACGGCGGTCTTGGACGGCGACCTTGAAAGCGGCTTACGAGCCGCTTTTTTTGCGCACTCGCTGCCCGGAAGCGGCAAGGGGAATTCCCGTCAATCAGATAAGGAAAAGCCCGGTCAGCGTTGAAACAGCCATTGCGCTGATGGACCAGAGATCAGAGCACCAATTGACACATGCCTGTTTCCAGATCGCCTGAACAGATCGGCATTGGTGAATTTTCATCCGTAACCGGTAGAAACGCCAAAAATCGAAACTCTCTGCGCGACAACGTGGAGGCAGCGCCAGCAGCCGCTTCGTTTTCGAGACAAGCCCGGCTCACAAATCCACCACCACCACGCCGCCGGGCTCCGCCGCGCGGGACTGGCACAGGATTACGGCATCTTCCCGCTGTTTCTTCGACAAAACGAAATCGCGGTGCTCGACTGCGCCGGAAACAAGGCCGCATTTGCAGACGCCGCAGATGCCGTCGGAGCATTTGATGTCGATTGCAATGCCGTTTTCTGTCAGCACATCTGTGGCGGATTTCTCCGCCGGAATGTCCAACGCGCGGCCCGAACGGGCAAGTTTCAGCGTGAACGGGTGGTTCACGTAGTCAGGCACATCCGGCACGTTGAAATACTCGACATGGCGTTCGTCCTCGGTGAAGCCGGCACGCTCCGCAGCCTCCATGACGGCGGTCATGTAGCGGTCCGGGCCGCAGGCATAGACATGGCTGCCTTCCCTGTATCCGCCAAGGACCGTATCCAGGTCGGCGCGCGTGCCCTGATCGCTGAAATAGAGCTGCACGTGGTCCCGCCAGTCGAACGCTGCCAGATCCGCCAGAAACCCGGCATCAGCCTTGCGGCTGCACGAATAATGCAGCTCGAAATCCGCCCCCTTGGCATGAAGGTCATGCGCCATCGCGATCATCGGCGTGACGCCGATGCCGCCGCCCATCAGGAAGGTTTTTGTTGCGCCAACAGCAAGCGGAAAATGGTTTATCGGCTTGGAGATGAAGATCTTGCGGCCCTGCGTGAAAATCCGGTGGAGCAGCTTGGAACCGCCCCGCCCCCCGTCTTCGCGCAAGACCGCGATCTGGTAGCGGCTACGGTCGGCCGGATCGCCGGAGAGCGAATACTGGCGCAGGAATTCCGGTGCGACCACGATGTCGAGATGAGCGCCCGCCTGCCACTCCGGAAGCGGTGCACCGTCCAGCGCGGCGAACTCGTATTTGGTGACGCCGCTTGTCATCTGCTCGGACTTGACGATCTCCACCCGGATGACGGGAGCGTCGCCGGAAATGGTGTATTCATGAGCGAGCCCTTCCGTCTCGCCGCGCTCCAGCCGTGCCTTGTATTCCTTCGCCGTGATCAGCGCCTGGTAGGCCTCGATGCCCTTTTCCCGGTCCATCGGAAACGGGAACGGCCAGGGATGCGGGGCAAGGTTGGCCGGATAGACAGCGAGAGTCTGGTCCTCGTATTTGAGATCGAGGTCCTTTTGCAGGCCGCGCACGTTCACCGGCTGCTTCGCCGCCCGGTAAGCGCCATCTTCATCTAGCTCGATATCCCACCACCACTTTTTCACCGGGTTGCACTCGCCGTGGCCTGCCATGTCATCGAGCTTCGCCAGGAGCGGAGCCGCCTTGGGCAGATGCATCGCCGCCCAGCGGAACGGGGCTTCGGCAAAGATCCCTTCCAGGTTCCACGGGCAGGTCTTCATGCAGCGTCCGCACATGGCCCCGCCTTCATTTGTGATCCGGTAGGTGGTGCATTTCTGGCTGTCCGATTTCCAGATCTCGTAGCCGTTGAACATCAGCTTCGGCCCGGCGGTGATCGCCCCGGCCGGGCATTCGCGCGCGCATTTGTTGCAAGCCTCGCAAAAGGCCTGCAGGCCAAAGGAAATAGGCTTGTCATGGGCAAGCGGCATTGTTGTCGTGACGGCACCGGACTTCAGACGCGGCCCCAGAAAGGGGTTGAGAATGACCTCGCCGATCCGGCTGACTTCCCCGAGACCGGAGAGCAACAGCAGCGGCGGCTGCAGCACCTCACCATCCAGCACCGTATGCGCCTTGGCCTTGTAGCCGAGATTGCGGATCTGCTTGGCAACGATACTGCCCAGAATGGCAAAGCGCAGATAGGCCCGCATCGACTGGGAAACGGCAATCCAGTCATCGCCAGATGCTCCTTCCATCGTCTCGAAGCCCTGGTCGACCACCATGGAAATTGCCTGATCATGTGGCGGATCGAGCGGTGCGCCGGTCGCATCGTGCGAATACCAGGCCCAATCGGGGCAGCGTGACATCCCGGCCGCATCGATGCCGAGGAAATAGGACATTGCCTTGAGATTGTCGGCATTGCGCTGCGGGTCGAGGGTCGTGGTGGCGATCACCGGGTCCGGTTCGCCGTCCTGAAGCAGCACGAAGGCTCCGAGCGCACGGCGCTGCGCCATGGACGGGGCGGACTTGCGCGCGTAGTAGCCGTTGGTGGCGGCCTGCTGGTTCTTCTTGCCCATGTCGCCGAACTGGGAGCGGGCGAACATGTCCGTGCGCTTGGGAACGCGGGCGATCCGGTCTTCATCGAAATAGGTGGTCGGCGTCTCGACCCGTTTAAGTTTCTCAAATGGGTGGGGCCCGTCGACGAAACGGCGGGTCCGATACGGGTCGAGCGTGCGCGCACTCTTGGCCGTCCGGTAGCCGTAACGCCAGGCAATGCCATGGGTAACGGAGCGCGGTTGCCCGGCCAGCGGCACCAGTGGCCGGTCATGGGCAATCTCGAACTCCGTCGTTACGGCCGCGAGCGAGAACGCGGTGCCGATATAGGGATTGGTCAGCCCCTCGGCTTCAGCCGTCGCTAGGCCGCCAGCGACCGCAAGCCGGTTGAGATCGACGTCGGAGGACGAATGCCCGTGCGCGCGGGCGTCGAACCCGAGCAGACGGATATATTGCGCCAGCACGACGGCAATCTCCATTGCCCTGAGTGCGGAGCGGTGTGCGCCCGCGCCCTCCAGCCAGTCCTCACCCGGCTCTCCGGCACGGACCGCGCGCGGGGTCTGCACCGCGAACACCAGCGCATGCCGGTGACCGTCAATCCCCTTGGGCGGCGCGTTCATGGCATCGCGCAGATCCGCCATGATCATGTCGATCCCCGAGGCCAGTGTCTTGGTCTGGGTGGTGCGCAGCTTCTCCGCCAGCCGGTCGATATCCGGATTGCGGAAGGGCTCCGCCAGCATCATTTCAGGCGGAAGTGCGCAGGTTCCGATCATGGAGGCGTCGGAGAAATAGCCGAAGCCCTTCAGGTGGTTCGCCCGCTCGTTCGGGTCAGCCGGCACATCGGCGCGTACCGGATTGACAAGACCGTCCCGGATCGCATCCAGCATCGCCTGGGACTCGCTCATCGCATTGATGATATTTTCCGCGCTTGCGCTTTCAAAGGACATCTGCCGGAAGGCCGGAACAGCGTGAAGCTCAGGCAGGACGGCAGCGCGCGCGAGCCGCTCCAGCGGAAACGGTCCCAGATGCGCGGGACGCGACTTGTCGGAAAACAGCTTCACGGCACGTACCCCCTCTCCTGCGCGTTCAAAGGCGCATCAGCTGAACCTTCTCACCCTCTGTCAGGGCGTCGATTGTCTCGATGAAATTCTCGTAGAGTCCCTGATCTATTTTGCCGGCAAAATGATTATTCAGGTCCTGCACAAGCACGTGGCATGTTTTCAGCTTTTCCAGGCCGAGCTCCGTCAGGGCAAGCTCGGTGTAGCGCTTGTCGTCATCCGGAGAAGTCCGCTCGATGAGGCCGCGCTCCACCATGGTCTTCAAGAGACGGGAGATCGCAGGGCGGGCAATGCCGATATGCTCCGCAAGGGTCGACGGTGTCTTGACATCTTCCAGGCCGATCCCGCTCAGGACGCACCACATCAGCCGCGTGATGCCATGCCTGGAAAGCCCTTTTTCCAGGCGCGCCTCCATGATCCGCGCAAGCCGCGTGACCTTGAACCCGATCCGGCCGTGCAGCCGATATGTTTCCACTCGTGACCTCCCCGCCGCTGAACAGCCAACCGGAACTGGATCCTGCCTGACGATACAGTTAACAATGATAATTAATCAAGTTAATTATCTGGATACCGGTCTCCCCGGCGCCGCCGCCCATGGCTACGCCGTCCTGCATTGGTGCCCTGGCGCACACCGGGTGTACGACGGTGATGCATTCTCTTCGGCCCGCCGGAATGCGAACCTCTGACCGAAAAACCCAGTGCACATGCGTTTCAGTCAAACCGGATCTGCGAGGTCAGTTCATGCGCGTTTTCCTGCTGTTGGTACTCGCCCTGGCGGGCCTGACCGCCTGCACCCCGGAAGAACAGCAAGGGACGCATACCACCCCGCCCGTCAGGGGCCTGCTAACACAACTGATCGAGGAGACGTCCGAAAGCACAGAACGCAAGTATCCCGGCGTTCTTGAACCGTCCGAAATCACCTCACTGTCCTTCGAGGTCGGCGGCAAGCTGAGCACTGTCGATCTGGCCGTCGGGCAGCGCGTTGAAAAAGGCGAGCAACTCGCTGTTCTGGATGACACCCAGTTTGTTGTCTCCATAGAAAACGCGCAGGCCTCCGTCAGCGAGGCCGAGGCGCTACTGAAGCAGGCCGAAGACGATCTTGGCCGGCAGGAAACCCTGTTTGAGCGCGGGGTCGTGTCCAAGGTCACGGTCGATGACGCGCGGACCGACGTGCAGACCCGCCGGGCCCAGCTCGTCCAGGCACAAAAAACCTTGAGATCTGCGGAGGAGGATCTGGCCGATACGATTATCGTTGCGCCCTTTGATGGCATCATCAACAGCGTCGACGCAGACTCCTTTGCGACCGTTGCGTCCGGGACCGTGATCACGTCGATCTATGATGCAACAAGTTACGAGGTTTCGTTCTCGGTCAATTTCGACACGGTCGCGCAGCTCATTGTCGGAACACCCGCGAAGGTCAGACTGGCCGATGACCCGTCCATTGTCCTTGACGCGGTGGTCAATGAACTGGGCGAGCGTGCCGACACCGTGTCGTCTTTCCCGGTGATCGTCGAACTGCGCGACACGCATGATCTGATCAGGGCGGGCATGGCCGTCGAGGTCTCGTTCGAATTCGCGCTGCCCGCGGACCAAGGCTACTTGATCCCGATGACCGCCGCGATCAACGAGGGCCAGATCCCGGAAGAGGCCGGGCCGGGCAGCATCGTTCCCGTGCCGGTCTATGTCTTCAATCCCGACACCGAAACGGTCCAGAGGCGCGAAGTTGTCATGGCCGGGATCAGGGAGAACAAACTGCTGATCATCGATGGGCTCCAGCCCGGCGAGCGCATTGCGATTGCCGGCGTTTCCTTCCTGCGCGAAGGCATGAAAGTCAAGCTGCTCGAAGCGGAGGACTAAATGGATTTCCTGACCCGCTTCGGACTTGAAAAATCGCGCATGACCTATCTGGTCATGACCCTCCTCCTGATCATGGGTGCTTCATCCTATCTCAACCTGCCCAAACGCGCCGACCCGGCCATTACGATCCGTACGGCGGCGATCCAGGCAACCTTCGAAGGCATGGCACCCACTCGGATCGAAGACCTGATCGCGATTCCGATCGAGCGCAAGATCCGCGAAATCGGAGAAGTGGAGGACATCGAGACGATCATCACGAATGGTCAGGTCCTTTTCTATGCCACGCTCTACGACACGGTCTACGCGGCCGATATCGAAAGTGCCTGGGAAGATCTGCGCAACAAGATGGAGGACGTGGTCGCCGACCTGCCGGAGGGAACCAACGGCCCGTTCGTCAATACCGATTACGGCGACGTGGCCATAGCAACCGTCGCGCTGACAGGTGATGGCTTCGAACTGGCCTATCTGAAGGACGTTGCCGAGGACCTGAGAAAAGACCTCTACCGCGTCCCCGGCATCACCAAGGTCACGTTTTACGGAGAGCAGGACGAGCGTATCTGGCTCGATCTCGACACGCGCAAACTCGCCTCGATCGGTGTTCAGCTCGACCAGCTGCTGGAGGACCTGCAGGCGCAGAACGTCATCTTGCCGGCCGGTGAAATCGATGCAGGCGGCACCAGCATCGTTCTGGAAGCCAATGGGGACCTGAGTTCGGTCGCGGAAATCCGGGGGGTTCTCACCAAGGTCAGCGGTTTGTCCGGTTATGTCCGCCTCGCCGACCTCGTTGACGTCCGGCGCGGCTATGCCGACCCGAAGGAAGCGCCGGTCTTCTTCAACGGTGTGCCCGCGGTTCTGCTGAGCCTTGAAATGGCAGACGCGACGGACATTCAGATCCTGGGCGAGGAACTGGCAAAGCGCCTTGTGGACTTCGAGGCGGCGCAGCCAATCGGGATATCGGTGAATGTCTCCACCTTCCAGGAAACCAATGTCACAGCAGCGGTGTCGAATGCCCTGTCAAATGTCGCCCAGACCTTCGCGGTTGTCTTCCTGGCCATGCTCCTGTTCCTGGGGCTTCGCGCAGCCGTTGTCATCGCCAGCATCGTGCCCTTCACCATTGCCTTCGCCCTGACCGGCATGGGTCTGATCGGCGTTGACGTGGAACAGGTCTCGATCGCTGCCGTCATCATTTCGCTCGGTCTTCTGGTCGACAACGGTCTTGTCGTGGTCGAGGACATAGAAGGACGCATCAATGGCGGCGAGAGCCCCGGGGACGCCGCGATCGATGCGGGCGGGCAATATGTCATTCCGCTTGCCGCCGCGTCCGTCACCACGGTATCCGCCTTCATCCCGATGCTGCTGATGGACGGCATCGAAGGCGAGTTCGCCTTTTCACTCGGAGCCGTTGTATCCTCCATGCTGCTCGGCTCATGGCTGACGGCACTCTACATTCTCCCCTTTCTGAGCGTGCGCCTCCTGAAAAGGAAGACAAGCAAGAAGACGGGAAAATCCGCACTGCTGCGCCTCTATGGCGGCCTGACGGAGCGCCTTCTGCCCTTCGGCATCCCGATCATTGTCCTGACCTATGCAGCCGTCGGCTTCAGCGCCAGCCAGTTCTCCGAGGTGAAATCCGAGATGTTCCCGCTCACGGAACGTGCGGATTTTCTGATCTACATGGACATGCCCAAGGAGGCGGCCATTTCCGAAACCGAACGCCAGGCGCTTGCCGTGAACCGCTGGCTCATGGACAAGTCGATCAACCCCGGCATTGTCTCAACAACGATTTTCGTCGGCGAAGGCGGTCCGAGATTCTACCTGTCGCTGAACCCCGCCGATCCCGATCCGGCGAGTGCGTTCTTTGTCGTCAACACATCAACCTTCGAAGAGGCCAGAGAGATCTCCGAACGCGCCCGCCGCGTTTTCATCGAGCGGTTTCCGGCTGCCCGTTTCCGGGTGACGCGTCTGTCTAACGGCGGCGGCGAGGCAGGGATCGTGGATGTCGAGATCAGCGGCCCCGACGCCGACACGCTCCTGGCCGCCGGCGCGGACGTCCAGGCGGCCTTCGCCACGGCACCCGATCTCGTCAAGAACGAAACCGACTGGGGCAACAAGGTGCTGAAGGTCGTTGTCGATATCGCGCAGGACAAGGCGCGTGAGTTCGGGGTGACATCGGAGGAGATTTCCCGGGTCATGGCGTCCTATTTCTCCGGCACAGTCTATTCGACGTTCCGTGACGGCGACGAACAGATTCCCATCGTGCTGCGGGCGTCCAGAAACAACCGCGACAGCGTCGAGGATCTTGCGAACCTCTCGATCGCGGCCAACGGGGAGCTGATCTCGATCGACCAGGTTGCCGAGTTCCGTCCGCAGCTCGAATACTCCGAAATCCGGCGCGAGAACCAGGTGCGCCGCATCGTGATCTCCGGCAAAAGCGATAGCCTGCCGGCAAACCAGTTGCTTGAGCGGGTGCAGCCGGCCCTCGACAATCTGGACCTGGGCGCGGCCTATTCGATCAAGATCGGCGGCGAGCTTGAGGACACGGCCGACGTGAACGGTCAACTGGCCGGGAACCTGCCTTATGCCCTTGGCGTGATGATCCTGGCACTCGTGTTCCAGTTCAATTCGATCCGCCGCACATTGATCACCTTCATGACGATCCCGATCATTCTGATCGGTGCGCCGTTTGCTCTGCTGTTGACGGACCGCCCGATGTCCTTCTTCGCCATGCTCGGCCTGATGTCGCTGATGGGGATCATCATCAACAACGCCATCGTCCTGATCAACCAGATCGATATCAATCTTGAAACGATGGGTGTGAAGGACGCCATCGTGCGGGCCTCCGAACAGCGGGCGAAACCCGTTATCCTGACGTCGCTGACGACTGTCGGCGGCCTCACTCCGATGGCAATCAGCGGCGGTGCGTTGTTTGAACCGATGGCGACCATCATGATCGGCGGGCTTGTTGTTGCCTCGCCGCTAACCCTGATCTTCGTTCCAAGCGTCTGTTACCTCTTCATGCGAAACGAGAAGGCGGGGCACGAGGCACCTGTTCCGGCGTGAATCGACCTAGTAATCAACGGTATCGACGGGGTGTTCCTTCAGATACTCCAGAAAGGTCTGGACCTTGGCACTTCGGTGCCGGTCGACATGGGTCACAAGCCAGAGCTTCAGGCACCAGTGCGGATCCGACCGTGTGATCTGTCTGAGACGGGGCTGACGCGCCGCGCGGTCGCGTGGCAGGAACCCCAGACCGACACCCGCCTCGATGGCATGAAACACACCGATCGGATCGTTGCTCACGAAGGCAACATTTTCCTCCGGCACCTGGTTGCGCAGCCAGGCATAAAACTCCGGAAGATAGTCCTGATTGTCCGCAAGCGCCCACCGGTTCGTGGAAAAGAGATCCTCCTTCACCACCGCGCCGTGGGTCTCGACATAGGTCTGGCTGCAATAAAGTCCAAACTGGATTGTCTTGAAGGGCTGAACCACATTGTCCGGCTCGTCAGGCTCCTTTCCAAGCCGGATGGCGACATGGGCTTCACCGTAATCCAGCCGCAAAACACGGCGTTCTGCGATGAACCTGACCTTGATCTGTGGATGGCTCTTCTGAAACTGCCGGATCGTCGGTAACAGAAACAACAACAGGGGACCGTCCGCCGTCAGGATGATGTCACCGGTCAGCCCCGCTTCACCTGACTTGGCCCGTGTTGCGAACTGCCGGAACCGTTCATCCGCCTGAGCCGCGACGTCCAGCAACTCCACGCCGACCTCGGTCGCCACATACCCCTTCGCGCTTCGGATGAAGAGCTTCTCGCCCAGAAGCGCTTCGAGGGCATCGATATGGCGAATGACCGTTGCCCGGTGAATATTCAGGACATCCGCCGTCCCGCTGACGGTTCCGCATCTTAAAAGCTCGTAGGCCGTGCGGATTTCATTCCAGTTTTCCATGGCGTCCTTCGTTTTTGTGCACGTTATCTAATCGAGCGGAAAAATCTGTCACGGTCGCATATTCGCGCATGCCATGTGCATTTGGGAACATTTACCCAAAGGACGCACCTAGTAAAATCCGACAATCCAGCGTCCAGCAACAGGCAGGCAGTCGACGTGACCAATCCCAAACACCCGTCCGGCTCATGACGCCTGGTTCGGCGGAAGAAACAGGAACTGCCCGTCTGCGCGCGTGGTTCGCGACAAATACGCGCCGTCTTTCGGGGCTTGGCCTGGTTCTCGTTCTGGCAGCCTGCGCCGGCGCGCCCGCCCAGTTCGAACTCATCGACGCGCAGTCCGAAGGAACGACCGTCCCGATCTTCGCCGTGACGCCCCGCAAACCCGTTGATGACCCGAAGGTCAGGTTCGGTGGCGGGCGAAGTTCGGAGCTTTCCTATGCCGAAATCGATGTCTGGGTGCCGGAGAACCGGAAGCCGGGCACGATAAAGACACCGTCGTCTGATCCCGATCCTGCAACCGAATTCGGAATTACCGGCATTCGCGAAACCGGGTCTGCGGAAGAACAGCTTGCGCTCATCAACGCGCAATTGCGCCGCCTGAAGCCTTCGGACCGGATCGTCATGATTTTCATTCACGGTTACAACGTGTCGTATGTCTCCGGCATCTATCGGCAGGCTCAGCTTATCCACGATTTCAACCAGCCGGTGGTCGGCATCCATTATTCCTGGCCATCGGCGGGCAAGACCAGTGCCTATCTCTATGATCGCGACAGCGTCCAGTTTGCGCGCGACGGTCTTCAGAAAACCATAGAGCTTGCGGCAAGAAGCGAGGCGAAGACGGTGGCCGTCGTTGCCCACTCGATGGGAACGCTGCTGACGATGGAGGCCGTGCGCCAGCTCTCTCTTGCCAACAAGAAATCCGTTCTGAAAAAGATAAGCCCGCTCGTTCTGGCGTCGCCCGACATCGACGAGGACGTGTTCGCTTCGCAGGTCGCGGTCATTGATCCAAGACCCGCTCCGTTCCTGGTTCTTGCATCGCGCAAGGACAAGGCGCTGAAGCTGTCACGCGACCTGCGCGGCGGCACGGCGCGCGTCGGACAGGGAAACGACATTGAATCTCTCCAGGCACTGGGCATCACGGTTCTGGACCTTTCCGAGATCAGCGACGGCCAGGACGGTGCCTCGCACGCGACATTCGCCAACTCACCCACGTTGATCAGGTTGATCCAATCCGGTGCGATTTCACCTGTCTCGCTCCCCGAGACCAGGGAGGCTTTCGCTCAAAGGGTCGGAGATGGGGTCGCCGATATGCTGTTCCTCGGCAACTGATCCGCGGCGATTACCTGGCCGCGAAATAGCCCGCACCGCTCGCGACCGCGACGACCCGGTCCCGACCCAGCGCACCAAGCGGCACCGGTGCCCGAAAGCGGTTGTCCAGAACGAGCATGTGATCCGCGCGGGCGACCAGCAGCACCATGTGGCCCTGGCCCTTCACCGTCTCCAGCACGAGAAGGGGAACCTCGGCATCGCTGTAGCCGGCGGCCATCAGCATCGCCCGTTTCAAAAGCGCGTGGTCTTCACAATCGCCAGCCCTGCGGTGCAGCGTTGCAAGCGGGTTGGCCCAATGGTCATCGACGGCCCGGTCGCTGACATAGCCGATCCGGCGCGACAGAAGTGTCTGGACAAGCGCAGGACGGTTTTCCCGCGGCACAGCCCTGATAACCGCAACAGCCTTCATCCAAGGCGCGACGCGTGCGTCCCGGCAGGCTCCTTGTGCACAGGAAGCCAGCCAATCCGTCTCGGCCTCCACGCGCGGTCTGGACATCCCCCAGCGCCGCGCGAGGGCCGTGTCGGAACGGCGTTTGAAATCAGGGGCGGACCGGCCGATGGCAACGGTGGCCGGCAACGTGGCCACACGGATTTCCTTGCCATTCTGCGGGAGGCCCCGGACGATATCCGTCAGGCGCTCGACTTCGGACGCCTCCACGCCTGCGCGCACTCCGGCAGCAAAAGCCAGGCTTGAGAAAAACAAGACTGCGAGCCCCCTCCGGAGCCCGGACCCATAACGCATCGACGCCTGCCCTGTTCAGGCGCGCCGATGCCCGGTTATCGTTCCCGCAAAGCTTCTGAACGCGCCTTGATGATCGGCTTCAACAGGTAGTCGAGGACGGTTTTATTCCCGGTTAAGATCGATGCGCTCACCACCATTCCCGGGATTATTGGTAAACGATTGCTTTCCGAACCGAGCCAGTTGCGTTCGGTCCGCAGGATCACCCGGTAGAACGTGGTTCCATCTTCATTGGTGATCGTGTCTGCGCCGATGCGTTCGACAACGGCGGGCAGATCGCCATAGACGGTAAAGTCATAGGCGGTGACCCGGACCCTTGCCGGCTGGCCGGGGAACAGGAACGCAACATCCTGCGGGCGGATCTGCGCTTCGATCAGGAGGCTGTCGTCCAGCGGCACGATTTCCGAAAGGCTTTCTCCAGGCGAGACCACGGCGCCGATCGTTGCAACGGAGAACTTGTTGATGATCCCGCGCACGGGTGCCCGCAGCACGGTCCGCTGCACCTTGTCTTGCGCCGACTTGATGGTTTCGTCGAGAATGGTCAGCTCGTTGAGCGTCCGAGTCAGGTCTTCATGCGCCCGTGCCCGGAAGCCGAGCACGGCGCTCTCAAGGCGGGCCGCAGCTTCGGTTATGGCGGCCTCCGACCTTGGAATGGAGGCATTAAGGAGCTCAACCTCCAGCGTTCCTCCCTGCGCTTCCCGTTCCAGGCGAAGCAGGTCCATTTTCGGGTAGGCGCCCGCAGCAGACAGGTTCCGTGCACTCAAGAGCTCCTCGTTGAGCAGCTCGGCGGAGAGCTTGAGGCTCTTGAGCCGGGTTTCCAGTTCCACCTTTTCCAACCGGCGCTGGGAAAGCTGCTGCTCGATGACCGAAAGCTCCTGCTTCAACGCCGTCGCGCGGGCATTGAAAAGCGCCACCTCGCGGGCCGCCGCCAACCGGTCGATGGCACCTCCCGTCAGATCAAGCCGCGTTCCCTGTGCCTCCGCTTCCAGCCTTCGCGCACGGATGAAGAGCGCATCGCGCTGTTTCTGCAACTCGCCGAGATTGGCCGCGAAATCCGTGTCGTCAATCCGCACAAGCGGTTGCCCTGCTTCAACGACATCGCCTTCCTTCACGAAGATTTCCGCGACAAGTCCCCCTTCCAGCGATTCCACCACCTGCAGCTGGCTGGAGGGTATGACGCGGCCGTCACCGGTCGTGACCTCTTCTATTTCCGCAAAATAGGCCCAGGCGACAAACGCGCCGAGCAGCAAAAGCACCGCAAACAGGAGCCCCCAGATACCCCCATTGGTCCGCCGTGCCAGCGCCTCGCGCACGTCGTTGGCGAAGGTTTCGTCAACCCGGGGCATGGCCGCCTCCTGAACCTGACGCCTGCGCTTGGTAACCGGCCTTCGCCCCGGCTTTGAGCCGCGCGATCAACAACATCCTTGGCCCCGTCCATGAGGAGCTTGCCCTTGTCCAGCAGGAGAATGCGGTCGACAAGGTCCAGCGGCCCGTCGCGATGGGTTGCCACGAAGAGCGTAATGCCGTCATCGGCGATCTGCCGCAAACGATCGCAAAGCTGTCTCTCGGACATGATGTCCAGATAGGCTGTCGGCTCATCCAGACAGATGATCCGTGGCGAACGGATCAGGCAGCGCGCCAGCGCGACGGCCTGTCTTTGCCCGCCCGACAGGCTGCGGCCCCGCTCCTCGATATGCATGTCGAGACCATCCGGGTGGCGCGCGGCGAAAAAGTTGACACCGGCAAGGTCGACGGCACGCTCGAGCGCAGCCGCCGACGCATAAGGCGCACCGATCAGGATGTTCTCCCTGAGCGTTCCGGTAAACAGATCCGCGTCCTGCAGGCACAGCCCGACCATCGACCGAAGGTCCGCTGCCGAGAACTGCCGCGTGTCGATGCCGCCGAGGAGATAGGTTCCCGCATCCGGCTCATAAAGACCTGCCAGGATTCGCACGAGCGAACTCTTGCCGGACCCGACCCGTCCGATAACGCCGATCTTCTCCCCCGGTTCCGCTGAAAAGCTGATGTTTTCAAGGGCAGGAACCGTGTTCCCCGGATAATGCAGCGACACGCTTTGAAAGGCGATACCGGTCTTTTCGAACCCCGAGATGTCACGCGCGGTGTACCCGCTTTCCGTTTCGGACTTCATCAATGTGTCGAGGCTTCTCAAGGCGCTTCTTGCATGCAGCAGACGGGAGAGCGTCTGCGAAATGTTGTTCAGGGGAGCAAGCACACGGCCGGCAAGAATGTTGGCGGCGATCAGCGCACCGACTGTGATCAGGCCATCGAGGACAAGGAAAACACCCCAGACGACAATGGTGATCGACACGAGCTGAAACACGACGCCCGTAAATGACGAGGCAACATTGGCCCAGTACCGCGCTGTTGTGGTCGACCGGCTGGCCGCGGCAACCGCCCGGTCCCAGCCCCGCCGGAACCAGCTCTCGCTGCCGCTGACCTTGATCGTTTCGAGCGACGAAACCGTTTCCACGAGGATGGATTGCCGGCGGGCAGCATCCCGCTGGCTTTCGGAAAGTGCCCGCGACAACGGGATCTGGACCAGGCCCGTCACCGCGATGACAACAGGCACCGCGAGCGCGGGCACGAGGGCAAGCGGACCGACGAGAAATTCT
>JBCBUA010000137.1:0-14924 GCA_039818365.1 Pseudomonadota bacterium
AAAAGCCCGCTCTGCACACGCTTCCTCCCGAGATTTTGCCATTTCTGCCGCCAAATCGGCTTCATTTATGGGTCCGTACCCTAGAGATCCACACCCTTCGGTTTGATGAGCAGCGCGCGCTCCTTCAAGTACGGATGCACATTGACGGCATCGCGCAGTGTCTTTTGCGCAAGCTCGGCCCGGCCCTGCGTGATGTAGATCATCGCCTGACCCGAGAGCGCACCGAAGTGCCGGGGTTCAAGCTCCAGTACCTTCTTGATATCCGCCAAACTGGCTTCGTAGTCGCCCTGCAGGAACAGGATGAAGGCCCGCTGGTTCCAGCCCTCGGGATAATCCGGTGCTTCGGCCACGACCTTGTCGAGGACTTCGCGCGCGCCCTGATAATTGTATTCCCCGCGCATGCGCATGGCGCTCTCTACCTGTTCGCGCAGTTCAGGGCTGGGGGCGGCGTCTATCCAGGCTTCCCAGATCTCCGTTTCGATCAGCCGGGCTTCTTTTTCGTTGGGCGCGTTCTTCAAGGCCTCGAACAGATCGTCCGTGGACGTGTCCGCGCGGGCGCCGCTGGTGATTGCAGCAAGGCCCAGAACGACAACCGCCAAAAGCCGCCACAATCGAACCGTCGAAATTTCATGCCACTTCCCGATCATCGCACACCTCCGCTTTCCAGAATCATGACGCAGTCCGCGAATTTGACCAGTCAATTGTTTTTGACGCTGGCGTGTTTCTTCTTGCAAGGCTATACCGCACGCCTTGATCAAACCATCTGGGCAGACATTTGCATGAAAACCATCCGCGTTCGGATTGTCGCTGAAGAACTGGAAGCGAAACGGATCTCGGAAATCCTCGCAGATGCTTTCGAAGAGGAAGGCAACCCGGTCACGATCTATGAGGCCTCGGAGGACGGCACGTTCTGGTCTGCCGAAATCCTGTTGTTCGACATGGAGCCTGAGGCGGCGCAAGCGCTGGTGCTCGACCGTGTCGGCAGCGACGCGTTCGCGGCACCGGTCGAGGCGGAGGAGCTTCCGGACATCAACTGGGTGGAAAAGAGCCTCGAGGGACTGAAGCCCGTGCGCGCGGGCCGGTTTCTGGTGCATGGAAGCCATGACCGGGACAAGGTCCCGCCGGGTGCGATCGGCCTCGAGATCGAGGCGGCGCTTGCTTTCGGGACGGGCCACCATGGCACCACCGCGGGGTGCCTGGAAGAAATCGACCGGTTGCTGTCACTACGCGAATACGATCGCATCCTGGATCTCGGCACCGGGACCGGGGTTCTGGCGATCGCCGCAGCGCTCAAGGCCAAACAGGCCGTCCTGGCGACCGACATCGACCCGGTCGCGACCAGAACCGCTCTGGAAAACGCCAGGCTGAACGGTGCCGCTCACCTTGTGTCCGGCTTCACGGCGAACGGGGTTGAGGACCGGCGCTTCGGCGACCATGGCCCGTTTGATCTCGTGATTGCCAACATCCTGGCAAGACCGCTGATGAAAATGTCGAAATCCATCGGGGCACAGATGGCGCAATCGGCGACGCTGGTGTTGTCCGGCCTGCGGATCGAGGACGGACCGCGTATCCTGTTCGCGTATCGCTGCCAGGGGTTCGTTCTGGACCGCCGGCGGGAGAAAGACGGCTGGCTGACGCTGACGCTTGTGCGCGGGCGCAATCACGCCTGAGCCGCTTCACATGCGGTGAGACAAAAGAAAAGGGTCTGCCGGATTTCCGGCAGACCCTTTTTCGTGTGCACAGTGCTCTCGCGCCTGAGCCCCTTAGAACGGGTTGGTCATGGACCCTTCACGTTCCAGCTGCTTGCGGTCATAGCCGTGCGCTGCGAGCGTCGCGTCGTCGAGGGACAGGAGGTAGCCGTTGACATAGCGGCGCGCCTGGTTGGACCGGGCTTCGACCATGCGGTCGAAAGCGCGACGGACAAAGCTGCTGCCGGTACGGGTCGAAGTCGTGGTTGCGATAGTCATCGTGGTTATTCCCATTTGAAGTTCAAGAGCTTCCCTAGGGAGAAACGTCTTTATTCGTTGTTGAACCCTATATGCAGTCTGCCAGCGCGTTCAGGTAGGCCTCCAGACGCATGACAGGCTTGCATATTTCGCATATGCGAAATCAAATGCTGCGGTGCAAACGGTATTGCACATCCATTTGAACAGGCGCGCTTTTTGAAAAAGAACCGGCTTGATCCGCGCTGGAGGGCACACTACCGTGCCGGGCATGTTCCAGTCCTTCGATGATCTCAGTGATCCTTCCTGCGGAGCGTCGCGTGCGGCGCTTCTCAGGGCCGAACTCGCCCGCCTCGGTCTCGACGGTTTCCTCATTCCGCGCGCCGATGCACATCAGGGCGAATATGTGCCGCCCAATGATTGCCGCCTGCAATGGCTGACGGGTTTCACCGGTTCGGCGGGTGTTGCTGCAGTCCTCGGCGACAAGGCGGCGATCTTTGTCGACGGACGCTACACGATCCAGGTGCGCGAGCAGGTCGACCTTGCGGTCTTTGCCGCCAGGCACCTGATCAATGAGCCGGTCTCCGAGTGGCTGAAGGAAAATCTGCGGCCCGGACAGAAACTCGGCATCGACGCGATGCTGCACACCGTGCGAGAGGTCCGCAGGTTGCGCTCCGTCTGCGAAGACGCGGGCGCAGAACTCGTGACCCTGAATGAAAATCCCGTTGATGCGGTCTGGGAGGACCGGCCCGACGCCCCGCTCGGGCAGGTCGCTCTCTATCCGCTTGAACTGGCCGGCAAGGCATCGGGCGACAAGATTTCGGAAATCCAGTCCGTTCTCAAGGACAAGAAAGCCGATGCCTGTGTCCTGACGCAGCCTGATTCCATCGCCTGGCTGTTCAACATCCGCGGATCTGATGTGGAGCATACACCTCTGCCGCTTTCCTTCGCGACCGTGCCTGCGTCCGGCAAGCCGTCGCTGTTCATTGATGGCCGGAAACTTTCCAACTCCGTCCGGGACGCGATTTCCGAGCTTGCTGATCTCGCGGAACCGACGACTTTCAAGACAGGCCTGAGCGATCTGGGCAAGTCTGGCGCGAAGGTCATGCTCGATCCCGCGCTCGCCGGTATCGGGATCGCCGACGCGATCACGGAGGCCGGTGGCAGTCTTATCGAGGCGCAGGACCCGGTTCTCCTGCCGAAGGCCGTCAAAAACGAGACGGAACTTCAAGGCGCGCGAAATGCGCATCTGCGGGATGCTGCCGCTTATGTCAATTTTCTTTGCTGGTTCGACGAGGAGGCCCCGAAGGGCGGCCTCGACGAGATCCGGGTTGCGGAGAAACTGGAAGAATTCAGGCGCGAAACCGGGGTCCTGAAGGACATTTCCTTCGACACGATTTCGGCGGCGGCGTCCAACGGCGCGATCTGTCACTATCGTGTCAGCCGCTCGAGCAATCTGAAGGTGCCCCTCGGCAAGCCGTTCCTGATCGATTCAGGCGGGCAATACGAGGACGGAACCACCGACATCACCAGAACGCTTGCGGTCGGTGACGTCTCGGCAGAGATGAAACGGCATTTTACTCTGGTTCTGAAAGGTCACATCGCCATTTCCACGGCGCGTTTTCCGGAAGGAACGAGCGGTGCGCAACTTGATACGCTTGCCAGGATCGATCTCTGGAAGGCGGGTCTCGACTTCGATCACGGCACCGGGCATGGCGTCGGGGCTTATCTCGGGGTTCACGAGGGACCGCAGCGCATCGCCAAGACCGGCACCGTGCCCCTGAAACCGGGGATGATCCTTTCCAACGAGCCGGGATACTATCCGGCAGGCGAATACGGCATCCGGATCGAAAACCTGGAGATCGTTACCGAAGCCCGCGATGTAGCCGACGGCGAACGGCCGATGCTCGGATTTGAAACGATCACGCTGGTACCAATGGATCTTCGTCTGGTCGACGCGTCTCTCCTGACCATGGCCGAGCGCGACTGGCTGAACCGGTACCACACCCGCGTTCGTGAAGAGATCGGTCCGCTTGTCGGTGCGAAGGAACGTGTCTGGCTGGAGAAGGCGACCGAGGCGGTTTGAGACCATTGACGGTTTGAGCGTTCTCCCGGTTCGCTGCAGGGTGATCACCTCTCCCGGCGGGAGAGGGGAGCGTGGACGCGCAGGGCTGGTTGTTCCGGCACGATCCCTCTCGTCATTCCAGACAAGTGAGGCAAAGCCGAACGCTGATCTGGAATCCAGACATAGGCGCGCGCCGAAGGCGCGTCATCTTTAGACAAATGTGTTTTCGAGTTCGCTTCGCGCACGCTGACATCTGGTTTCCGGATCGGCGCGCAGCCAGCGCTGCGTTTGTCCGGAAAGACGGTGATTTCGAAGCGCCGTCACTCCGGATCGGCGCGCAGTGCACCAGGGTCAGTGATGTTCTTCCTTGGTCGCCTTGATGAGGGCGGCGTTGAAGTAGCGCAGGCCCCGGACGTGTCTTGCCAGCCCGATGACCTTGGTCGCATCGCCGTGGCGGACGACCGGCAGGGTTGCCTTGCCACAGGAATCGAAGCTCTTCAGCGCGCTTTCCAGCGTATCCGTGTCATGAAGATAAGGGCCATCCTCGCCCGGATTGAACGTGCGGTCTTCATCGTTTTCCGGAGGCGGATCCATGAAATCGCGCACTTTCACCGTTTCGCTCAGAAACTGGTGTGCGCCTTCATTGACAAAACACCCGCGCATGCCGAGCTGCCAGTGGAAATAGGACTTGCCGTGGACGGCCTGGGTCAGTCCGGTTGCGATCGAAACGGCGAGCAGCAGGGCGATCGAAAGCGCGTATCCGCCGGTCAGTTCGAACACGATCACGGTTGTTGAAAACGGCGCACCGAGAACGGCTGCTGCCACGGCGCCCATGCCCAGAATGGCATAGAGGCCGTGACTGGATGCCATTTCGGGAAACACCGAGGCTGCGATCAGCCCGAACGCGCCACCCGTCATCGCTCCGAGATAGAGCGATGGCGAGAATATCCCGCCGCCGAAGCGCGACGCCAGCGTTATCGCGGTCGCCGCCGTTTTCACGACGAGGAGCGTGAGCATGGTGTTGATGGTCAGTTCCTGCTTCAAGGCAAGATCGGTTGCCTCGTATCCGACGCCAAGTATTTCGGGATAAAAGACGCCGATGGCACCGACCGCCAGGCCGCCGATCACAGGCCGCAGCCACAGCGGCATGGTGATGTTCCGGGCCGTCCAGTCGCTCCCGATCAGCGCAAACTGAAAGATGATGGCGACCGCTGCACAGGTCAGGCCGAGAAGCGCGAAGGCGGGGATCTCCAGATAGGAGGTGATCGTGTATTGCGGGATTTCGAATGCGGCCACATTGCCGAACCAGAGCCGCGAGAGCAGCGTTCCCACGACCGATGCCAGCACGATCGGAACGAAGGCGGAAACGGCGTAGTGCGCGAGAACCACTTCGTGGGCAAAGAGGACTCCCGCGATCGGGGCGTTGAACGAGGCGGAGACACCACTGGCAACAGCGCAGGCAAGGAGCATGCGGCGCGCCGAATCCGGCAGGTTGAAGAACTGGCACACCGCCGTTCCAAGGGTCGCTCCCAGATGCACGACCGGGCCCTCACGGCCCGCACTGGCCCCCCCGCCAAGGGATATGGCGGTCACAAGCGCGGACCAGAGACCGGCCTTGAGCGGCAGGCCGCGTCCGCCGTAGGCCCGGGCCTCGATGACGTCGGCGACGCCGCCCGCGCGTTGATAAGGGTGATATTTGTGCAGGATCCAGCCAACCACCAGGCCGGCGGCGACTGGAGCCAAAAGGATGTAGTACCAGGGCTGCTGGAGGGCCGCGTGTATCGTGAACTCGGTTGTGGTTCTAAGCCATGGCCACTGTATGAGCCCGATCGCCGTCCTGAAGGCAATGGCGGCAAGAGCCACCAGGGCGCCCACCAGGATCGCAAGAAGCCAGACAAGGGGCAGTTTGTTGGCCCTGAACTGGCGCACGTTCGGCGTTATCCAGCTGATAAGGATATCCGGTAGCTGACCCGCGGTTTCAATTATTTTGCGCATAAGTAGGGCCGGGAAAACGATCACATTGCCTGTCCGCAGACATTTTGCCCGAGTCGGCGTTAATGAACAGGTCTACTTGCGCTTCAATCGGCAAAAATCACCCTAAAGTGTACTTACGTCGCCTTTTTCTTGATCTCGATGCGCCTGCCGGCAGCCGTGGGACGTTTCAGCCCGGCCTGGGCGTTTGCGAGTGCGGCGAGGTTGGCGTTTATGTCGTCCGGCCAGGGGGCGACCTTGCGGGCGGCCATGTCCACGTGGAGGCTCATCTGCTCCGACGTTGCCGAGATCCAGCCCTCGTGGGCATGGCGCAGTTCCTGAAAGAAATGAGCGCGCTTTGAATCGAAGTCCAGAAGCTGGAGCGTCCCGACAACAGACATGCCGGCGCTGAGTTCGCGCAGGTAACACACATGAACCTCGGCGGTGAAAAAAGAGGCTCCGCGCTCCTTGAGATATTCCGGCCCCATGCCGAGCCGTTCGAAAACCTGATCCACCGCCGTGTCGAAGAGAACGTTGTAATAGGCCATGTTGAGATGGCCGTTATAGTCGATCCAGTCGTCCTTCACGGTCATGACATCACTTCTGACCAGCCCGTTGCCCCATTCTGCGCTCATTCGGCTCTCCTTTGCGAAACTCTTCCAACGCTCTGCGGCAAACCCGGATTTGGCTTTGACCTTTTCGCCTTCCGCTAACATATTCACACCTGACACAAGGGGCCAAGGTCCGGCCCGCAGGAAGGATGGCGGTCAGCGATGGCGATCGAGGCAAATGTGATGCATTCAGACGACCCGAGCGGAAGCGTCTCGGGTGTGATCGAAAGACTGAAAGCCAGGTTCGCGGACCGCTGCGCAACCTCTCAAGCCCTCCGGGAACAGCACGGCCACACCACGACCTGGCTGGAGAACCAGCCACCGGATGCAGTGGTTTTCGCGGAGACGACGGAAGAGGTCGCCGACACAGTCAAGATCTGCGCTGAGGCCAATGTTCCGATCATACCGTTCGGAACGGGCACGTCGCTGGAGGGTCACGTGAATGCGCCCGAAGGCGGAATATCCATTGATCTCAGCAGAATGAACAGTGTTCTTGAAGTGAATTCTGAAGATCTTGACTGCCGGGTCGAGGCTGGCGTCACGCGAAAACAGCTGAACAGCTACATCAGGGATACCGGACTTTTCTTTCCGATCGATCCGGGCGCCGATGCCAGCCTGGGCGGCATGGCAGCCACCCGGGCGTCGGGCACCAACGCGGTTCGATACGGCACCATGAAAGATGCCGTTCTCGGGCTCACGGTGGTGACCGCAGACGGCAATATCATTCGGACCGGCGGGCGCGCACGCAAGTCGTCCGCCGGCTATGACCTGACCCGGCTGTTCGTCGGCAGCGAGGGAACGCTCGGGATCATCACGGAACTGACGGTTCGCCTGCACGGCCAACCGGAAGCGATTTCCGGCGGGGTCTGCCCGTTTCCCGACGTGCAGTCCGCCTGCCAGGCCGTCATCATGACAATCCAGATGGGATTGCCGGTTGCGCGGATCGAACTTCTCGACAGCATGCAGGTTCGCGCCTGCAATCTTTATTCGAAGCTGGATCTTGCGGAAACACCCACGCTTTTCCTCGAGTTCCACGGCTCAGAGGCCGGCGTTCAGGAGCAGTCAGAGACCTTTTCCGCCATTGCGGAGGAATTTGGCGGCGGGCCCTTTGCCTGGGCAACGGTCGCAGAAGACAGGACGAAACTCTGGGCGGCCCGGCACGATGCCTACTGGTCTGGCCGGGGGCTGAGGCCCGAGGCGCAGGTTGTCGCAACGGATGTCTGCGTTCCGATATCAAGGCTTGCCGAATGCGTCACACAGACGGCCGACGACATTGAGGCGGAGGGCCTGCTCGCACCCATCGTCGGGCATGTGGGCGACGGAAATTTCCATGTCCAGGTCCTTGTGGATCCGAACGATCCGGAGGAGATGAAAACATGCGAAGCCTTCATTGAGCGTCTCGCCATCCGTGCGCTCGACATGGAAGGGACCTGCACCGGCGAACACGGGGTTGGCCAGGGCAAGCAGAAATACATGAAGCGCGAACACGGTGACGCGCTTGAACTCATGCAGTCGATCAAGGAGGCGCTCGACCCGCACAATTTGATGAATCCGGGCAAGATCCTGCCGCAGTCATGATATTGTATCGAATCAGTTCAATAAGCTCGTTTTAACCGCGATGGTTTATGTGTAAGGGGGTCATTGCATCTTTCCGGCCAGCTGTTTGCGATCAAGGAAAAATGCGCTAAGTGTCCCGTGTTGGGGCCAGTGACTTTGGTGAGCAAGGAGACAAGGCCTGAACTCCGTTTACATCACGTTGGGAATTTCCGTCATTCTGGTGCTTGTTGCAGCGCTGGTGGGACCGTTTTTTATTGACTGGACTGTTTACCGCTCGACATTCGAAACCTACGCAGAGCGCGCTCTGGGGCACAAGGTCACCGTGCTCGGGGAAGCGGACCTGCGCCTTTTGCCGGCCCCGTCTCTCAGTTTTTCCGATGTTCGCGTCGGCGAAGCCGAGGACCCGCTCCTCGTCGTTTCGCAATTCAATGTCCGCATCGAGCTGCCGCCGCTCCTGAAAGGGGAAATCCGGGTCATCGATATGGAGCTGGACCGGCCCCATCTTGCCCTCTCGCTCGATGAAAGCGGCAGGCTGGACTGGTTGACCGCCCGCACATCCGACGGCGCTCTGGCGAATCTCCCGCCCGAAGATGTCGCGTTCGAGAAAATCACCATTCGCGATGGAGCGCTTTCCATTGTCGACGCACGGTCCGGGGAGACCCACCGGATCGATGACGGCAATCTTGCCGTCAGCGCCCGTTCGCTTGCCGGGCCTTTCAAGGCGACCGGCAGCCTGACCCTTGAAGGCTCTCCCTATAACCTGTCCATTGCCACGGGGCGCGCGCAAGAAGATCTCGGCATCCGGATCAAGGGTGAGCTTACGCCCATTGATTGGGCGGTGAACTTCGCGTTTGACGGGATGTTGCAGCAATCGGACGCCGCACCGGCATTCGACGGCACTTTCAACATCGCCTCTATTGTTCTTGATGAAGACACGAGCAAGGGCTGGGAATCCGAAGGCCGCTTCACGGCCGATATCGCCGAAGTGGCCGTCCCAGAGTTCGAATTCAGGTACGGACCGGAAGACCGACGTCTGAGTGTCAGCGGCAGCGCTGATCTGGTTTATGCCGGGAACAAACGCTTCGAGATCCGGGCGCGGTCAAAGCAGGTCGACCTGGACCGGCTGCTGGGGGGCGGGCCGCAGCAGCCTGTCGAGATCAATTCGGCGGGTGAGCAGCTTGTGTCCGCGCTTCGCGCCGTGCCGCTGCCGTCCATAGACGGCACGATTTCGCTCGATGTGCCTGCGGTTGTGGCCGGTGGCGGGATCATCCAGAATGTCAGGCTCGACCTTGAAACAATGCTGGGCGGCTGGCGTGTCGCGCGGCTTGCCGGCCGCCTTCCCGGACGCACGCTGGTGGCGACCCAGGGCGATCTAGGTCTGGAACCGGCAATGAGCTACCGCGGTGCGCTGTCCGTCAGCTCCGATCAGCCAGGCTCCTTTTTGGGGTGGTGGCGGCAAAAGGAGGGCAGCGCCTCGGCGATGGAGCCGATCACACTGGAAGGCAGGCTGAACCTTCTCCCGGAAGGGGCAGCACTCAATAACCTGCGGCTGACGCTCGCCGGGTCGCAAGCCCGTGGGGCGCTGGCCTATCGCAAGCCGCGCAGCGGCGCCGACGAGTTTTCGCTGAACCTCGAGGCGGACCGGCTGGATCTCGATGCGATCGAAAAGATCGCGGCCCTCATGCGACCGCAGGCCGGCAGCGACGGCCAGCCCGCGGAAACGCCGGCACTGAACGTGTCGGTACGCCTGCGCGCCAAGGAAGTCGTTGCGCGCGGTGTCGATGGCAAGGGACTGGCTCTCGAAGCTGACTACGCGGACGGCGGTGTTCGGATCGACCGGCTGTTTGCGGAGGATCTTGCGGGAACGCGTCTGGACGTGTCGGGTGAAATCCAGAACCTCTTTTCCGCGCCTGAAGGGGCGGTTGCGGGTGACCTGGAGGCGCGGGACCTCTCCGGTCTCGTTGCCCTGGCCGGAAGCGTGTTTCCCGAAAGCGTTTTTGCGGACCGGCTGGCGAAGGCGGCCGGAAGCCTGGTGCCGGCCAGTTTCCAGGGAGAGCTCAAAGCGGCGGCGCGGGGCGGTGAGACGGATATGACACTCACGCTAGACGGCAGCGCCGGAGGCGCGGAGGCGGCCTTCAGCGCAGGCCTCAAGGGGCGTGTGGATGGTTGGCGCGATGCCAACCTGCAGCTTTCCGTCGGGCTCAAGGGGCCCGATGGCGGCAAGCTCCTGCAGCAGCTCGGCTTCGACATCATCCCCTTGAACGAAAACGACGGCGGACGGCTTTATGCAATTGCCACAGGGGTGCCGTCGACCGGTCTTGCGGTTCAACTGGATGCCACGATAGGTACTTCCGAACTGTCGGCAGAAGGCAGTCTGGTGATGGCGAAAGATGCCGACACCGAATATGACGTTGCCGTTTCCGCGAAGACCGATGATCTGGCACCGATCGCGCTGATGGCCGGAAGGGTTCTGCCTGTCATGACTGGAACGCTCCCGGCTGAAGTCAAATTGGGCCTGGAGGGACGTGGATCCGAGCTAGAGATCAATGACGTGGCGGGCAGGATCGGCGCAACAACCTTCGAAGGGGCTGTCGCAGGTGACCTGGAACCTGCGCCCGGCGAACGCAATCGCCGCTTCAGCGGGCGGCTGGTGTCGAATCAGGCGGATTTGCGCGGTTTGACCGAACTGGTCCTGGGACCCGATCAATGGTTTGCCGCCGGGGACGGGTCAAGCATCTGGCCGACGGTGCCGTTCGGAGCGCCGCTTCTTGACCGGCTCGACGTGACGCTTCAGTTCGAAGCGGATCGCCTGCTGCTCGATGACGAGACCGAAATTTCCAACCCGCGCGCCGAGATGCGGCTGTCACCGACACTGATGCGGCTGGACGGCCTGACCGGCGCGTATGCGGGAGGTGGCCTGACAGGAAGCCTTTCGGTTCAGCGCTCGGACGCAGAGGCGGCTTTCTCCGGACGCGTCAAACTCGACCAGGCGGATGTCCGTCAGCTGGTCTGGCGTCCGGACGAGCGGGCCGTCGCATCCGGGACACTGGACCTCTTCCTCGAATTCGAAGGGGCCGGGCGGTCGATTTCCGCAATCGTTGCGGGGCTGAACGGCGGCGGCACGTTCGCACTCGAAGCAGGTGATTTCCGTGGCCTCAATCCGCAGGCCTTTCCGCTTGTCACGCGTGCGGCCGATGCCGGGCTTGAACTCCAGGACGATCGGATCAGGGAGGTCTTCGTCAGCCACATGAGCGCGGGGAGCCTGCCTTTCGACCGGGTCGACGGTACGCTGACGCTTGTTGGTGGACGCCTGAGTGCGCGCAACGTGGTGGTTGATTCAGCGCGTGCGGAAATATTCGGTTCAGGCGAGGTTGATCTCAGGTCCTACGATCTTGATGCCGACTTCTCGTTGAAGATCGATCCGGGAGAAGATGCGGTTACGGGTGCCGAGCCCCAGGTCGGACTGTTGTTCGAAGGGCCCGTCGATGCGCCCGCACGCCGCGTCGATATCGCGCCGTTTACAGCCTACCTTACCCTTCGTGCTTTTGAGCAGGAAGTCGAGCGGGTGGAGAAACTGCAGGCCGAGATCCTGGAACGGGACCGGCTGGTGCGTGAGCTGAAACGTCAGAGACAGGCAAGAGACCGGCGCGTGCGCGAGGCCGAGGCCGCCGCGCTCGCGGCAGAAGAACTGGAACGCCTTCGCCTTGAAGAAGAGGCACGGGCGCTGGAAGAGCAATCGGAACAGCGGATCGAAGAGGAAGCTGCCCAGCCGAGTGAACCCGCTCCCTTGCCGAGACAGCAGAGTATTTTGCAGCAAGACGGCGAAGACGGCGCGTTTGCGGAGCGCATCCGGGCACTTCTTGGAGACGATGGCCCGCAGACAACCCAGTCCGTGCCCACTTCAACGCCACCTGCAAAACCGGGCAGCAATCTGCCGCCGCTCGACCCGCCGGTTTCGATCGAAGACCTGATCACACAGGACGTGGGCGCGCCGCTGGTCCTGCCGGGCGCGCAGTAACGCAAGACCATCCTCTTCAGGTTGCTCTCAGCTCGCGGAGAACCCATACCCGAACTGCCGAGGACAGCGGGTCATCGGTATCGCGGCTGTCGTCGATCTCGGCGATCAGGCTTGCAAGCGAGCGTTTCTCGGATTTTATGTGGCCGTCGACCACGTCCCAGAATTCAGGTTCGAGGGCGAGGCTCGTGCGGTGACCGTGGAGGGACAGGGACCGTTTGACCAGCGGCATGAGGATCAGTCTGTGTCGTGGTCGGAGGGGGGCAGCCGATATTCGTCGACCTTCTTTTCCAGCTCATCGCGCCGCCTACGCGCAGCCTCCCGCTCAGCCTTGCTCCGGCCGAATTTCCGGCGGTTGTCTTCAGCCTGTTTGTCCTTGGTCTCGCGCTGCTTCCGTTTGCGCACCTGGCGCAGATTGACGATTTCCGCGCTCATCGGTCTCTCCGCTGGTCAGGTCTTCTTCCGGAAAGCGTCCAGGGAAACGACTTCGCCGCCGCCGTCACCGTCTGCTGCTTTTGCAGCCGGCTTCTCGGCGTCGTCCTTTTCCGGCGGCGAGGCATCGGCCTCCTTGGTGTCGCCGGATGCATCAGCCGAACCTTCCGACTGTTCCTGCTCGGCCTTGGCAAGCTCCTCGACAGCTTCGAGCAACTCTTCCGGCAGCTCCTCGGCTGTCTTGCCGGGATCGAATTCCAGCGCAAATTGAACGGAGGGGTCAAAGAAGCCCTTGATTGCCGAAAACGGAACCAGAAGTTTTTCGGGAACACCGCCAAAAGACAGACCGACCTCAAACGCATGCTCGCCGATCGCCAGATCCCAGAACTGGTGCTGCAGCACGATGGTCATTTCCTGCGGATAGCGTTCCTTCAACCTTTGGGAGATGCGAACGCCCGGCGCATTCGTGTCGAAGGCGATATAGAAATGATGTTCGCCCGGCAAACCGGTGCGCCCGACCTCGGCCAGGATCTTCTTGACCGCGCCCCTGAGCGCGTCCTGGATCAAAATATCGTATCGCAGAAGGTCTTCAGACATCAGTTCTCGTCGAATCTTGCTTTGATTTGGTGCCTTATAACCCACATTGACGGTCCGGCGGCAAAAAGAAAAGCCAATTCTCCAAGTGATACCAGATTAATGCGTCTTTCCTGAGAAGGCCGAGTCAATGCATGCATAAAGCCAAGGTTCGCGGGCTTTGCTTCAGGTTTTCACGGTGGTGGGAAAGTGAAGGCTTCTGTTGCCAGGTGCCTTCGAACCCCGCCTGCCGGTGCTAACCCAGCAGGGCTTTAAAGGACGACTGGCACTGCATTACGCAGCGACAGCGTTGTCCATAGCATAGTTGTCGTTTGCAACTATTAAAACAGCCCGATAACGGTGGTACAATGCCGAGCAAAAGCACAGTCTTTACGCCCTCGTCGATCCTATTTCGCCCCCGCCGAAACCCACGTCACATCCGGTGAAATGCCTCGTGGGCTTGGGTGGAGGCGCCGGGTACCGCCCCCGGGTCCGATAGGTTTATTGCACTGACAGTTTATTGCCATAGCTGGCGAACCAGCACGCCTGATATAAGTGTTTCGGCCCTGAATTGAAAGTGGTTTTGCTTTTGCTAGCCCGTTTTGCCGGCATCCCCGGCGGTTATCTCGTCCACTGCCCCGGCCCCGGGATCTGGGGAAAGTGCCGGGCAGGGGATGCGTTTTTGCGAGAATCTGCGAAGTTAGCCTTATCCACTCACATCCGTGTCCGAAAGGCATTGCCGTGCAGCAATATCTCGACCTTCTGACAAAAATCCTGGAAGAGGGCGTTGATCGCGGTGACCGCACGGGAACGGGAACACGGTCGGTCTTCGGGTATCAGATGCGGTTCGATCTGGCCGAGGGCTTTCCCGTGGTCACGACCAAGAAACTGCACCTCAGGTCGATCATTCACGAACTGCTCTGGTTTCTCGCCGGTGATACCAACATCCGCTATCTCAACGAGAACGGCGTGAAGATCTGGGATGACTGGGCGGACGAGAATGGCGAACTCGGCCCCGTTTACGGCTATCAGTGGCGGTCCTGGCCCGCGCCGGACGGCCGGTCCATCGACCAGATCGAGAAACTGCTTGAGATGATACGGACCAGCCCGGAAAGCCGGCGGCTGATCGTGTCGGCTTGGAATCCCGCCCTGGTCGAGGAGATGGCGCTGCCGCCGTGCCATTCGCTGTTTCAGTTCTATGTCGCGGAGGGCAAACTCTCCTGCCAGCTCTACCAGCGCTCCGCCGACGTGTTCCTGGGCGTTCCCTTCAACATCGCCTCCTACGCGCTCCTGACCATGATGGTCGCGCAGGTGACTGGCCTCAAACCCGGCGACTTCGTGCACACGCTCGGCGATGCGCATCTTTATTCCAACCATTTCGATCAGGCACGTGAACAACTCACGCGCACGCCGCGTCCGTTGCCGCAGATGAAGATCAATCCGGACGTCACGGACCTGTTCGCGTTTCGCTTCGAGGATTTCGAACTGGTCGGCTACGACCCGCACCCGCATATCGCGGCACCGATCGCGGTTTGATTTTTGCCTGGGGCCGAATAAGCCATCTGATCGCTGTCCACCGGTAACCTCTCCCAGCGGAAAAGCGAACTTTCGCTTCGGCCCATGTGGCTGATCCTTCGAGACAGCGCTCCCGCGCTTCCTCAGGATGAGGCTCTTATGCGTGGCCGTCTTCCCATGGGGAGAGGTCGGCGATTGCGCCGGGTGAGGGGATAAATCGCAGCGAGATAGGTGACCCTATG
>JBCBUA010000138.1:0-13133 GCA_039818365.1 Pseudomonadota bacterium
GTTCGGCCTGCTGTTCCAGTCCAAGGACGAAGCGGTCGGCCACATTGCGCAGCTCCCGGACATTGCCCGGCCAGTCGCGCGCCATCAGTCCCGCCAGATAGGCTTCGGTTATGTCCGGTATCTCGCGCCGGTACCGCGCGCGCGCCTCAACGGCGAGGTGCCTGAACAGGAGCGGAATGTCCTCAAGCCTGTCCCGCAGGGGCGGGATGGCGACGTGGACAACATTGAGCCGGTAGAATAGGTCAAGCCTGAAGCGACCGGCTTTCCCCGCCTCTTCCAGATCCTCCTTGGTCGCCGCAATGAAGCGGACATCGAGGTCGATCGCCTTGTTGGAGCCGAGCCGTTCGATCGTCCTTGTTTCAATTACCCTCAGGAGTTTGACCTGCAATTCGAGTGGCATCGACTCAATCTCGTCGAGAAAAACCGTGCCGCCATGCGCATGTTCCAGTTTGCCGATGCGTTGCCCGCTCGCGCCGGTGAATGCCCCCTTCTCGTGACCGAAGAGTTCCGATTCTATGATCTCGGCCGGCAGCGCGCCGCAATTGAGCGCTACAAAGGGTTTCACCTTGCGCGGCCCTTCGTCGTGGAGCGCCCGTGCAACGACTTCCTTGCCGGATCCCGTCTCGCCGAGGATCAGCACATCTGCATCGGTCGCGGCCAGCGCGGTCACGTTCTTGCGCAAGAGGTCCATCACGGATGTGCGGCCGACAAGCCGGCTTTCGAGACCCGTTCTGTCGGCAAGCTCCTCGCGCAGCTTACGGTTCTCCAGGACCAGCCGGCGCTTGTCGAGAGCGCGCTCAACGACGGAGGCAAGATGCGACACGGAGAAGGGTTTTTCCAGAAAGTCATAGGCACCCGCCCGCATCGCCTCGACGGCCAGCGGGACATCGCCGTGTCCGGTGATCAGAACCACGGGCAGGGCCGGATCGATCTCGAATGCGGTTTTCATGACCTGAAAGCCGTCCGTGCCCGGCATGCGGATATCGGTGACAAGCACACCGTAGAACCCGCGATTGATGCGCTCAAGCGCCTGTTCGGGCGTGCCCGTTGCAAACACATCCTGGCCGCTCAGTTCGAGGCCCTGGCTCAGGGAACCCCGGAGCGCCTCCTCGTCGTCGATCAACAGAACCGTTGCCTGATCCATGTCCTATTCCGCTGCCAGCACCTGTTTGTCCGCGATCGGCAGGCGCATGGTGAAGACCGCGCCGCCGTCTTCCCGGTTCTCCGCTTTCAGCGTTCCGGAAAAATCATGGACGATCTTGTAGGCGATCGACAGGCCCAATCCAAGACCGGCACCGACATCCTTGGTGGTGAAGAAGGGGTCGAAGATCTGCGGCAGCGTCTCCGCGTCGATCCCGGTGCCGTTGTCGGTAACCTGCAGAACCGCCTCCCTGTCCTCGCGAACCAGCGACAGACTGACCAGCGGAGCCGGGCGTGACTGCACCGCATCGAAGGCGTTTGACAGCAGGTTGATGATAACCTGTTCAAGTCGGATGCGCCCGCCCTTGACGATAATGTCCTGCTCGGGAAGGTCCAGGTCGAGCACGAACCCGCTCTGCTTGATTTGCGGCTGAAGCAGCAGCAGGGCTTCGTCGACGGCCTGGCGCAAGGAGACGGGTTTGATATCGGTTCCCGACTTCCGGCTGAACCCCTTGAGTGTCTTGGCGATCTCTCCCATGCGCGTGACCATGCCGCCAATGCGCGCCAGGTTGGATTTCGCCTCGTCGCCGCGGTCACGGTCGATCAGCATTTCCGCGATCTCCGCGTCTGACCTGATTGCCGCCAGCGGCTGGTTGTATTCGTGGCTGAGTGCGGCCGACATCCGCCCGAGCGTTGCAAGCTTGGCCGCCTGGACAAGTTCGGCCTGCGTCTGGCGCAAGTTGTCCTCCGCCTGTTCGCGCTCCCGCACCTCGCGCTCAAGATGGGTGTTTGCCCGGCGCAGTTCCGCCGTCCGGCTCTGGACGCGGCGCTCCAAACGGAGCGCGGAGGCCCTGTTGCGCCGCTCCTCGCGCACGAATTCCTCACGCCGCGCGATCAGGAACCAGATACCGCCTGCCGCGATGACACAGACCAGCAACGCAACCAGCATTGCCCATCCGGACTGACGGCGCGCGTCCTCGATGTCGACAAAGGTGCGCACTTCCCATTCCAGCACCGGCAGGTTCGACGTCAGCTGCATATGCGAATTGCTGGCGCCAGCGGCAGGAAGCAGCAACTGCATCCGGCCCGCCAGCGAAAGATCGGCGACATTCCAGCTTGGATCGAGTTCGTCTCTAGTCTTGCCTCGCAATGCGGGAACGTTGGAAACGACCACCCGGTTTCTGCCATCGAGCGCAAGGATCGGATCCTTGCTCAGAGCCCAGGCCTGTTCGACATCGTCGAGGCTGACGCGCACGGCGAGCACGCCGAGAAACGCGTCTCCCCGCCTCAGCGGAGACGCAAAGACATAGTTGGACGGCGCATCAGGTGTGCCCGGGATCAATTCCCGGCCAAGCTGACCCTGGCTCGCCTGGGCGAACGCATGGGGTATTTTCCTGGCATCGCCGATCGCGTTGGCCGGGACGCTTTCCTGACTGGAGACGATCACGTTGCCGGAGGCGTCCATGAGCCAGATTTCCTCCGCCCCGGACATGCCGGCTGCGACCGCCGCAATTCCCGGTTCCGCATTGACCCTCTCAGCGCCGATGAGCCCGGCAATGTCCGGGCCGCGTGCCAGCAGGGGCGACAGCAGCCGGAACTTGTCCAGAAGGCGTTCCAGAACCGCGGTCTGCACCGCAAGGTTCGCGTCCGCGCGGGTCTCCGCCTCGGCAAGTGTGATGCGCAGGCTGGCCAGACCCGTCAGCCACACGATCAGCAGCGTGGCCAGAACCAGGGCGGCACCAATGCCGAATTTCATCTTGCGCCATGCAAGGCGCCTTGGTCTGCGCATCATCGGATTAGTATACTGCACGAAATTCCGCCGTGAAATTGACCAAAATCGTCAGTGTTGGAAATTCCGCTAAACTTGGGTTCTGCGTTGCGAAAGGCTTGAAAACGAACCTCATGTCCCACGCTTCCGCGCCTTGACGAGACGCAAGCCGCCTTAAATCCTTTCGGCCCCATTTACGGATCCTTGCCCCACGCTTCTCTGCCGCCTGTCGATGGCAACGCTCTTGATCAGGACGGTCACGCTCTTGCCGGCAGCAAGATCAAGATCGGCAACGGAGGCCCGGGTGATACGTGCCCGGATGGTCTGCTCGTTGAGAACGCACAGGATTTCCGCATACGGACCGGTTTCCTCCGAGATACTGGTGATGGTTGCCTCGAACGCATTGCGGATCGAAAGGCCCTGCGGCGGTTCGAGGGCAAGAGCAACATCGCGCGCCCTGATCCGAAGCCTGACGGTGTCGCCGGTTTCGGCGGGCAGATCCGGGATCTGCAGCACGGCACCGCCGATGTCGACAAGGGTGAGGCCCCAGGCCGCGTCAGTCCCCGCAACCCTGCCATGGATGAGAGCGCCGGCCTCGTGCCGCCCGGTCGCCCGGCCAAGGTCAGTTCTGGTCAGCATCTCGGCAACCGGTCCGTAGGCAGGCGTGTGCCCGTCGGACAGGATGACCAGCGTGTCGGAGAGCCGCGCCACTTCCTCGATTGAATGGCTGACATAAAGAATGGGGATACCGGCGTCTCCGCACAAACGGTCGAGATAGGGCAGGATATCGTTGCGCCGCGCCTGGTCGAGACTGGCAAGGGGCTCATCCATGATCAGGAGGCGCGGATCGGACAAGAGCGCCCGCCCGATGGCAACACGCTGCTTCTCGCCGCCCGACAGCCGGCCAGGTTTCCGATCCAGCAGAGCAGACAGTCCCAGGAGATCGACGACTTCCTCGAGGTCCCGATCTCCCTTGCGCCGTCCCGCCCAGCGCGCATAGGTGAGATTGGATCTGACGCTCAAATGGGGAAAGAGACGTGCATCCTGAAAGACATGCCCGATCCGGCGTTCCTGCACCGGCAGGTTGACGCCCTGCGCCGCGTCGAACAGCACCGTCCCGTCCAGGACGATCCGCCCCGTTTGCGGCACCAGTAGCCCGGCGATCATGTTGGTCAGGGTCGTCTTGCCGGAGCCCGACTGCCCGAACAGCGAAGTGACGCCGCCCTCACTTGCAAATCTCGCCTGAAATTCGAGGCTGCCGACCCTGCCGGCAATGTCGACGTCAAGCATCGGCACCTCCGAGGCGGGCGCGCAGATGACGCGCCAGTAATTCGGAGGCGATCAGGGCGGCGAAGGCGACAAAGGCCGCGATGAGCGTCAGCCTGAAGGCGGCAAGATCACCGCTGGGGGTCTGCGTGGCCGTGTAAAGGGCGAGCGCCAGCGTGCGGGTTTCACCCGGAATATTCGAGACAAAGGTGATCGTTGCGCCGAATTCGCCCATCGCCTTGGCAAAACCAAGTATCGCACCACCCAGAATGCCGGGAAGGGCGAGTGGCAACGTAACCGTGAAAAACGAGACAATGCGGCGCGCGCCCAGAGACTTCGCTGCTTCTTCCAGTTTGGGGTCCACTGCTTCAAAGGAGAGGCGGATCGGGCGCACGATCAGCGGAAAGGCCATCACGCCGGCAGCCAGTGCCGCTCCGGTCCAGCTGAAGGCAAAGCTGATCCCGAACGTGTCATTTAAAAACGCGCCGACAGGTCCCTTCCTGCCGAACATCAAAAGCAGCACATAGCCGGTCACCACCGGAGGCAGGACCAGCGGCAGATGCACCAGGGCATTCACCAGGCCGTGGCCAGGGAAGCGGTAACGCGCAAGAAGATAGGCCACGAGGATAGCCGCGGGCAGGCTGAGCGCGAGCGCGACGGCTGCGACTTTCAAGGTCAGCAGAAGTGCCTGCCATTCGTCGGGTTGAAGGTCGAAAAGGTTCACGTGCGCCCGGTCTGCTGCTCATCTTGCCGCTCAAGACCATCCCCTTGGCGGCAAACTATTCCACCTTATCGGTCACAAACCCCAGAGATTGCAAGATTTCTTGTGCGTCCGGGCTGGTCAGGAAATCCAGAAACGCGTCGGCGGCCGGGTTGCTGCTTGCCCCGGTCAGAGCCGCGAGATACCGGATTTCCGGATGGCTGCTGGCCGGGAACGCCGCCACGACGGCAACATTCGGTTCAATTTCCGCATCCGTGCGATAGACAAGCCCGAGCGGCGTGTCGCCCCTGGCAACCGATGCCAGGGCAATCCGGACGTTTTCCATCGGCGCAAGCCGGCCGGAGACCGTCTGCCAGAGGCCAAGATGTTCAAGCGCCTCCTTGCCGTAGCGGCCTGCCGGGACCGTGTCCGGATCCGCGATCGCCATGCGCTGCCCATCCAGGAAACTAGCGATATCCCGCGCGTTCAGGCCGATCTCCGGAGACCCTTTCGGACCGGCCAGGACAAGCGCATTGGACGCGATCTGCCGGACGCTGTCCGGATCGACGCCGCCGCTTTCAGCCACGTAGTCCATCCAGTCTGCGTCTGCCGAGATAAAAAGATCCGCCGGCGCACCCGCCTCGACCTGCCGCGCCAAGGTTCCGGTCCCTGCAAAAGAAAAGACAATGCGCGTGCCGGTCTCTTCCTCGAATTTCGACGCGATCCGCTCCATCGCCTCGCGCATGCTGGCAGCGGCAAAGACTGTGATCGATCGGTCAGCCTGCACGGAACTGATTGTCGTTATCGAAAGTACCAGGGCAGCAAACAGGCGCGTCAAAACCACGCTCATTTTTCGGTTCCCTGAATTGTCCGGCAACAGGCTTGTTGCACGCTTCTCTCAGTAGTCGTTCGGAGCATTACACTTATCTTTGTAAATCTTGCCGATACGCGCCTTTGCGCGCCAAGGGCGTGCCTTATTCAGCGCAACATCATAAATCGGATCTTTTCGATCGAGCTTGCCGACGGCCAACACATTTCGAACCTTCGAATTAGGTTGCGTCACGAATTCGCCTTCTGGCGAAACAATGAACGCCGAACTATTGTTGCTTTCCAATGCTGGAGGTGCGGCGGCAATCCAGATGCAATTGAGACACGCGTGCGCCTGAAGCGCAATCTGGAACTGTCTCGAAATCTCATATGAACCAAAGAGGACGGCATCCACCCCCAACTGCTCGTATTCCATGAATACTTCTGGAAAGACTGCCTCAATACAGATGGCGCAGCCAAAGCGAAAACCATCAACAGCAAATACCAATGGCCGATTTCCGGGTGTGTACCAGTCGCTTACCTCGGAGTGGGATAAAAACCGTTTGGCGTAGGTACCTACAATCTCACCCTCATCAGAAATGACAACCAGGCTGTTGTGTGGGTGCTTTTCGTCCGAAACTTGCCGGGCACATCCGACAGCGGCAAAAATCCGGTTTTCGCCGCAGGCTGCTGCAATCGCTTTGATTTCTTTGTCTATTTTCTGCCAATCAAAGGTCTGCCAATCGGCAGGAGACTTAATTTGGGCCTTCGAGTATCCTGACAATGCGCCTTCGCAAAACACTATTAGGCGCGCGCCACGTTCCGCTGCCTTGTGGATCATCTTTCGAATAGTGTTTCCGTTCTCGGAAATGTTTTGGCTTACTCGCGTTTGCGCAGCTGCAATGGTGATACTCACTTAGCCTGCTCTGTCTTCCTTGATCATGTCGGCTCCCTTTTCAGCAATCATGACCGTGGGCGCATTGGTGTTACCCGATGTGATCGTTGGCATGACCGAGGCATCGATCACGCGGATGTTGTCAAATCCCCGGAGCTTGAGCCTGCCGTCGACCACGGACGCCTCATCCGTGCCCATCCGGCAGGTGCTGACCGGGTGAAAAATCGTGGTCCCGATCTCGCCAGCTGCCTTCACCAGATCCTCTTCGTCTGTCAGATCCGGTCCCGGCAGAAATTCTTCCGGCTCGAACGGCTGCATGGCGGGGGCTGACATGATCCGCCGGGTCAGCCGGATCGCATCCGCCGCAACGCGCTTGTCGGCTTCCGCTGACAGGTAGTTGGGCTGAATTTCGGGATGATCGGATTTGTTGGCGGACGTGATGTGGACATGGCCACGGCTTTCCGGACGCAAGTTGCAGACACTTGCCGTGACTGCCGGAAAGGGATGCAGCGGCTCGCCGAATTTCGGCAGGGACAGCGGCTGCACGTGGTATTGCACATTCGGCGTTTCGAAGGACGGGTCGGTTTTTGCGAACGCGCCCAGCTGACTGGGCGCCATCGACATGGGGCCTGAGCGCTTGAGCAGATACTCCAGCCCGATTTTGGCCTTGCCGACCCAGTTGCTCGCCATCTGGTTCAGCGTCATGGTGTTCTTGACCTTGAAAATGGGCCTCAGCTGCAGGTGATCCTGCAGGTTCTCGCCGACGTTCCGATTTTCCGCGCGTGGCTCGACACCCGCGTCTTTCAGGACTTCAGGCCTGCCTATGCCCGAGAGCTCAAGCAGTTGCGGCGAGCCGACGGAGCCAGCCGAGAGGATCAGCTCTCCGTCCACGCGCAGGGTTGCCGGCTCGCCCGCGACGTCCAGCGTCAGTCCGCGCGCCTTGCCGTTTTCGAATTCGATGCGCTCGGCATGTGCCTCGGTCAGCACCTTGAGATTGGAGCGGTTCTGAGCCGGGCGCAGGAAGGCCCTGGCGCCGTTCCATCGCAGCCCCGATTTCTGGTTGACCTGAAAATAGGCCGATCCGGAATTGTCGCCCGTGTTGAAATCGGCGGTCTTGGGAATGCCGGTCTGCGCACAGGCTTCCCGGAACGCATCGAGCACCTCCCAGGACATGCGCTGCGCTTCCACCCTGAGATTGCCGCCCTGGCCGTGCGTGTCATCGTCCAGCGCATAGTGGTCTTCCGATTTCCTGAAATAGGGCAGCACGTCTTCCCAGCCCCATCCGGTCAGCCCGAGCTGGCGCCAGTGGTCATAATCCCAGGCCTGGCCACGCATGTAGATCATGCCGTTGATCGAGGAACAGCCGCCGAGCACCTTGCCGCGCGGATAAAGCAGTGACCGGCCGTTCAGGCCCGTTTCCGGTGCGGTCTTGAAGCCCCAGTCGACGCGCGGGTTGCCGATGCAGTAGAGGTAGCCAACCGGAATATGGACCCAGATGTAGTTGTCGCGTTTGCCCGCTTCCAGCAGCAACACCTTGACATCGGGGTCTTCCGACAGGCGGTTTGCCAGAACGCAGCCTGCGGTGCCGGCGCCGACAATTACGTAATCCCATGCCCCGAGGTCGTGCATCATTCCTCCACTATCCGTTTTCCGGATGGAGGCACAAGCGACGGCGTCCGGTCAAGCTAGCCGCTGGATGAATAAGGCCCCTCTGGCGAACAAATTCACCGCGGACTAAAGATGAAGACGCCCGGACAGGCAACAAGGCGAACAATTGAACGGAGCTGGAACCGATATGACCATCAGCGTGATCGCGAAGACGCCGGACCCGGACACCTATCTTGCCTTGCGCGCCGCCGGCGGGCTCAGCCCCTACGAGAGGCAGGCGGCCGAGACCGGTCTCAAGAACAGCCTTTATTCCGTCATGCTTTATGACGGCGAGACAGCGGTCGGCATGGGACGGCTGGTCGGGGACGGCGGCCTGTTCGTTCAGGTGACCGATATCGTCGTGCATCCGGATTATCAGGGGCAGGGGCTTGGGCAGAAAGTCATGACGGCGCTGGTCACTCATATCGAGACCGAATTGCCGCCGTCGATCTATGTGAGCCTGATCGCGGATGTGCCTGCAAACCGGCTCTACGAAAAGTTCAGGTTCCGCGAAACCGCGCCGTCCTCGCTGGGCATGGCGCGGCGCGGCCGTTAGGTCGTAATCTGTCGCGTTTACGTAATTCTTACGAGACTTTGCAACAACTGAGCCGGTTCCGCAGGCGAGGCTCACTTCATGTCCAACTTTGCACAGCGCAGTCTGGAAGGTGTTTTCCTGACGTGTTTCGGTCTTGCAGGCCGTATCTACCGTCCCCTGCGGAGCTGGATCGGAGCGGCGGTGCTGTGCCTGTTCATCCTGATGACGGCAGCCGTGGTGCAGGTGTTTCCGGTTTCCAACTGGGACATGCTGGCCTATACGGCGACCGCGATCGAGCCCGAAACCGCCGACGCCGCCGATCTGCATGCGAAGACCTATGCACTCGTGAAGGCCAATGTCAGCGAGGGCGAATATGTCACGCTCACGGAAGACAGGCCCTACCGCATCCACCAGGCGAAGGATGCGGACGCGTTCCAGACAATGCTCGGCTTCTATCGGCTCAAGGTGCTCTACGTCGAAACCGCACGCCTTTTCTCGGGCCTCACCGGTCCCGTCGAGGCGTTCCGGCTGATTTCACTCGTGTCCGTATTCGCCGTCGGCACCGTCCTGCTGGTCTGGCTCGGCCGGACCGGGACACTCCGCTACGGGCCAGTGGTGGCAGCCTTCCTCATGCTGTGCAGCTTCGGCTATGCCGCACAGCTCGTTTCGCCGGACCTTTACGCGACCTTCTTCTTGTTGCTGGCGGCGTTCTTCTTTCTGGAAAGGTGGGATGTGCCTGCCGCGCTCTCGCTCGTCTGCGCGTTTCTGGTAAGGCCGGATCATCTTGCCTTTGTCGGCGTGTTCTTCGTGTTCGCCGCGATCTACGGGCCAGGGCGCTGGGCGATGTCCGCCTGCTTTGCAGCATGCCTCGGGATCTATGTCTGGCTGACGCGCGGTGCGGATCACCCCGGCTGGTGGGTGCACATGTGGTTCACGCATATCGAATATGTGCCGACGCTGAAAGACTTCGATCCCCCCTTTTCCATTGGCGCCTACATCGAAATGCTTGTCCGGTCGACGGTCAGGGCGATCATGGGCTTCACCTGGATTGCAGTCCTGTTTGGGTTGGTGCTCTTTTTTGCAAAATGCGTGTCTCCCGATCGTATGGACCTCCGGTCGAAGGTTCTGCTCTATGCGGCCTTCACCTCGGTCTGCGCCAAATATGTCGTGTTCCCGCATTACGAAACCCGCTTCCATCTGCCCTATCTCGTGATCATGGGCATGATCCTGCTAGTCGGCTGGCACCGGCAGCAAACTGTCGTCGAGTAACCGCTCGCAAATCGGGTCGCCTCGCAGACAACTCGTTTTTAAGGTCGTCTCAGATCCACTGAGGAGACTGTCCATGTTTCAGATCAATCCCCTTCCCGAAGGCGCGTTTTCCCATCTCTACGGGCTCACGGACGAAGAACTCGCGCAGCAGGATGTGCAGGTTCACGTGTCCAATGGCAGCGCCCCCTGCCGGGTGTCCCTGACCGACCTTCCAGAAGGAAAGCGCGTCTTCCTTCTGAATTTCGAACATCAGCCAGGCGAGACACCCTATCGGTCACGTCATGCGATCTATGTCGGGGACGGCGCGCTGGAAAATCGCCCGGCCCCCGGTGTTGTGCCCGATTCCATTTCGAGCCGGTTGCTGTCGGTCCGCGCATTCAACGCGGCGCACGAAATCATCGATGCCGATGTCATCGACGGGCACAAGGTTGACGGGCTGATAACAAAGTTTTTCAACAATGCGGATGCGGACTATCTGCACCTTCATTTCGCAAAGCGGGGCTGCTTCGCCGCAAAGGTGGTTCGCGCCGAAGCATAGGGTACAGACCCATAAATGAAGCCGGTTTGGCGGCAGAAATGGCAAAATCTCGGGAGGAAGCGTGTGCGGAGCGGGCTTTTTGCCCGGTCAAGCGCGGTGACGCTGCGAGGTACAGCCATTTTGTCGTCCTTCGGATTGGGCCGTTTTGGCCATCTGCCACGTCGCGAAAGGCTTGAAAATGAGCTAGGCAAAAGCGCCGACCTGCTCTTTTCCCGTTCAGGTGGCCCTGCCCGTCAAACCGGTTCCTTCTTTTTGAATAAACTGGTGCTGGCATCCGGCCACGTGTTTTGGAAGCGTCCGGTCCCGAAACGGCATCTCGTGCTAAACTTGGGATGACAGATCCGCTTTCAGCAACCAAAGGGAGAATTGCGCCATGCAGACCGCCGCCGACCGTTGTGCTGCTTTCAAGGCCCTACACGAGAAAGGGCGGGCGTTCCTGATGCCCAATCCCTTTGACATCGGATCTGCGCGCATTCTCGATGGAATGCGCTTCGATGCGATGGCGACTTCTAGCGCAGGTTTCGCCTGGACCAAGGGCGTGCGCGACGCCGAGGGACACATCACCCGCGACGACGCGCTCGCTCACGCCGCAGATATCATCAGCGCGACCAGCCTGCCGGTGAACGGGGATCTCGAAAACGGCTTCGGTCACAGCCCCGACGATGTCGCCGAGACGATCAGAGGCGCGATCGAAGTCGGGCTAGCGGGATGCTCGATCGAGGACTACACCACCGATCCGCAGGACCCCACCTATCCGCTCGATCAGGCAGTCGACCGGATCAAGGCCGCGGTCGATGCGAAAATGAGCGCTGCGCCCGATTTCGTGCTGACCGCGAGGAGCGAAGGTCCGGTCAAGACCGCTTTCGAGCTAGAGGAGACGATCAAGCGGCTGAACGCCTTCGCCGAGGCGGGTGCCGACTGCCTTTATGCGCCACAACTGAAGGACAAGGAGCAGATCGCCACCGTGCTCGCCGCCGTCGACAGACCGGTCAACATCCTGGCAGGACGCAAGAACTTTCACCTGACCCGAAAGGAACTCGCGGATATGGGCGTCGCGCGCGTGTCGATCGGTGCCGGACTTGCGCGGATTGCCCTTGGTGCCTTCGTTGCCGCGGCCGAGGACATGAAAGACGGCGGTGCCTTCGGGTGTTTCGACCGGGCGCAAGGCATGAGCGATTTTGAATCGTTCATGAAGGCCCGGCCCTGAGCGGGATGGAGCGGAACGAGACGGGAAACGATCCCGAAAGGGCAACACCGGAGGATGCGGCTGATCTGACGGAACTCGCCCGGCGCGCCTATGAAAGGTTCATTCCGATCATGAACGCGGTTCCGTTGCCGATGACGGCGGATTATGCCGCTCTCATTGGAACGGCCGACGTGTGGGTCATGCGCAGCGCGGCCGGCATTGGTGCGAGCCTCGTTCTGGTTCCCCAGGACGATCACCTTCTGATCGAAAGCATTGCCGTGGACCCCGACAGGCAGGGCGAAGGCCTCGGACGGCAAATGCTGCACTGGGCTTACACATGCGCGCGCGACCTGGGTTATCAGGAGCTTCGCCTCTATACCAATGTCCTGATGCATGACAACAGGGCCTGGTACAAACGCGCCGGCTGGACGGAGCTCAACGAGGAGCAACGCGGCGACAAGCGCATCGTGCACTTCGCCTATCGCGTCTAACCGGTCGCCCAGTAAGTCAGGACGAGCGGCAGCGTCACCAGCGTCAGGCAGGTGGAGACGAATATGAACGCGGCCACGCCGTTGGCGTGATCGGGCTGATGCTGGGAAATCGCCAGATATGTCGCAACGGAGGGCGGCATGAAGCACAAGAGCACGATGACACTCTCGATCCTGGCATCAAGCGTCAGCACATGCGTGATCGCAAAGGCGGCAACCGCCGAAATGCCGATATGGATCAGCGACAGGAACACTGCACGCGAAACGCCGCTCAGTTTCAGCGTCTCGAGGCTGTGACCGAGCGTGAGCAGCATGATGGGAATGGCGAGCCCTCCAAGGATTTCCAGGCTCTGGTCGATCGGTCCGGGGATCTTCCAGCCTGTTGCCAGTAATAGAAGCGCCAGGATGACCGCATAGATCACCGGTTGGCGCGCAAGGGCCTTGAAATCGGGCCGCCCCATCGGAATCGCGATGCCGATCGTGAAGATCGCCGTCAGGACGACCACGATGAAGCCGATCGCCACGGCGCCACCCTCCGCGCCGAAAGCGAGCGTTGCGACCGGCAGGCCGATATTGCCGACATTCGACAGCATCATCGGTGCCAGGTAGGCCCTGATCGAAACACGCATCAGTTTCAGGACGACAAAGCCGAGTACACCGAAAATTGCGACCATCGCCAAGGCCGCGCCGAGCACGGCCAGAAACGTCTCGAGCTGGATATGTTCCTTGGCCAGGTGAGACAGGATCAGGGTCGGATAGCCCACATTGGAGACAAGCGAGCCGAAGAGCTTTCGGTCGTATGGGGCCTTGAAATAGGCCAGGGCGTAACCGAGCAGCACGCAGAGCAGCACGGGCACCATGACATTGGCGACATGTTCAATAATACCCGTCACG
>JBCBUA010000138.1:13231-14899 GCA_039818365.1 Pseudomonadota bacterium
GGCCAGGGCGTAACCGAGCAGCACGCAGAGCAGCACGGGCACCATGACATTGGCGACATGTTCAATAATACCCGTCATGCCTCTTCTCCCCACCCTAGCCCATCACCTGGGGTTCTCGTCTTTGCCTGATCAAGCAGAGACTCTGTTATTCAGGCCGTTCTCCGACATAGGCCGCCCGCGGACGGATCTTTTCATGAGCCGCATACTGCTCCAGCGCATGCGCAATCCAGCCGGTGACGCGCGCAGCACAGAAGATGATCTTGGCGGCGTCTTTGGGCAGATCATAGGTTTTCTGGATCGCCGCCAGCGCGAAATCTATGTTCGGCGGCAGACCGAACAGACCGTCCGCCGCCGTGGTCAGCTCCGGCAAACGCGCAACGAAAGGATTGTCCGCTTCCGTTCGATAGAGAATGTCCAACAGACAATCCGCGCGCGGGTCGCGATCCTGATAGACCGAGTGTCCGAAGCCGGGCAGCGTTTCGCCGCGCGCCAGCCGGTCCGCTAGGGCCTGCTCTATGTCCGTCTCTGACTGGATCTCCGAGAGCCAGGCGGCCGCCCGGTCTGGCGCTGCACCATGGCGCGGCCCGGCAAACGCGCCGAGACCGGACAGGAGGGCCGAGTGGAGCGGTGCGCGTGTTGACGCCGCGCAGCGCGCGGCGAAGGCACTGGTGTTGAGTTCATGATCGGCACACAGAACCAGCGCCGCCCGGATCACGTTTTTCGCACTCGCCGACACCTTGAAGGCATCGGCGATCTGGGTGTGGATCGGAACCGCCACGGGATGCTGATCGAGAAGCGCGGCGACACAATAGCGCAGCAGGGCCGCGCCCTTTGTCTGCAACAATCGGGGGGCGAGCGTGAAGGCCGCCCGGTCCTGCAAGGGCCAGGCGGCCAGCGCCATCATGAGACGGTCGAGCGGTGCAAGCCCTGCGGGCAGCGCAGGCGGGTCTTCCGGAACGTTGCCGGCGAACGGATCGTCGGGTGATGCCCAAAGAAGCGTTGCAACGCTTTCCAGCGTCGATGTCTCGGCGAGGTCTTTCGCCCGCCTTCCACGATAGACCGGGCCCAACTCCGAAATCAGTGTGAGTTCGGTCTCAAGGACCGGGTCGCCGGTCAGCGGGCGCGCACCGGTATGGTCTTCGACCTGCCGCCGTCCCTTGAGACGTCGGACGTCGGCGGCGTCGTAGCGGCGCTTCTTTCCCGGGCCGGCAACCGAAGAAATCAGGCCGCGGCTGACATAGGCATAAAGTGTCGCGGGCTGAACGCCGAGTTCCGTCGCCGCTTCCTTGGCAGAAAGAAAAATGGGTGTGCTCATATATTGATTGTAATTGTCAACATTGATCAATGCAAATTTTTTCATCTATCTGAGCGCCACCAAAAGAGGAGCTGACCATGACAGAAGTGCCAAATCCGGCTCAGATGCAGCAGGATCCGACCGCGGGACTTGACGGTGTTGTTGCCGCCACAACCCGGCTGAGTTCGGTCGATGGACAGAACGGCGTTCTGATCCTGCGCGGCAGGAAGATCGAGGACCTTGCGGGCCTGATCCCGTTCGAACAGGCCATCGCCCATCTCTGGCAGGACGTCGGGCCAGTGGAACCGCATGCGCTCAAGGTATCGCTCGGCGAGGCACGAATTGCCGCCTTTGCGCTCGTTCCCCTTCTGGAG
>JBCBUA010000139.1:0-14517 GCA_039818365.1 Pseudomonadota bacterium
AAAGGTTCTTGGTGGAAGGACCGCCGGATCCCATGATCAGGCCCGTGCGTGTGTTGGACACGTCGCTGTCTTCGAGGCCGCTGTCGGCAATCGCCTGCTGCATCGAGATGTAGTTATAGGCCGCACCATCGCCCATGAAGCGCAATTGCCGCTTGTCGATCAGGGAGGGGATATCGACATCCGGCATGCCGTGAACCTGGCTGCGGAAACCGTGTTCCGCGTAGTCAGGGGCAAATTGAATTCCGGATTTTCCTTCCCGGAGGCTGGCCAGCACTTCCTGGGCATTCGATCCGATGGATGATACGATTCCGATACCGGTGACGACAACGCGTCTCATTGCGGTCTCCTAATTTTTCCGGTGCATGAGCCTCTGTCCGCCGTTCGGCTCAATGCCTTACATAATGCACAAACCGGCGCTCCCAAGAAAAAGAAACGCCGGTTGCTTGCTGTTGAAGAGTTGGGCCTCAGGTTTTTGCGAGGCCGACGCGCAGATCCGTTGCCTTGTAGATCTGTTCACCATCGGCCTTCAGCCAACCGTCAGCAATACCGAGAACCAGCCGGCCTTTCATGATGCGTTTGAAGTCGATACCGTATTCGACCAGCTTCACATCCGGTGTGACCATGCCCTTGAACTTGATCTCGCCGGTGGAAAGCGCCATGCCTTTTCCTTCCAGCCCGAGCCAGCCGAGCACGAAACCCGTCAACTGCCACAACGCATCCAGTCCCAAGCATCCCGGCATGACCGGATTGCCCTGGAAGTGGCACGGGAAAAACCACAGGTCAGGCTTGATATCGAATTCGGCGCGCGCATATCCCTTGTCGAATTCACCCCCCGTTTCGGAGATGTCCGTGATACGGTCGAACATCAGCATCGGCGGGAGTGGCAACTGGGCATTGCCCGGCCCGAAAAGCTCGCCGCGGCCGCAGGCGAGGAGATCTTCGTAGTCGTAGCTGGAGCGGCGCTCGGTCATTCAGGATCCGTTTTCTTGCTTCCTACCCACAATCCGTTGTCGGAACGGGTTTGTTTTTGGTTCTGTTTGCGGCGCCTTCCTAACACAGGGGAACCATGTCCGAAAGATGTCACTTGCGTGAAATTACAGGGAGTCTGAGGCCATTCGGCAAGTTTTGAGCAAAAGTCCAGGTTAAATATTGCCGGCGCGATTTATGCTGCTGTGCGGTTAAAACTTGCATTTCAGGCACAAGAAATGGCAGATATAGGCGAACATTTTGTGCAACGGACCCTTAACCGGCAATCGCTATTCTTGAAATAGTTTGTCAAAACAGGGGCTTAAGCTTGGAACAAACAGGAATGACGACGCAGACGGCGATGGAAACGACCGGCAAGGATGTGACCAACATACTGCGAACCGCTGGTTTGCGGCCGACCCGCCAACGCGTTTCGCTGGCCGAATTGCTTTATTCCAAAGGCGACCGTCACATCTCGGCGGAGCTTCTTCATGAGGAAGCTGTTGCTGCGGACGTTCCGGTTTCGCTTGCGACTGTCTACAACACGCTGCACCAGTTCACCGAGGCAGGCCTGCTTCGCGAAGTCGCGATTGACGGCAACAAGACCTATTTCGACACCAACGTTTCCGATCACCATCACTTCTTCATCGAGGGTGAGAACAGGGTGATTGATATTCCGGGTGAAGGTGTCGGTATCGGCGCGATCCCGGACGCTCCGGATGGCATGGAAATCGTGCGCGTGGACGTGGTTGTCAGGGTGCGCGAGAAGCGCTAACCGGGCAGCGCCCTTCGGTCACGCCGCGCCTCGGTCGAATTCAAATTCGAAATAGTCGGATGTATCGTCATAGGCCGCGAGGTAACGCTGGCCCCTTGCGGTAAACCCGAGTTTCAGAAGCAAGCTGGCTGACCGCGCGTTTTCCGTATGCGTGATTGCGCAGATCATCGGCAAATCCATCGTTTCCCTGACGAAGTCAAGCACGGCGCCCGCAGCTTCTCTTGCATACCCTTTGCCGCGCGCTTCTTCCAGGAACGCATAGCCGAGATCCGGACAGTCGAGATCGTCGCGGACCACGAGGCCGCAGGCTCCGACCGGCGCGCCCGTGGCCTTCAGTTCGACAAGCCAGAGACCGGCCTTGTGTTCGGCAAAATGCGCCAGCGTTTTCGTTTCAATGAAGGTGGCGGCATCTGCGTCCGAACGGATACCGCGATCGGCGATGAACCTGTGATAGTCCGGTTCATTCATGAGCGTGTTGTAGAAGGATGCGTCTTCCACTGTCGGCAGACGGAAAGTCAGCCGGCTGCTTTCCGGAACGGATCCGCTGGACAAACTCAAGCGACATCACCCCTTTCAATCAAGGCTTTCGTGCGCACCGCTATCTCCGGAACCGCGTCGAACAGCTCCCTTTCCGGGCTCCTGCACAAGTCGTAGATGACACAGCGTCTGCACTCGGGTTTGCGTGCCTTGCAGATATAGCGCCCGTGAAGGATCAGCCAGTGGTGCGCATGAAGGGAAAATTCCTTCGGAACGGCTCTCTCCATTGCCTTTTCGACATCGAGCGGCGTCTTGCCCGGCGCGATCCCGATCCTGTTGCCAAGGCGGAAGAGATGCGTGTCGACCGCGATTGTGGGATGACCGAAATAGATATTCAGGACCACGTTGGCCGTCTTGCGCCCGACACCGGGCAGTTCCTCCAGCGCTTCCCGGTCTTCAGGCACGATCCCGTCGTGATCCCGGATCAGCTGCTCCGACAGGAGGATGACGTTTTTCGCCTTGTTCTTGTAGAGGCCGATCGTCTTGATTTCCTCCCGCACCCGGTCTTCGCCGAGCGCCAGCATTTTCTCCGGCGTGTCGGCGATCTGAAACAGGTTTTTCGTGGCCCGGTTCACGCCGACATCGGTTGCCTGCGCCGAAAGGACCACCGCAACCAGCAGCGTGAAGGCGTTGACATAGTCGAGTTCGCCTTCCGGTTCGGGGTTGTCCGCGTGGAACCTCTGAAAAATGGCGTAGGCCTCGGCCTTGTTATAGCGCGACCGCTTCAGGACCTTGCCGGGATTGTCCACGGAAGGGGCCGTCTTCTTGGCCTTCTTCTGTTTGGCGGGCCGTTTTTGGGATTTGCGGGTGGTGGGGCTCTTTGCTTGGGTCATGAACCCTCTATAATCAGACCTCATGAGCGAGAACAATCCGAATTCCGAGAATAGTGATCGGACTGATGAGCTGGACCAGCCGTTTTTCACGGCCGTACTGACACCTCATCGGTCGCTCGGTCCCAACGGATTCATGATCCTGATGCTGTGTTTCGGTGCGGTCAGCTTTGTTGCCGGAATTCTGTTCTGGAGCATCGGGGCCTGGCCGGTTTTCGGCTTTTTCGGCCTGGATATCGCGCTGCTCTGGCTGGCGTTCCGCATGAACTACAAGTCTGCGCGAACCCATGAAGAAGTGATTGTTTCGCGCAACGAGCTGATCATTAGAAAGGTTGGACCGGGAAAACGGTATCAGGAATTCTGCTTCAATCCTTTCTGGGTGCGGCTTTCGATCGACCGGATCGAGGACGAGGGCGTGGTGAAGATCACGCTGACAAGCCGGGGCGAAAGCGTCGATCTGGGCAATTTCCTCAACCCGGATGACCGCACGACATTCGCGGGCGCGATGGCCAATGCATTGTCGGTCGCAAAAGCCGGCGGTGTTCAGACGGTTTCCTGAGCGGGATCCGGTCTCATCCGCAGCGTTGCCAGCAAGATCAAGAGAGCCACCACGGAAGATCCGGCGGCGACATAGAGCACGGTCTTGAAATCCGTTGCGCTGGCGATGATACCCATCGAGACGCTGCCGATCATGCCACCCAGAAACAGGCTGTTCATGTAAACGGCGGTTGCGCGACCGGGCCGGTCGGGCGCAAAGCTTTGCACGTAGCTGATCGAGACCCCGGCAAACAGTCCGTAATATGTGCCTTCGATGACGGAGGCAGCCATCACGTGCCAGAATTCCGTAACCTGGGTAAACAGGATCATGCTGGTTGGCGCCAGAACGGCCGCGACCATCAGGACCTGGCGTATCCCGATGCGTTCGGCCAGCCGGACGGACCAGAAGATCACAAACACCTCGACCAGGCATTTGACCGACAGGGACAGGCCGGGCGTTGACCCGGGAAGGCCGATTTCCTTCACGAAAAACAGCGGCATTGCGGAGACAAAGAGCGTGTTCGTGATGATGAAGCCGAGGCAGGTCAGTCCGGCAATCAGCAGGGCCCAGTTGACGGGCTCCTTGCCGGCGTCGGTCTTTTGCTTGCGCTCGGATCTGAACCCTGCCGGTACTATGCGCCACGTCAGAACCAGGAAACACAGACCGACGACACAGGCGCTCAGGAATGTGGGGGCGAAGCCGAACAGGGAAACCAGCGTGAAGGACGCCGCCGGTCCGATCATCCAGGCCAGGGACACCATCATGCGAAGCCAGGAATTGATCCGGGCGACATCGAGCCCGTTGCGTTCCGCATAGAGACGCGCATAGGTGAAAATCGTTCCCGACCCCATGTTGGCGAGGCCCATCAGGGGAGCAACGAGAAGAACCAGCATCACCAGCCCGGAAACGCGCGTCAGCAGCGCCGTTGCCAAGATGAAGGCGGCGATTGACATCAAAAGCAGGCGTTTGACCGGAAAGCCGTGGTCGAGACGCTCCCCCGCCCACCGGTTTGCAATCAGGGTGAGCGGCATCACCAGCCCGGTATAGAATCCGACCTGCCACGGACTTGATCCGAGACCTTCAACGATGAAGAAGCTCATCAGGGGAATCAGCGCCGAGGCGCCGAGGCTCTTGATGAACTGCAAAAGCATGATCAGCAACACCTGTCGGGGGAGTTGCGAAAGGGAACACATTGTCGGAATCGCCGCACATGGAAGGGTCAGGCAGGTGCGCGTAGCCTAGTCTGACTTGTGGGCCGGGTCACGCAAAAAGAGCAGTCAGTCCGGGATGCGCGTCTGCAGTGTCTTCAGCCGGTAAAGCGCGTCGAGGGCCTCCCTCGGTGTCATGTCGTCCGGGTCGATCTCCTCCAGTGCCGAGACTACGGGGTCAGGTTCGCCGGGCGCGTTGGGCGCGCTGGGCGGGGCTGCCGCGATGCTGGCAAAGAGCGGCAACTCGTCGATCAGGCTTTCCGCCGGCGACCGCCTATCCTGTTCCTCCAGCTGACCCAGAACCTGCTTTGACCGTTCGACCACCTTTGCCGGCAATCCGGCAAGCTTGGCCACCTGGATGCCGTAGGAGCGGTCCGCAGCGCCGGGCACGATTTCGTGCAGGAAGATCACCTCGCCGTTCCATTCCTTGACGGACACGGTCGCATTTGAAAGCCGCTCGAGCTTTGCCGAGAGCGCCGTCAGTTCGTGATAGTGGGTTGCAAACAACGCCCGCGAGCGATTGACCTCGTGCAGATGCTCGATCGTTGCCCAGGCGATCGACAGGCCGTCGAAGGTGGCGGTTCCACGCCCGATCTCGTCGAGGATCACCAGCGAGCGGTCTCCTGCCTGGTTGAGGATGGCGGCGGTTTCGACCATCTCGACCATGAAGGTCGATCTGCCTCGCGCAAGGTCGTCCGCAGCACCCACGCGGGAAAACAGCCTGTCGACAATACCGATATGAGCATCTGTTGCCGGCACGAATGAGCCCATCTGGGCAAGGACCGCGATCAGGGCATTCTGGCGCAGGAACGTCGATTTACCGGCCATGTTCGGACCGGTGATCAGCCAGATACGTCCGGTTTCCTCCGACGCACCGGGTCCGAGATTGGCATCGTTGGCGACAAAGCTGTCACCGCCCGATGTCCTGAGCGCGCGCTCCACCACCGGGTGGCGGCCGCCCCTGATATCGAAGGCGCGGCTGTCGTCGACAACTGGCCTGGCGTAATTTTCATCCTGGGCCAGCTTCGCCAGCGCAGCGGAAACATCCAGAACGCTGAGCCCTTGTGCGGCTGCCTTGATCGCTTCTCCCGCATCGATGATTGCCTGCGCCAGCTGGTCGAAAATCTCCAGTTCAATGGCGAGCGCCCGTTCGCCCGCGCTGGCAATTTTCGACTCCAGATCCGCCAGTTCAGTCGTCGTGAATCGCATGGCGCCCGCCATGGTCTGACGGTGAATGAACCGTGCCGGATCTGCAGTCAGCTTTTCCGTCTGGGCGGTGGGGGCCTCGATGAACCAGCCGAGCACGTTATTGTGCTTGATTTTCAGGGAACGGAGACCGAGTTCTTCCGAATAATCCGCCTGCAGCTTTGCAATCACCTTGCGGCTTTCGTCGCGCAGCGCGCGCAACTCATCTAGATCGGAACTGTATCCGGTTGCGACAAAGCCACCGTCCCGTTTCAGGAGCGGCGGCTCCTCCTTGATCGCGCTGACAAGCCGTTCGCCGAGGCCGTGCGGCGCGTGTTCCAGGCTTTGACGGGCATCTGCGATCTCCGGTGGAATGTCTCCGATCCGGGTCTGGTCAAGAACCGCACGTGCAGCCGCCAGGCCCTGCGCAACGCTCAGAATGTCGCGCGGTCCGCCGCGATTGAGTGCGATCCGGGACAGCGCCCGCGCCATGTCGGGTGCGCCCTTCAGCGTCTGCCGCAACCCTTCCCGCATGATTTCGTTGGCCAGGAAGTAGGCAACGGACTCATGCCGTTGCTGGATGGCATCGACCGCGACCAGCGGTCCCGCAAGCCGGCTGGCTAGAAGACGCGACCCGCCTCCGGTGACCGTCCTGTCTATGGTGGCGAGCAGCGATCCCTGCTTTTCGCCGGAGAGCGTGCGCGCAAGTTCGAGATTGGCCCGCGTCGCCGGGTCGATCAGCATGCGGCCGGCACCGGCCTCGCGCACGGGCGGGTCGAGCGGCGGCCGTTCGCCAAGCTGCGTGCGTTCGATATAGGACAGGATCCCTGCCGCAGCGGAAAGTTCCGCCCGGCTGAACGTCCCGTAGCCGTCGAGCGTTTTCACGCCGAAATAGTGACCCAGCCGGTCGCTTGCTGTGGAACTGTCGAAAAAGGCGCGCGGGACCGGTGACAGGGCGCTGCCCGATTGCTCCGCGAGAAGTCGAAGGTCGCTCTCCTGCAGGAGCGTGTCGGCAAGGATCAGTTCGCGCGGCGACACCTGCGCAAGGTCGGCCGCAAGCCGTTGCTGGTCTGTTTCCGAAACCTGGAAGGAGCCCGTCGACATGTCGATCCAGGCCAGACCGAACACCGCATCATTGCCGAGAGACCCGCCTTTCAGACGGGTCAGGGCCATCAGGTAGTTGTTCGCCCCCGCATCGAGCAGCCGCTCTTCGGTCAGGGTGCCAGGCGTCACCAGCCGCACCACGTCCCTGCGCACCACGGATTTCGACCCGCGCTTCTTGGCTTCTGCGGGGTCTTCGGTCTGTTCGCAGACGGAGACCCGGTGTCCCTTGGCGATGAGTTTTTGCAGGTAATCGTCGGCTGCATGAACCGGTACGCCGCACATCGGGATGTCGGCGCCCTGGTGCTTGCCGCGCTTCGTGAGCGTGATGCCGAGAGCCTGCGAGGCAATTTCGGCATCTTCGAAAAACAATTCGTAGAAGTCACCCATCCGGTAGAACAGCAGGCTGTCCGGATTGGCAGTCTTGATTTCCATGAACTGGGCCATCATCGGCGTGACCTTCTGGTCCGCCGGGGCGATTTTCTGCGCGCTCTGCTCACTCATGTGAAATACGTAGCAAACCTTGGCCGTCATTCCACAAAAGGGGTATGCCATCTTGGCTTGAGGCTTCATTTTCCAGGGGATAAGGTCAGGTCCCCGCCTCATCAAGAAGTGCGACGAAGAGGAAACGCCCGCGTCATGTCCACCGAAAAGTCTTCGCCGAAAACAAGCATCAGTTTTACCGACCAGGAAGCACTGCAATTTCACCAGCAGGGCCGTCCGGGAAAACTGGAAGTCACGCCGACCAAACCGATGGCGACGCAGCGCGATCTGTCGCTTGCCTATTCGCCGGGCGTGGCGGTGCCGGTCCTGGCGATCGCGGACGATCCGAGCCGGGCCTACGACTACACCACGAAGGGAAATCTCGTCGCCGTGATTTCCAATGGCTCCGCCATTCTGGGTCTCGGCAATCTCGGCGCGCTTGCGTCCAAGCCGGTCATGGAGGGCAAGTCGGTTCTGTTCAAACGCTTTGCGGATGTCGATTCCATCGATCTGGAAGTCGAAACCCAGGACGTGGAGGAATTCATCAATTCCGTCCGTTATCTCGGCCCTTCCTTCGGCGGGATCAACCTGGAGGACATCAAGGCGCCCGACTGTTTCATCATCGAGCAGCGTCTGCGCGAGCTGATGGACATTCCCGTTTTCCATGATGACCAGCACGGAACGGCGATCATCGCCGCGGCCGGACTGTTCAACGCGCTGCACCTGACCGGCCGGGATATGAAAACCACAAAGGTCGTCTGCAACGGCGCCGGCGCTGCGGGCATCGCCTGCATCGAACTCGTCAAGGCGATGGGCATTCCCCACGACAACATCACCCTGTGCGACACCAAGGGCGTGATCTACAAGGGCCGTGCCGAGGGCATGAACCAGTGGAAATCCGCTCATGCCATCGAAACCCCGGACCGCTCGCTCTATGATGCGATGAAGGGCGCGGACGTTTTCTTCGGCGTCTCGGTCAAGGGCGCGCTAACGCCGGACATGTTGCGGGTCATGGCGCCGAACCCGATCATTTTTGCCATGGCGAACCCCGACCCGGAAATCACGCCGGAAGAGGCCGCTGCCGTCCGGGACGATGCCATCGTCGCAACCGGGCGCTCGGACTATCCGAACCAGGTCAACAACGTGCTCGGATTTCCCTATATTTTCCGGGGCGCGCTCGACGTTCACGCCACGACGATCAATGACGAGATGAAGGTCGCCTGCGCCCAGGCGCTTGCACAGCTCGCGCGCGAAGAGGTGCCCGACGAGGTCGCCGCCGCCTATCGCGGCAACCGGCCGAAATTCGGTCCGGAATACATCATCCCGGTGCCATTCGATCCACGTCTGATCCACGCCATTCCACCGGCGGTTGCCCAGGCAGCGATGGATTCGGGCGTCGCCAAGCGTCCGATCGTGGACATGGAAGCCTACAAGCTTCAGCTCTCCGCCCGGCGCGACCCGATTGCCGGCACGCTGCAGCGGATCTTCAGCAAGGTCCGCCAGCAGCCGAAGCGCGTGGTCTTTGCCGAGGGCGAGGAAGAGCCGGTGATCCGGGCAGCGGCAGCCTTCGTGGCACAGGGCCTCGGCGAGGCGATTCTCATTGGCCGGGAGGACGAAATCACCAACATGGCGCACCAGGCGGGCGTCGATATCGACCGGCCCGGCATTTCCATTCAAAACGCGCGCCTGTCGGACCGCAATGCCGACTATGCGCAATATCTCTACGGCCGCCTCCAGCGGCGCGGATACCTGCTGCGCGACTGCCAGCGCATGGTCAACAACGACCGGAATTACTGGGGCGCGATCATGGTCGCCCGGGGCGATGCCGATGCCATGGTCACCGGCCTGACTCGGAATTATTCCGTTGCGCTCGACACGGTAAAGGCGACCATCGACCCCAAGCCAGGCCACAGGGTCATCGGCGTGTCGCTCGCCCTTGTCCGCGGCCGCAACGTCGTGATCGCCGATACCGCCGTCATCGACATGCCCAATTCGGAGGAACTGGCCGATATTGCCGAAGAAGCCGCCCATGTTGCGCGCAAGCTCGGTTACGAGCCGCGCGTTGCCATGCTGGCCTATTCCACCTTCGGCCATCCGCGCGGCGAGCGCTCCGAAAAAGTCATCGAGGCGGTCAAGATCCTGGATCGCCGCCGGGTGGATTTCGAGTATGACGGCGACATGGCGGCAGATGTGGCCCTGAACATGGACCGTATGGCCGCCTACCCGTTCTGCCGGCTGTCAGGACCCGCCAACGTGCTTGTCATGCCCGCATTCCACTCCGCATCGATTTCAACCAAGATGCTGCAGGAACTCGGCGGTGCCACGGTCATCGGCCCGCTTCTGACCGGCTTCGACAAGTCCATCCAGATCCTTCCCATCGGCGCGAAGGACAGTGACATCGTCAACATGGCGGCCATCGCCGCCTACAACGTGTCGTGAGGGCAAGTCCGGGTAGCTGGCCAGCATATTCGCCGGGCGTTTGAGGGGACGGGCCGCTGCCGCGGATCTACTCGCGCGCCTCGAACGCGTTTTCGATGCGCTCGGGCAGGGCCCAGGGGCGGATGATGATGACGTCGAACCGCAGCGTGAAAAAACCGGCCTTGGGGTGTTCGGATACGAAGATCTTTGCTGCCCGTGCAATCCGCTTCTGGCTTGCCGGGGTAACCGCGTCCATGGCCGCCTCACGGGTCTTGCGGGCCTTGACCTCGACAAAGGCAACGGTTTTGCGTTTCTTCGCAATCAGGTCGATTTCACCCGCTTTGGTCTTGTAGCGCCTTTTCAGGATTCGCCAGCCGGTGAGCCGCAGATACCAGGCGGCCCGGCTTTCCGCCGACAGTCCCAGCGCATGCGCTTTGCGGCGTGTTTCAGATGGCGGCCTCCCGCGTCCCAAGTTCACCGGTCTCCCGACTTCAGCTCCAGCGCACGCTTGTAGACGTCACTGCGATCAAGTCCGGTCGCCTTCGCGACTGTCTTCGCGGCAGCGCTTACCGGCATGTCTTCGAGCGCGGCCGCAAGCAACGCATCCAGATCAGACGCGTCCGCTTCGGGCCGCTCGTCCGGCGGGCCTACGAGAATGACGATTTCACCCTTGAGCGATGCGTCCGCGAACCGGTTTGCAAGGTCACTCAGGGTGCCGCGTTCGAATGTTTCGAACCGCTTGGTCAGTTCCCGGGCAACCACGGCCTCGCGCGCGCCGCCGAGCAAATCGGACATCGCCTCCAGTGTTGCCCCGGTCCGATGCGGGGATTCGAAGAACACAAGCGTTGCCGGCACCTTTGCCAAGTCCTCCAGCCGTTTTGATTTCGGGCCGCCCTTTTGCGGCAGGAAGCCTGCGAAAAGCACCGTGTCGCTTGGCAGGCCGGATGCGACAATGCCGGCAAGCGGCGCGGATGCACCCGGGATCGGAATCACCTTGAAGCCTGCCGCCAGAACGCCGCGCACAAGGCGGTAACCTGGGTCCGAAACCAGGGGAGTTCCCGCATCGGACACGAGCGCGACCGCGTTTCCGGCTTCGAGCTCGGCCAGGATTTTCGGTCTTTGCTTGTCCGCGTTATGTTCGTGATACGACATCAGGGGCGTCTTCAGCCCGAATTTCTGGGTGAGGGTCGACGTTACGCGGGTGTCTTCGCAGGCGATCATGCTGCTGGCGGCAAGTGTCTCCAGGGCCCGGACGGTGATGTCGCCGAGATTGCCGATCGGGGTCGAAACGATATAGAGCCCCGGCTCCAGATTGGGCGCGGTAAAGGCGTGTTCGGACAGGCTGAATCGATTCCTTTCCGAGCGTGTTTCGGTCTCCATGAAAGCTCCCATCAATACCTGCCGGACAGCGACTTTTGTCCTGCGCTAACGGCAGCAGACCGCCGTTGCAAGGTAAATCCACTGTTCATCAGGCAGGTATGCCACCGAAAAGCCGCTAAAACTGGACATTCTACCGGTGAATACGTAAGTCTTCCCGTTAGTGGAAAAATAACAATGGCAAGTGCAATGCGGGGCAAAACCGGACAGCAACAGAGGCGCCAGTTCCTGAAAACGGCTCTGGTCTGCAGCAGTGCCTTCGCGCTCACCGGGTGTCTCGGATCTTCGCTCGGATCCCTTCCCGGCGACCAGGTGCAGCCGACAGGACAGCCGCAGACGACCGGGGAAGTTATCGGCACGGGTGGTGTACGCGTCGGGTTGCTGCTGCCGCTTGGAAGCACGGGTGGCAATGCCTCCATCGGCACCGTTTTCAAGAATTCCGCCGCCCTGGCGCTTCAGAATTTCCCGAATGCGGACGTACAGCTGCTGGTGAAGGACACCGGCGGTTCGTCCGAGGGCGGGCGTGCCGCCGCCCAGGCGGCCATTTCCGAAGGCGCGGAACTGATCCTCGGACCGGTGTTTGCGCCGGCTGTTTCCGGTGCCGCGGCAGCGGCGCGCGCCGCGGGTATTCCGGTCATCGCGTTTTCAACGGACACCTCGGTCGCCACGCGCGGTGTCTATCTCCTGAGCTTTCTGCCGGAAACCGACGTCAAGCGCATCATCGGCTATGCCAACAGCCAGCAGAAACGCTCCTATGCGGCTCTGATCCCCGACGACAGCTACGGTGCGGTCGTCGAGGCAGCCTTCCGGCAGGAAGTCGGACGCGGCAGCGGCAGGATCGCGACCATCCAGCGCTACAAGGCCTCCGGCTCGGATACGTCGGACCTGATCGCAAAAACAGCCGCTTTGAAATCCGTCCTCAACAGTATCGACGCCCTGTTCGTTCCGGCAGGCGGCAACGTGCCGCCACTGGTCGTTCAGTCGCTTTCCAGCCAGGGCGCAAATTTCGGCACGATCAAACTGCTTGGCTCGGGCCAGTGGGACTCCGCGCAGCTGAAGAACAGTCCCTCGCTCGCAGGCGCCTGGTTCGCAGGGCCGGAAGACAAGGGCTTCCAGGGCTTCGCGCAGCGCTACCAGAGTACCTACGGGACGCCGCCGCCGCGCAATGCAAGTCTTGTCTATGACGGCGTGACCCTTGCCGCCGGCTTGATCCGGTCCGCCGGACCGCAGCGGTTTCAGCAGCGCATCCTGACCAACCGCGACGGTTTCATCGGCATTGACGGCCTGTTCCGCTTCACGAACAACGGTCTCAACGAACGCGGCCTCGCCGTTTATCAGATCACGGGCCGCGGAACCGAGGTGGTTTCGCCTGCCCCCCGAGATTTCCGCACCGGATTCTGATAGACCTGCCCCTTCGGGAGGAACGCATTGATGCTGAACGGCAAAGCCATTGTCCTGATCATCAGCGGCGGCATTGCCGCGTACAAGTCGCTCGATCTCATCCGGCGGCTCAAGGAACGTGGTGCGCGCGTAATCCCGGTCATGACGGACGGCGCGCGTGAATTCGTAACGCCGCTCGCCGTCGGCGCGCTGTCTGCAGAGACGGTCTTTACCGACCTGTTTGACCGGGAAGCCGAGCATGATGTCGGCCATATCCGCCTCGCCCGCGATCACGACCTGATCCTGATTGCGCCCGCCACCGCCAATCTCATGGCCAAGATGGCGCATGGCATTGCCGACGATCTGGCCTCCGCGGTGCTGCTGGCAACGGACAAGCCGGTGCTTGCCGCGCCCGCCATGAACCCGAAGATGTGGCAGAACCCGGCGACCCTGCGCAACGCGGCCAAGCTGGAAGACCGCGGCATCCGGTTTGTCGGCCCGGCAAGCGGCGAGATGGCGGAAAAGGGGGAAGCGGGCATCGGCCGCATGAGCGAGCCGCTTGAGATCGCCGCCGCCGCTGACGCAGCCCTGAGAGACGTGGACATCCAGCACGTGGATCTTCCACTCGCCGGGAAACATGTCCTGATCACGTCCGGTCCAACGCACGAGCCGATCGACCCGGTCCGCTACATTGCCAACCGCTCTTCTGGCAAGCAGGGTCATGCGCTTGCGCGCGCCGCCTATGACGCGGGCGCGCGCGTCACGCTTGTGTCCGGGCCGGTTGACCTGCCGGATCCGGCCAATATTGAAACGGTGCGCGTTGAGACTGCGGCAGAGATGCTCAAGGCTGTCGAGGCGAACCTTCCCGCGGACATTGCCATCATGGCGGCTGCGGTGGCCGATTGGCGAGTCGCAACGGAAGGAACCCAGAAGATCAAGAAGGACGGAAGCGGCCAGCCGCCTGCACTCGCGCTGATCGAGAACCCGGACATTCTGGCAACGATCGGTCACCACCAGAGCCTGCGCCCACAACTGCTGATCGGTTTTGCCGCCGAAACGCAGAACCTGGTCGACAACGCGCGCGCCAAACTGGACCGCAAGAACGCAGACTGGATCATCGCCAACGATGTCAGTCCCGAGACAGGCATCATGGGCGGTGATGCCAACACCGTCCGCCTTGTCAGCCGGTCCGGCATCGAGGATTGGCCTGAAATGAAAAAGGCCGATGTCGCCCACCGGATCATCGAGCGGGCCGCGCAAGAAATCAGCGGCTGACCTTGGTCACGCCATGGCATGACCCGTGTGGGTTGGGCTGTACCCCGAACAACATCACCCGCGACCCGTCATTGCAGGGCTCGACCCTGCAATCCATGCCCTAACGTATCGGCAAAGCACGCCCTGCCAAGTGGAAACGCGACGGCATGACGTTGGGAGATCAGGGGATCTTCCGGACGCGATTCATCCGACACCGCCTCATCCTGAGGTGCGAAGCGTAGCGGAGCCTCGAAGGATGGGCCTCGCACTCTGAGTATGCCGCGCATCCTTCGAGACAGGCCTGCGGCCTTCCTCAGGATGAGGCTGAATTTCTACGGGACTACGTTCGGAAGCGGCGCGCCAACGCGCATTCTTCCCCCGGTCATTGCCGGACTTGATCCGGCAATCCATGCCATGGCCTCTCAGCGCCGAAAGGCCGTGTAATCGGAAACGCGGCGGCATGGT
>JBCBUA010000140.1:0-14359 GCA_039818365.1 Pseudomonadota bacterium
CGGCCTATCGCGCAGCCTCGGGGATCGAAACCTATCTGAAAACGGTACCCCTGGAACGCATCGGCCTCAGCATCGCAGATCACCATGTGCGTGGCGAAGCAGTCGTGTCCGAAAAGGGTTTGGAAGGCGGTGCGGTCTACGCACTTTCCGCCGACATACGCACCACGATTGCCCGTCTTGGCAGCGCAGAACTGGATGTCGACCTGCGCCCGGCGATGGCAATCGATCAGCTTGCGGAAAAACTCGCGCGTCCCAGGGGGAAACAGACCTGGTCCACCTTCCTGAAAAAGACGCTCAAACTAAAGCCGGTCGAAATCGCCCTGATACATGAAAACGGCCCTTTGCCCGACGACCCGCGCGCCTTGGCGAAACGCATCAAACGGGTGACACTCAGCACATCGTCGCCCTACCCGATCGACCGGGCGATTTCGTCCGCCGGCGGCATTGCGCTTGATGAAGTTGACGAGGCGATGATGCTCCACAAAATACCGGGAGTATTCGCGGCCGGAGAAATGCTGGATTGGGAAGCACCGACCGGGGGCTATCTCCTGCAGGCCTGTTTTGCAACGGCCTATCGCGCAGCCTCGGGGATCGAAACCTATCTGAAAACGGTACCCCTGGAACAAAAACAATGACGAGACTTTTTGTGGATGCGGATGCATGCCCGGTGAAGGACGAGGCCGTTCGGGTTGGTGAGCGGCACAAGGTTGAAATCAAGTTCGTGTCCAACAGCTGGATGCGGCTTCCGGAAAGGGACCTCATCGAGCGGGTCGTCGTGCCGGAAGGGCCTGACGAGGCGGACAACTGGATTGCCGAGCGGGCGAAAGAAGGCGATGTCGTGGTTACGGCGGACGTTCCGCTGGCGGCGCGGTGCGTCAAGGCAGGGGCTCTTGTGATCGGGCCGACCGGAAAACCGTTTCGCGAGGATGGCATCGGCATGCGCCTTGCCATGCGCGATCTCAACACGCATCTGAGGGAAACAGGTGAAATCCGCGAAGGCGGTCCCTCATTCACCAAGGCCGACAGGTCCCGGTTTCTGAACCAGCTTGAAACCACCATGCGCGCGGCCAAGCGCATCGCCCAGGCCAAATAAAAACTCCCTGCAAGGTTGGGAGGAGACCTTGCAGGGAGGCGCCGGGGGCACTTTTTGTGCCGCATCTGAACCGGCTGAGTCGCATTGTCTTATTTGGCTGGAGCCGGTGATCCGGCTCCGGAACCCTCAAGAACTTAGCGGCAGAACTTGTACTGACCGGAATAGGCCAGGAAGTAGCCGGTGTTCGGATTGAACGAACGATATTTCGCATGGCAGTAGTTGTACCAGGCCGGGGTCCACGGAGCCGGACGGTAGGTGACGACCGGAGCCGGTGCCGGGTAGTAGGCCGGCGGCGGAGCAACGTAGGTCGGCGGTGCGTAGCGGGGCCGTGCCAGGGCGGAGCCGATGATCGCACCGGCAGCAATGCCGCCTGCGATGCCTGCGCCTACGCGCCAGCCGTTTCCAGCTTCGGCAGTGGTTGTCTGAGAGGTAAGAACGACACCGGCAACGAGAGCCAGGGCAGTGGTGGTGGTAGCGATTTTCTTAAACATTCTAAAGTCCCTTCTTGGTTGCGAGGCCCTGAATGTTTCCCTGCCTCAGCTCATGAAAAGACCATAGCGCCGACCCCCGACCAGCTCTGTGACCGGGGTCACAAGGTGTCACATTTGCATTTTTTCCGGTTTTGGGACCGGATTTCCGCCATCCGCAGGCAGCTTTTGAACGTCATTCCATTCAGGAAGCTCATCCGGGCGCATCGCCGTTTCCTTAACGTCATTGTCTGGATCGTCGGTGGGAGGCGTGTTGAGCGCGCTCCCGGGAACCTGGAAATCGGGATCTGCAGCGCTTCTGAGAAAACTCACACTAGTTTCACTTGCCACACCCATGGCTCAGACCTACATTGTCGTGCATCGGCGCGCGTTGCGCCGTACGGGACATGACGAAGAACCCGGTGAGACTGATTTCGGTGACGCCGTGAAAAAGCGTTGCTCTGAATAGCCAAGCTTTCCGTTTCTTATTGACTTCTCGTATATCCGCGCCCAGCAGGTCCTCCCGCAGGCGCTCAAACAACGGAAAGGTTTCTCCATGCGCGAGAACGGCACCATCAAGTTTTTCAACCACGACCGTGGTTTCGGTTTCATCACGCCGGATAGCGGCGGCAAGGACGTCTTCGTCCATGTGACTGCATTCGAACAGGCAGGCCTCGGCGCACCGGTCGAAGGTGCAAAGATCTCCTTCGTTGCCGAAGACGACCGCCGCGGCCGCGGCAAGCAGGCCGCACAGCTCGAGCTTCTCTAAGCTCAAGGGTTCGAACCGAACCCAGACAAGATTTCAAAATGAGAACGGGGCCAAACGGCCCCGTTTTTGTTTGGACAGTAAAATCGGCTTTCGTCCCGGCGACGAGTAGACCCCCGACATCCCTGCCAGGCCCAGAGCGCGCCGGGACTGGAGCGCCCGTTGCGAAACTGCCGTATCCGGCTGTCGGATTGAAGACCGGCTTTTCCCCGAGGCTGCCACCTCTCCCGTAGGGACAGATCGGCCTGAAAGGCCGGGTGAGCGGAAAGGTGCTGACGTTTCCCTGAGAGATCCGGTCCCTCACCCTGGCCCTCTCCCATCGAGAGAGGGTAAATCCTGGCAAGTCGGAGCTGTGGAGACATGGTTGCAGAGAAAACGCTTCCTCAGGACGGGCTCGTTGGATTTGGCATGGTTCTAACCGGGGTTGGTTTCAAACGGCCTCATCCTGAGGAGGACCGAAAGGTCCGTCTCGAAGGATCAGCCACGAACCAGCGACGTCTTTCGCCATTCGAACGAAAAACTGAACGTCGCAGGAATGACAAGACAAACGCCTAGCCAGAAGAAAGACCGGGAGCCTTGCCGCCCTCCCTTTATTTCAGCATGCAGTCGAGCAGCTCGCCTTCGCCGATCACACCGACGATGGCGCCGTCTTTCTGAACGACGACGGGCTCGGTGCTGGAGCGCTTCAACCTTGCGACCTCGCGTACGGGCGTTCCGGCCTCGCAGGTCAGACCGCTTGCCAATGATCCCGGCAGGCTGCCGGGCGGGACCATGATGTCCCGCGCCCTGAGCACGTTCAGCGGGTTCATGTGGCTGACGAAGTCGGCAACGTAGCCGTCCTCCGGGTTCTTGACGATTTCCTGCGGCGTTCCGAGCTGGATGATCCTACCGCCTTCCATGATGGCGATGCGCGAGCCGATCTTGGCCGCCTCGTCCAGATCGTGGCTGACGAAGATGATCGTGCGGTTGAGTTCCTTCTGAAGGTCCAGAAGTTCATCCTGCAATTTATCCCGAATGAGCGGATCAAGCGCGGAGAACGGCTCGTCCATCAAAAGGATCGGGGCATCCGTTGCAAAGGCACGGGCAAGGCCGACGCGCTGCTGCATGCCGCCGGACAGCTCGTGAACGTATTTCTCTCCCCAGCCGGACAGGCCGACGAGCTTCAGTTGCTCCTCCACCTTGGACGCGCGGTCCTTGGGTGTCATGCCCGCAAGCTCGAGGCCGAAACCGACATTTTCCGAGACGGTGCGCCAGGGCAGGAGCCCGAATTGCTGGAAGACCATGGCGATGCGGCTGCGGCGGAGTTCGCGCAGATCGTTTGCGGAGCAGGTTTCCGGGTTCACGTAGCCGCTGCCGTCATGAACCTGAACCTCGCCGCGGATCACCGGGTTCAGGCCGTTGACGGCGCGCAGCAAGGTGGATTTTCCAGAGCCCGAGAGGCCCATCAGAACCAAGACCTCGCCCTCGTGAATATCGAGGCTGGCACCGGCGACACCCAGGATCTGGCCGGTCTCGGTCTGGATTTCCTGCCGGGTCTTGCCGGCATCGATCAGTGTCAGCGCCGACTTCGGATTGTCGCCGAAAACGATGTCGACATCGCGGAAGGAGACGATCGGGGATGTTGCTGTCTCACTCATCGCTTGCCTCCTTCTTCTTTCCTGAAGAACCTGTCGAGCACGATCGCGATCAGGACGATACACACCCCGACTTCAAAACCCTGGGCGATGTTCACGGTGTTCAGCGCCCTAAGCGTCGGCACTCCGAGACCGTCCGCGCCGACCAATGCCGCGATGACGACCATGGAAAGCGACAGCATGATGGTCTGGGTGAGACCCGCCATGATCTGGGGCAGCGCATAGGGAAGCTCCACCTTCCACAAAAGCTGGGATTTGGTGGCGCCAAACGCCTCGCCCGCCTCCAGCAGCGCTTTGGGCGTAGAGGAAACGCCAAGCTGTGTCAGCCGGATCGGCGCGGGAATGGCGAATATGACGGTCGCGATCAACCCAGGCACCATGCCGAGCCCGAACAGGATCAGCGCCGGTATGAGATATACGAAGGTGGGTATCGTCTGCATCAGATCGAGAACGGGCCGGATCGCAGCATAAAAACGCGGATTGTGCGCTCCCAAGACCCCGATGGGCACACCGGCGACCATGCAGACGACCGCAGCCGCCAGAACCAACGCAAGCGTTTCGGTGGTTTCTTCCCAATAGCCCTGGTTAATCGTCAGGAGCAGCGCCAGAATGACAAAGACGGTGAACGCGATTGTGCGGTGAACGGCGTAGCCCATGCCCGCGGCAATGGCGACGATGATCAGCGGATGCGGGGTCTGCAGCAGCCACAGGATCCCGTCGATCAGGGACTCCAGAAAGATGGAAATGCCGTCGAAGATCCACGCGGCATTCACGGTCAGCCAGTCAAAAAAGGCCTTCGCCCACTTCCCGATCGGCAATTTGTGTTCTTCAAGCCACTCCAACCCGCTGCTCCGGTCTGTCTCGGTTCATAAAAAATGCGCCGGGCGGAAGGTCCGCACCGGCGCTGTTTCAGGTCTTATTCGACGCCAAGAGCGCCCTTGACCGCGGCGAAGCTGTCTCCGCCGTCAAAGGTCTTGACCCCGACGAGCCAGCTTTCGAACGTGGCCGGATGCACTTTCAGCCAGGCAGCGGCTGCCTTGTTCGGGTCTTCGCCGTCATTCAGGATCGCGCCCATGATCTCGTTTTCCATCGCAAGCGAGAATTCGAGATTTTCGAGAAGCTTGCCGACATTCGGGCACTCGTTGACATAACCGGCGCGAACATTGGTGTAGACCGTGGCCCCGCCAAAGTTCGGGCCAAAGATGTCATCGCCGCCTTCAAGATAGGCCATCTCGAAATTGGCATTCATCGGATGCGGTTCCCAGCCCAGGAAAACGATGTCGTTTTCGCGCTTACCGGCTCTGGTCACCTGTGCGAGCATGCCCTGTTCGGACGATTCCACAACTTCGAAGCCTTCCAGATCGAAAAGGTTCTGATCGATCATGCCGATGATCAGGCGATTGCCGTCATTGCCGGGCTCGATGCCGTAGATCTTGCCGTCAAGATCGTCGCGGAACTTGGCAATGTCCGCAAAGCTCTTCAGGCCCTTGTCGTAGGTGTATTTCGGCACGGCGAGAGTGTATTTCGCGCCTTCAAGGTTGGCACGGACCGTCTCGACGGAGCCATCCTCGCGATAGGCCTTGATGTCTCCTTCCATGGTCGGCATCCAGTTGCCGAGAAAGACATCGATATCCTTGTTCTTCAAGGACGCGTAGGTCACCGGAACCGACAGGATCTTGACTTCGGGCTCGTATCCGAGAGCCTCGAGCACGACCGAGGTCGCAGCGGTGGTCGCCGTGATGTCCGTCCAGCCGACATCCGAGAAACGCACCGTCTTGCAGGCCTCCGGTTCACTGGCCATTGCCGTGCCGGACAGCATGACGGCCAATGCAAGGCCTCCAGCGAGTTTCGCTGCAATGTTCATGAGTATACCTCCTTTGGAAAGCAAATTATCGTTTGTGCAGGGAGTGACGTCACGCCTGAGGCGCATACCTCGAACTCCAGATCTCAAGGGCCCAGTCTTGAACGTGCCCTTCCGTCTGCCAACCCCTGTCCCGGCGCAATCCAAGCATCCGTAGCGACATTTTGCAAGTTTTCATTGATTGATTGATCAATTAAAAATAAGAATCGGAAAAGTCCGGAGACCAGGATGCCCAAAGTCGGAATGGAAGCACAGCGGCGGCGGAGCCTCATCGATGCTACCGTGGACGCGATACATGAACGCGGATACAGCGACGTGACGATGGCCCAGATCGCCAAGCGCGCGGGCGTTTCCGGCGGCCTTGTGCATCACTATTTCGGCTCGAAAGATCAATTGCTTGCAGCAACAATGCGGCACTTGCTGACCGAGCTCGGACGGGCCATACGCGAGAGCCTCGCCAAGGCCGAGACGCCGCGTGAACGCATCTCCGCGATCATCGCGGGAAACTTCGCCGTGGACCAGTTTCAGCCGGCGGTGATCGCGGCGTGGCTGGCCTTTTATGTCCAGTCTCGCACCACGGAAAGCAACAACCGCCTGTTGCGGATCTACGCCGCGAGACTCGCCTCCAACCTGACGTACAACCTGCGTTTTTTCCTTCCCCGTGACGAGGCGCGCCGTGTTGCCGAAGGCACCGCGTCCATGATCGACGGCGTCTGGATCCGGCAGGCCCTGAGCGATGCCCAGACCGACCGCCAGGCCGCCATCGCGATGGTCGAGGACTATGTTGAAAACCAGATTGCCGCTCATGCGGGCCGCAGCAAGGACCACTGAGCCGGAGCTTCTCAATGACCGACACGTTTGATTTCATCATCGTAGGGGCCGGTTCCGCAGGCTGCGCGATGGCCAGCCGGCTCTCCGAGGACCCGAACAACCGGGTGCTCGTTCTGGAATTCGGCGGAACGGATGTCGGGCCGCTGATCCAGATGCCCGCCGCGCTGTCCTATCCCATGAACATGCCGATCTACGACTGGGGCTATGAAAGCGAACCGGAGCCGCATCTCGGCGGCCGCCGTCTCGCGACCCCGCGCGGCAAGGTGATCGGCGGATCGTCCTCGATCAACGGCATGGTCTATGTCCGCGGCCACGCCTGCGACTTCGACACCTGGGAAGAGATGGGTGCACGCGGCTGGGGCTACCGGCATGTGCTGCCCTATTACAAGCGCCAGGAACAGAATCCGCAAGGACAGGCCGGGTGGCGCGGCACGGACGGGCCGCTGCACGTCAAACGCGGCACCAAGTGGAACCCCTTGTTCCACGCATTCCGCGATGCCGGCCGCCAGGCGGGGTACGAGATCACCGAGGATTACAACGGTGAAAAGCAGGAAGGCTTCGGCGACATGGAAATGACGGTCCACAAGGGCCGCCGCTGGTCCGCCGCGAACGCCTATCTCAAACCTGCTCTCAAACGCGGCAACCTGGATCTCATCAAGGGCGCTCTTGTCCGCAAGGTCCTGATCGAGAACAACCGTGCCGTCGGCGTCGAATTCGAGACAGGCGGCGAGATCCGGGAGGTCAAAGCGACGCGCGAGGTCATCCTGGCCGCCTCGTCGATCAATTCGCCGAAAATCCTGATGCTGTCGGGCATCGGCCCGGCAGAGCAATTGTCCGGGCTCGGCATCGATGCCGTTGCCGACCGGCCCGGTGTCGGCGCCAACCTGCAGGATCACCTGGAGCTCTATATCCAGCAGGCCTGCTCGCAGCCGATCACGCTCTACAAGCACTGGAACCTCTTTTCCAAGGCCATGATCGGCGCGCAATGGCTGTTCTTCAAGAACGGTCTCGGTGCGTCCAACCAGTTCGAGAGCTGCGCCTTCATCCGCAGCAAGGCCGGCGTCAAATATCCCGATATCCAGTATCACTTCCTGCCCTTTGCGGTCCGCTATGACGGACAGGCAGCCGCGGAGGGTCACGGCTTCCAGGCGCATGTCGGACCGATGCGATCGAAGTCGCGCGGACGGGTGTCACTGACGTCATCCGATCCCAAGGCCAAGCCGTCCATCCTGTTCAACTACATGTCGCATGACGAGGACTGGGAGGACTTCCGGACCTGCATCCGGCTGACGCGGGAGATCTTCGGCCAGAAAGCTTTCGCCGACTATCGCGGCAAGGAAATCCAGCCGGGCGACAACGTGCAGAGCGACGAACAGCTCAACGATTTCATCCGCGAACATGTGGAAAGCGCCTACCATCCCTGCGGAACGTGCCGGATGGGGGCAAAGGACGACCCGATGGCCGTGGTCGATCCGGAGTGCCGCGTGATCGGGGTCGACGGATTGCGCGTTGCCGACAGCTCGATCTTCCCGCTGATCACGAACGGAAACCTGAACGGACCATCGATCATGGTGGGCGAGAAGGCGTCCGACCATATTCTCGGCAAGGACCCTCTGCCGGCGTCCAATCAACAACCCTGGATCCACCCGGACTGGGAAAACAGTCAACGCTGAATTCTGACCGGGATCCCGGTTACAGACCTTTACAGGAGCACTTCAATGCGCGCCCAACCGAATGCCTCACATTTCGTCGGCGGGTCCTATCTGGAAAGCCGGTCGGGAACGCCTTTCGAAAGCGTCTACCCGGCGACCGGCGAAGCAATTGCCCGCATCACACCGGCCGATGATGCTGTCATCGAAGCTGCCGTGTCGGCTGCCAAGACCGGTCAGAAGGCCTGGGCGGAAACGCCACCGGCGGAGCGCGGGCGCGTGCTGCGCCGGGCCGCCGACATCCTCAGAGAGAAAAACCGCGAGCTGTCGATCCTGGAAACGCTCGATACCGGCAAGCCCTTGCAGGAAACGCTCGTGGCAGATGCCGCGTCCGGAGCGGACTGCCTGGAGTATTACGGGGGCCTTGCCGCTACGCTGACCGGCGAACATATCGATCTCGGAGGCTCGTTCGCCTACACGAAGCGGGAACCGCTCGGCATCTGCTTCGGGATCGGGGCCTGGAACTACCCGATCCAGATCGCGTGCTGGAAGGCGGCGCCCGCGCTTGTCTGTGGCAACGCCATGATCTTCAAGCCCTCCGAGGTCACGCCCCTGAGCGCGCTCAAGCTCGCCGAAGCGTTGAGCGAAGCCGGGCTTCCCGATGGCGTCTTCAACGTGATCCAGGGGTTCGGCGATGTCGGCGCAAAAATGGTTGCGCATCCCGACATTGCCAAGGTTTCGCTGACCGGGTCCGTCCCGACCGGTGCCAAGGTCGCGGCCCTGGCAGGCGAGCACCTGAAGAAGACAACGCTCGAACTCGGCGGAAAATCCCCGCTGATCATCTTCGACGATGCGGATGTCGAGAACGCTGTTTCCGCCGCGATCAATGCCAACTTCTATTCAACCGGACAGATCTGCTCCAACGGAACGCGGGTCTTCGTCCACACCGCAATCAAGGAACGGTTTCTCGCGCGCCTCGCAGAGCGCACAGGAAATGCCGTTCTCGGCGATCCGCTGGACGAGACAACCAGTATCGGCCCGCTTGTCTCAAAGGCGCAGCTCGACAAGGTGCTGCACTACCTGAAGATCGGACAAGAAGAAGGCGCTCGCCTCGTGGCCGGCGGCAGCGCGGCCGAGGTGGCAAGTTTCCCGGATGGGTACTTCGTGCAGCCGACCGTCTTTGCCGATGTCGCGGACACCATGACGATCGCGCGGGAAGAGATTTTCGGCCCGGTGCTCAGCGTGCTCGATTTCGATGATGAGGACGATGTCGTCGCCCGCGCGAACGACACCGAATTCGGTCTGGCGGCAGGGGTCTTCACAAAGGATATCCAGCGCGCACACAGGGTGATCGGCAAGCTGCAGGCAGGCACCTGCTGGATCAACACCTATAATCTCACGCCGATCGAGATGCCCTTTGGCGGTTACAAGAAGTCCGGCATCGGGCGGGAGAACGGACATGCGGCGATCGAGTATTACAGCCAGTTGAAAAGCGTCTATGTCGAAATGGACGGCGTCGAAGCCGCATTCTGACCGCGCGCTTGCATTCAAACAAAAAAGTCCCCGGTTCCGACCGGGGATTTTTCGTTCTGTGGCATGGTGAGAGATTGAAGTTTCTGCGCGGCAAACCAGATTAACGTGAACCGAGCTTCCTAAGGAAACCCTATGACACGCCCCGTGCTTGATCCCGCGCCGCGCAGCTACGCACCGCACGTTTACGTGCTCAACCGGTCGAAACGCGGAGCGGATTGCGCACCCGATCATCAGACTATCGAGGATCTTCACAGCTGGTTGCTGCACGAGGCAACGCGGATCGACAACGTGATGCTGATGTTCGAGGAATTCATGTGGCGCTGCAAGGCCGCCGACCTCGGCATCGACCGCTGCACGCTTCACATGGGAACCTTGCATCCCAGGGTGATCGGTTTTTCCTGGTTCTGGAGCAGTCTCGACGAATTGTGCGACGAAATCGCTGCCGATGCCGGGGCGGTCAACGAAGCCGCGTTCACGCGCAATCCGCTCTACAAGGTGATCATGGAAGGCCAGATGATCAGGGTCGACCTGGAAACCGAAGAAGGCCGGACGTCCTCCCCGCTCATGCAGGAACTCGCCGACCAGGGGTTCACGTCATATGTGGCGCTGCCCCTGAGTGCCTCGGGCAAGACCTTCAACGCGATGACTTTCGGGACGACGCGGCCGGGCGGTTTCGAAACCTCGGACAAGGAAGAGATCCGCCGCCTGATTGATCTGCTGGCCCTCCACGTGGAGCGTCACATCGTGCAACGCATCGCCCGCAATGTCGCCGACACCTATCTTGGCCCGATCGCGGGGCGGCGCGTTCTCGACGGGGAAATACGGCGCGGTGACGGAGAGGCCATCGAAGCGGTGGTTTTCATGGCCGACATGCGCGGATTTACCCAGCTTGCCGACCGGCTCAGCGGCCCGGAGGTAACGGCCATCCTGAATGCCTATTTCGACCGGATTTCCGACGCCGTCCTGAGCCATGGCGGCGATATCCTGAAGTTCATGGGTGACGGCGTTCTTGCCGTGTTCGATCAGAAGGCCCTTGGTGAAGGCGCGGCGGCAACCGCTGCCGTCAAGGCCGCGCGGACAGCGCTTGAAGCCATTGATGCCCTTAACGAAACACCTCCCGACGACCTGCCGCCTCCCGGTCTCTGGCATCCCCTGAAAATCGGGATCGGACTTCACAGGGGCGAGGTCTTCTTCGGCAATGTGGGCGGCGAGGAGCGTCTGGATTTCACGGTTATCGGGCGTGCGGTCAACGAGACCAGCCGCGTGGAGTCCCTCTGCAAGCCGCTTGGGCAGGACCTGCTTCTGACCGAACCGGTGCGCAACGCGCTTGCCGGCGATCTCAAGACAAGCCTCAGCGAAATGGGCGAACATGCCCTACGGGGTGTCGGCAAACCTGTCGCAATCTATTCAGCGTGACGCATGATCGCCTGTCGCGGCGCGAAGTGAGGATTTCAAGTTCCCTTCCCCCAAGTGGGTCGGGGGAAGGGGCCGGGAAACCGACTTCAGCCGGTTACGGCGTCGACGATTGTCCCTGCTCCAGCCTGACCGGACGCTCGGGAAAAGGCCGACGGTCAGGGCGTTGGCGTATGGCGCACCGTTACTTGGTGAGGATCAGTTTGCCCTGTTTCGTAATGGAGAGCCGGTAGGTTTCTTCATTGTGCTGGATCTGGATCTGCCTCAAACCGCTGAAGAGGTCACGCGAATCGAATTCCGATTTCTGCTCGCGCACAGGTTTGCCCGCAAAAGCGGTCCTTGAGCCGCCCGCAGACGAAATTGAGAGGCGTCGCTTCTGGCTGTTGGCGGTGAGTGTCATTGCACTATCGGTCCCTGGCCTATGCTGTTTTGCCGGTTGAAAGGAGGTTCATCCCGGCGTCCAATTAAGAACAATTAAAAGGTGAGTTTCTTACTCAACTTTATACTTGACACTCATACTCAACTTTTCCTATCAAGGCAATGCCTGATCGATACGGAACTGGAAATCGCGTCCTCCGGTTCCAAGCGAAACAGGGGTCTGCGGGGAAACCTCAGACAAAAATGCCAGGCCAGCCAACCGCCCTCTCCTCTCCCTCAGCGGCAAGCCAGCCCGGCCTTTTCTCAAAAGCGAAACCGACCTGTCACGGACCTTGGCAGGACCCTCAACGAAGCTACTGCGCAACAAAAAAGCGCCAACCAGATGGTGGCGCTTTGTTCAGACAACTGACTGGAAATTTTCAGGCGTTGGCGGCGATCGGTGTGTCGGTCACATCGATCTTCAAAAGATCGCGCATACCGAACCGGTCCTCGGAAAGATCCGCAATCGATTTGGTGTCGAGAACTTCCATGAAAGCTTCGAGTGCTTCATGCAAAAGGCCGTTGAAACCGCAAGACATGATCAGCGGACAGTCCTTACGGCCCGAATCGAAACATTCGGCCAACAGAAAACTTTCCTCCGCAGCACGCACGACCTCGCCGACGGTAATCTCTTCGGCCGGCCGTCCAAGCATCACCCCGCCGTTCCGGCCGCGTATCGTCTTGATAAGCTTGGCGTCAACCAGAACCTTCATGATCTTGAACAGGTGGGTTTCCGACATGTCGAAGCTGGCTGCGATATCGGCAACCTTGCTTGGCTTGTCCGGGTTCACGGCGCAGTACATGAGAGCACGCACCGCATAGTTTGTTTGTTGTGTCAGTCGCATGTCCTAGATATGCGGCGCGTTGTCTCAAAGGTCAATGGGAAAAATTGAGTGTAAAATGACACTTTGTGAAGAAAAGTCTTTGTCAAAGCATTCCCGGCAGATTGTCCTTTAGAAAAATATCAATACCGATGCGCTCCTGACCTGCAATGATCGGCTCCTTGTCGCACAGTGCTTTCAGCACCCGCACGGCACTCCTGATCTCGTGGCCCGGGTCCTGCGCAATAACGGCATCCATGAGATCGGCCTGCAAGGCATCGCGCGTGTATGGGGTCAGTTCGTGACCGACGAAGACGATGTCCTTGTGCGGGCTTCCGGCGGAAAGCGCGGCGATGATGCCCCTGTTTCCGGCACCGATGTTGTAAAGGCCCGACAGGTCGGGGTGTTCCTTGAGCAGGCGTTTCACAAGGTCGGCGTTTTTCTCGTTGTCGTCGCGCCCCTCGCGAACCTTCAAAAGCTCGAGATGCGGAAAGTCCGTTTCGACGACCTCCCTGCAGCCTGCGAACCGTTCGGCGTGATCTCTCAGTCCCAGCGAGCCTGCGATCAGACCGATGCTGGCGGGTTTTTGAGGCAGAAAGCGACCGAGCAGCCTGCCTGCCGTCCGGCCGGCAGCCACGTTGTCGATGCCGACGAAATGCTGACGCGCAGACACCGGGTGATCGGAGACGAGGGTGACGACGGGGACGCCCCGGTCCTGCAGCCGGTCAATCGCCGCCCTGACCTCCGGGAACGCAGGCGCGACCACCGCGACACCGTCGCATACGGACCTGTCCAGGATCGCCAGCGTGCCCGCGACCCGGTGACCGTCAAAGGCATCGATCGGCTCCACATGCACGGTGATGCGGTCACTGCTCAGGGTTTCGGCGTGCGCCTTCGCTTCGCGCGTCAGGTCTTCCATGAAGGCGTTCGGACCGTCGGGAATGAGGAAATGCAGCCGGTAGACGCGCTTCTTGGCAAGGCCTGCGGCAAACACGTCCGGCTTGTAGTTCAGACTGTCGACCGCCGATCTGACTTTCTCGATGGTTGCCTTGCGCACCCCAGGGCGACCGTTCAGCACCCTGTCGACCGTCGCCAGGCTCACACCTGCTGTCTCAGCCACATCATGAATGGTCACGCGCTTCATCCGACCCTCTTTTTGACCCGAGTATACAGCTCAATGAGGAACGGTCATCAAAAAATGCTGCAGCGCATGATCACCGGAATTTGCGGTCGGTTTGTCATACGTATTGCCCGGCGGCATGACCGGAGGACCAGGCCCATTGGAAATTGAACCCGCCGAGGTGTCCCGTGACGTCGACCACTTCACCGATAAAGTAAAGACCCGGCACCTTGCTGCTTTCCATGGTCTTGGATGACAGTTCCCTGGTATCCACACCACCGAGCGTGACTTCGGCGGTCCGGTAGCCTTCCGTCCCGACCGGGGTGAGTTGCCAGCGATTGAGCTGGTCCGATGCCCGCCGCAGCACCTTGTCGGACTGATCGGCAAGACGGCCGCCGAGCGAAAGCGACCGGGCGAGCTCTTCGGCCAGACGGGTGGGCAGCACCTGCGCCAGTGCCGTCCTCAAATCCTGTTTCGGACTGTCCTTGCGTGCGTTGCGAAGCACGTCGAACACGTCCATCTCAGGCAGCAGGTCGACGGAAATCGGATTGCCCTCTTCCCAGTAGGACGAGATCTGGAGGATCGAGGGCCCCGACAGTCCGCGATGGGTGAACAGCAGTCCCTCGCGGAACACTGTTTTGCCAAAGGAAACGCAGGCATCGACCGCTATGCCCGACAGGCGTGCGCACAGGTCCTTGTTGGCATCGGAGAAGGTCAGCGGCACCAAGGCCGCGCGCGGCTGAACCACGTCCAG
>JBCBUA010000141.1:0-14302 GCA_039818365.1 Pseudomonadota bacterium
AAGAAGGTTCTGGCCTGTCAGCAGGCCGTCTTCATCGACCGTGTAGCTGTCGTCTTCAGCATCGGGTGCAGTGTTCTCGTCCCCCGCCAGCGTGTCCAGTATGGCCTGGTAGCTCACGGTCTGATCGCCAAAGCCGATCCACTCGACCGTGATATCAATAAGATCGACCGCGACATTGATCACTTGAAGGAAGGATCCGCTGACTGCGAAGCTGTAGTCGGAGAGGTCGCCGGTAAAGAGCACGGTGTCCGACCCTGTCCCTCCAAAATAGGTGTCCGATCCCTCGCTGTCGTGGAACGTGTCGTTTCCGCCATTTCCGGTGAGCACGTTATCCGCGCTGTTGCCGTAGAAGGTTTCAGACCCGGAGCCGCCGATTGCGTTCTCAATAACGGTGCCTTCGGCGATCGTGAGGTTGCCCGTTCGCCCGCCGATATTGGATGCGGTCACAGATGTCGACTGACTGTCATTCGCGATCAGGCTGATCAGCGAGTTGTTGCCGTAACCTGACAGGTCGAGCGTATCGATGCCGCCGCCGTCAACGAGGGTGGACGCCGTCTTGTTTGCATAACTTGACCACTGGGCCCAGATGTCGCTGACATCCGAGGTCACTGTCGTGTTGAAGCCCCACGTCGTGTTTTCCGTGAACGCATTGGCAACCCCGAACCCCTGGGACCCGTAGATCGCGTCGAGTGCCATCCAGTCGACGGACATCGGTGTCTGCAAAAGGGCACCGGACGCATCAACATTGGTGTTCTCGCTCTGGCTGAAATAGGACATCATGGATGCCTGCCAGCTGTCATTTGCGAAATTGTTGCTCTGCCCGAAGCTCGCCGAGCCGTTGTAGTTGCCCTGGTGGCCAAGACCGAGCGCATGGCCGATTTCGTGGAATATCGTCTGAAGCGTGTAGTCGTTATAGGTTGATGTGCCGCCGGACCAGGAGCTGGCGACGTTCACATAACTGGTCGCGATGGTGCCACTGCTGTAATAGCTGTAATTCGCCCAGGCTCCGGACGAGTTGTCGCTGAAAAAGAAATCGACCTGAGATGTGTTCGTTGATGTCGTTTCCTCGAAATCGATGCCGAGCGTTGCTTCGAAAAGCTTGAAGGCTTCGCGCACCAGCACCTTGCGATCTTCGGTGATGCCGTTGCTGTCGGAAGAAAAACCGGAGACGTTGTAGTAAAGAACGCCATTGTTGGCGTCGGTGCCCGACGAACCCAGATTGTGCGACAGGGTTCCCTCGGAGTTGGTAACGTTCAACCCCTTGTCTGCCCAGTAGCCACTGGTCAGGTAGTCGGCCATGTCGCCGAGCGTCGCCGTTGCCGCAGATGCCCCGGCCGTGCTCACGCCGCCTTCGCCGTCCGCATTGAGCGTGACACTGCCCTCCTCGCGGGCGCCGCATCCCGGACAAGGACAGGTCTGGTCGTGCAGGATAACGCCATCTTCGCCGACAATGGGTGCAAAAGCGGAAAAGACCGCTTCCGATGCGCCGCCCGCCTCATCGCGCGTTGCTGTATCTTCTGCTTCAGAGGACGCCCTTTCAGATGCGGGTTCCGGGTCCGCGCCCGGCTGCTGGTTGCTCGCGGCGGCCTCTTCCGGCGGACTTGCCGGCGCCCCGTTGTCAGCCTCTCCGCCGAAAAGCGCATCAAGCAGTTTTTTGGCCGGTCCCGCCTCCTCGCCCGCACCCGCGTCATCCGCAGCCACGCTTATCCGTGGACCCGCGTTGCCGGCAGCATCTGCTCCACTTTCCGTACCGTCCGCAAGACCGGTTTTCCAGGCAGGCACGTGCCCGAAAAATTGCGTCCACGTCGCGCCAAAGGCCCCTTCGGAAGCGTCATCACTCGACTGGGCAGCGATGGCTGAGATGCCTTGCACCAATTCCGATTGCCATTGCCCGGACTTGAATTTCGTGGCCACGGAGAAATCGAATGCGGCCTTGGGAATGACCGGCCCGTTCTTGAAACCGAAGGAAAATGCAGGATGCATGCAGCCTCGCAAGACAGATTATTCTGGATCCGCTCCTTCAAACTCTGAAGCAGATACCGGTCACTCTGGGTGAGGCATTCAGAACATTCCACCAACTATAGGTATGCATGAGAAAGCAATGCAAAGTATACTTTTTTAAAATTTGATTCTTTTTATCTATTTATACTTTTTGTTTATGATTAAGGTAATGTGAATATTGAAATGAAAAGTCTCCATCACTGAGAAAACACCTTGAAAGACTTGATTTTTCAGTTTGGTAGACCAGTATTTTTACCAATGAATAAGCTTCGTATCTGTTTCCAGCTATTCCGCTGCGGCATTGCAGAAGGCGGTGCAAAGCGGAAAATAAATCCAAAAAAGTTCAAATTTCCTGGTTTTCGCCGGTTCCAGTGCCCCCCATTCCAGGTGTCCGCAGTCCGGCCATTGCAATCAGAGCGTCCTGGTGAGGAGAATGTTGCAGTACAAACATTTATTGCATACAAGCGCACACAATAGTTTTCCGGTACAACGGGTGCTTAGGCACCTCCTTCTCAGATCCCGGCTCCCGACCAAGCGAGGCAGACCCGTCCATGTCAAAGATCAAAGTCGACAATCCTGTCGTGGAACTCGATGGCGACGAGATGACACGCATCATCTGGGCTTTCATCAAGGACAAGCTGATCCACCCCTACCTTGATGTCGATCTCCTCTACTACGACCTGTCCATTCAAAAGCGCGACGAGACGGACGATCAGATTACCGTCGACGCCGCCAACGCAATCAAGCAACACGGGGTCGGCATCAAATGCGCGACCATCACGCCCGATGAAGCCCGTGTTGAGGAATTCGGGCTAAAGCGCATGTACCGGTCCCCGAATGGCACCATCCGCAACATCCTCGGCGGCGTGATCTTTCGCGAACCCATCATCATGCAGAATGTGCCCCGTCTCGTGCCGGGGTGGACGCAGCCGATCATCGTCGGCCGTCACGCGTTCGGCGACCAGTACCGGGCGACCGACTTCACCTTTCCGGGCAAGGGAAAGCTGACCATCAGGTTCGTTGGCGAGGATGGCACCGAAATCGAGCGGGACGTCTTTGACGCCCCCTCCTCCGGCGTCGCGATGGCTATGTACAATCTGGACGACTCGATCCGTGATTTTGCACGGGCGTCCCTCAACTACGCGCTTCAGCGCAAGGTTCCTTGTTATCTGTCCACAAAGAACACGATCCTCAAGGCCTATGACGGCCGCTTCAAGGATCTGTTCCAGGACATCTACGAGGCCGAATTCAAGGAGCACTATGCCGAGGCCGGTATCTGGTACGAGCACCGCCTGATCGATGACATGGTTGCCTCTGCCCTCAAATGGTCCGGCGGCTATGTCTGGGCCTGCAAGAACTATGACGGCGACGTCCAGTCCGACACGGTTGCCCAGGGGTTCGGCTCCCTTGGCCTGATGACCTCGGTGCTGATGACACCCGATGGCAAGACGGTGGAGGCGGAAGCCGCCCACGGCACGGTCACCCGCCACTACCGCCAGCACCAGCAGGGCGAGAGCACGTCGACAAACTCGATCGCCTCGATCTTCGCCTGGACACGTGGTCTGTCACATCGCGCCAAGCTTGACGGCAACGATGACCTGTCCCGTTTTGCAAAGACGCTGGAGAAGGTCTGCGTCGACACCGTGGAAGCCGGCTTCATGACCAAGGATCTGGCGCTGCTTGTCGGACCGGACCAGGGCTGGCTCACCACGACCGGGTTCCTCGACAAGATCGACGAAAATCTGGCTGCGGCGATGGCGTCAACCTGATCGGTACGGGGTGAAGCGTCATGATGTGACCTGCGTCCTATTTCCGGTGCGATACCGATGTTAGATTTCAGGGTCAGCTCAGGCGTCGCCGTTTGAGCCTCAACTCGAAGCACGTGCACACGTTGCACAAATGCGAATGAGGTCACCATGATCGAACTCTTCGGCGCCGACTATTCGGTCTACGTGCGCTCCGCACGTCTCGCACTGGAGGAAAAGGGGCTGGACTACGCGCTGTCACCGGTGGACGTGTTCGCGCCCGAAGGCGTCCCGGAAGACTATCTTTCAATGCACCCGTTCGGAAAGATCCCGGCGCTCAGACATGATGGCTTCGTTCTCTTTGAGACAAGCGCCATCCTGCGCTACGTCGACGAGGCCTTCGACGGGCCGTCTCTGCAGCCGGGCGGGACCCGTGAGCGGGCGGTCATGAACCAGATCCTCTCCATCCTTGACAGTTACGCCTACCGGACATGCGTTTGGGAGATCTATGTCGAGCGCGTTGCCAAGACCCGTGACGGCACCGCCGCCGACGAAGTCAGGATATCCTCTGCGCTCGGAGAAGCGCGGGCAATCGTCAGCACGCTGGAAAACCTGATTGCGGCCGAGCCGTTCATGCTCGGGTCCAGTCCGTCTCTGGCCGACTGCCACGCCTGTCCGATGCTGCATCTCTTCGCGCAGGCCGAAGAAGGCGAAATGCTGCTGAAAAGAGCCCCCCGGCTGTCGCGCTGGCTGGAGAACATGCGCTCACGGCAAAGCTTTCAAAGGACCGTACCGCACCAGACGCCCGCCTAGATTACCCGCCAAGCGCGAAATCGAGTGCGGCTTTCGCATGCAGCGCCGTCGTGTCGAAAGCCGGTATGTCAAAATCTTCGGAGGAAACCAGCAGCCCGATCTCCGTGCAACCGAAGATCACGCCGTCGGCACCAGCTTCGATATGCTTGTTCACGATGTCCAGGTAGGTCTGTTTGGAATCGGCCCAGATCTCACCCTGGCAAAGTTCCTCATAGATGATCCGGTGGATTTCAACCCGGTCGTCCTCATCGGGAACCGATACGGAAATGCCGTGTTTGCCCTCAAGATGCCCCTTGTAGAAATCCTGCTCCATCGTATAGGCCGTTGCCAGTAACAGCGGACTGGAACAGCCCGCTTCGTTGATCGCCGGGGCGGTCGCGTCCGCGATGTGAAGAAGGGGAATATCGATGGCGTCCTGAACCTCATCGGCCATTTTGTGCATGGTGTTGGTGCAGATAACGAGACAGTCCGCACCGCCCCGTTCCAGCCGGCGCGCGGCACTCACCATGAGATCGCTTGCCTTTGCCCAGTCCCCGGACGCCTGATGTGCCGCGATTTCTGCGAAATCGAACGACCATGTCAGGCACTTGGCGGAATGAAGTCCACCCAGACGCGCGCGTGCCATCCTGTTCAGGTACTGGTAGTAGGTAACTGTGCTTTCCCAGCTCATTCCACCAAGCAGGCCGATGGTTTTCATGTTAGCGTTTCCCGGTTTCAAGGCGCTTTTCTTCTCCGTTCGGAAGTCAGGGAAATCTATAATGCACAAGACTTTGAACCCACATGGGGTCCAGGAATTTTTTCACCGCCTGGCGATCACGATCGTGAGCCTGTTTCTGATTGCCGGCTTCACACTAGGGGCTGCGGCGCAGTCCGTCTATGAGCCGCCGCGAGGCTCCGCTGAACGGCGCGACATTCTCAATGCAATCCGCCCGATGGTCGAGGTACGCGTCGGTCCACCGGTTGAGTTCGTTGTCAGCTGGATGCGGTCGGGCGCAGGCTGGGCATTCGTCAACGTCAATCCTCAGCGTCCCGGAGGGGCCAAGATCGACCCGTTTCTGACGACATTCGCCAGCCAGGCGGACTATATGGACGGCCTGTCCACATATGCGCTGCTGCGTTTCCAGTATGATCGCTGGAACCTGGTCGACTTCGTGGTTGGCCCCACCGACGTGTTCTGGCAGGGCGATCCGCTTTATTCCCAGGTTCCGCCCGGCCTGACACCCTACTAGGGGATCGGCCTTCCGCGCATCACGCCGGCATCAGTTCTGTTTGGACGGTTCCGGCGCGGTGCCCTCTTCGAAAGACAGTTCTGGTTCGTCAGCGCCTTCGTTTGAGGAGGCATAAACACCTGCCTGCTGAAGCTCTTCTTCCGCCAGTTCTCCCAGCACCTTCTTGCCCTCATGGACGCGCTCGCGCGCCTCGTCCATGATTTTCTTGGCAAGCGAAGCATCCTTGTCGAGCAGGCGATGCAGCGCTTCCGATTCGAGAACAAGCAGCTGGCAGTCGCGATAGGCCGTCACGGTTGCCGTTCGCCGGCTCTGGTTGATCAGGGCCAGTTCACCGAAAAAGCTTCCCTCGCCGAGATAGACCGTGTCGTGCTTGAGGTTGATGGCAACCTCCCCTTCCGAAATGAAGTACATTCTGTCGGCAACGTCACCCTGGGCGGCGATGATTGCTCCCTTGCGCACCTGCAGGGCCTGAAGAAGCTTCGAGACTTCGGCAATCTCTGTCGCCGTCAGATCCTCAAACAGCGGCACCCGGGCCACCATGGACCAGGTCACGACGAAGTCGCGCGAGTGAATCTCGCGCGCAAAGGCCGACGCGATGATGCCAACCGGCAGGGCGATCAGGCCGTAGCCCATGAGCATGACGAAGCTGCCGAGCAATTTGCCCAGGTTGCTGACCGGTACCACGTCGCCATAACCGACGGTGGTGATCGTCGTGATCGCCCAATACATTCCGTGGAGAATGCTGCGGAATTTCTCCGGCTGAACATTGTGCTCGACGAGGTACATCAGCGTGGCGGACAACAGGATCACGCCAAAAATGATCATGCTTGATCCGAGCAAGGCCTTGCGCTCACCGACAACGGCGGAAATCAGAGACCTGAGCGCTGGCGAATAGCGGGCGAGCTTCAGGAAGCGCAACAGACGCAGGATCACCACAACCGTCACCGCCTGGTTGGGCAGAAACAGAACGAACACAAGCGGCAGTGCACCGATCAGGTCAATGATCGCATCGGGATGAACGGCATAGCGCAGGCGTGACCAGAGCGGCCCGTACCGGCGCAGCGGCGGATGCAAATCGGCGACATAGATCCGCAGGATATATTCGACCAGGAACACGAACCCGCTGCCAAGCTGGACGAAGCGCAGGTGGTGACCGAGCGTGGTGCGGACCTGCGGAACGGTTTCCAGAACGGCGAGCACGATGTTCAACAGGATGAGAAAAACCAGAAAATGGCGCAGCGAACGCGCCGCAACCCGTCTTTTGCCTGTATCTTCAAGCACTTCATAAAGTGCCCGTTTCAAGCTTTGGTCCTGCACCACTCGCTCCAGTCTGATAGCCCGCACGTGCATGAATAGCCCAACATCAGCCCGTTACAAAATCGCACATCCCATCCGATCACGCCCGCTGCGCAAAGCTGTGAGAATCCGGCGCTTCAATGTGATTGGGAGAAATTGTCGCAGATCCCATCTGTAGGGTACGGACCCAAAACTGAGGCCGAAAGGTTTGAGGCGACTTGCTTCTCGTTGATGCGCGCAAGCGCGGGAAATGGCGTCACCCCCAAGACGTCAGCGTGTTTGACCGGGCCAGAAATCCGCTCCGCGCACCCTTGCTGACGGGATTTCGCCATGTCGCATGCCACTTCAGTCTCATTTATGGATCCGTACCCTAACGTGGGCGCAACCGCTAAGGAGATTGATATGACGATTGATACCAACAAAGCCCGTGCCGCAGAGACATCGCCACATCATGTGGTTCTGAAAATGCTCATTGTCTCGACCTTTTCCACCGCTGCCGCTTTGGCATTGGCCGCAGCTCTGAACTGACAGTCCCCGATTGTATTCAAATGAAAAAAGCGTGCCTCGTTGGCACGCTTTTTCATTTTCCGCGATCAGTTTGAGACATCACAAACCGGCAAGATGGGTTTCGATCGCTTCGATCGCAGAGCCTGCCTTCGACCCGTCCGGGCCGCCTGCCTGTGCCATGTCGGGCCGTCCGCCGCCGCCACGGCCGCCGAGCGCCTCAGAGCCGATCCGAACAAGATCGACAGCGCTCACCTTCTCGGTCAGATCGCCTGTTACCGCTGTCACGATCGCGGCCTTGCCGTCTTCCGCGACACTGATCAGGATAACGACACCGGACCCCAACTGCGCCTTCGCGTCGTCGGCCATGCCTTTGAGGTCCTTCGGATTTATCCCCTCAACAGCGCGCGCCATCACCTTGAACGCACCAGCTTCTTTCACAGGTGCGGCCCCATCGCCACCGCCGCCCATGGCAAGTTTCTTCTTGGCGTCGGAAAGTTCCTTTTCGAGCTTGCGGCGCTCATCGACAAGCTGCGCAACGCGGGCCGGAACGTCATCCGCACCGATTTTCAACAGCGCCGCAATCTCGCGCATGCGCTTGTCCTGCGCATCGAGGTAGCTGCGGGCCTCGGCCCCTGTCAGAGCCTCGATGCGGCGGACGCCTGCCGCAACCGCACTCTCCGCGACAAGCGTGACAAGTCCGATATCTCCCGTCCGCCTGACATGCGTTCCACCGCACAATTCCAGCGAATAGGGTTTGCCTTCCTTGTCGCCATGCAGGGCCGTGCCCATGGAAACGACGCGGACTTCTTCGCCGTACTTTTCCCCGAAGAGCGCCATCGCCCCGGCTTCAATCGCATCGTCAACCGCCATCAGACGGGTCTCGACCGGTGCGTTCTGCAAGATGATTTCGTTGGCAAAGGTTTCAACCGTCGCCAGTTCGCCCTCGTCCACCGGTTTGGGATGCGAAAAATCGAACCGCAGCCGGTCTGGTGAAACCAGGGATCCCTTCTGGACGACATGGTTGCCCAGAACCTCGCGCAGCGCTTCGTGGACCAGGTGTGTCGCCGAGTGATTGGCGCGGACCGCAGTACGGCGCGCATGATCGACCTTAAGCTCAAGCGCCAATCCGGCAACAAGTTCGCCTTCCTCGACCGTCACCGAATGCACGAACAGGCCATCGGCCTTTTTCTGCGTGTTGGTCACGGACACTCTGACACCCGGTGCAAGCATCACACCCGTGTCGCCGACCTGACCGCCGCTTTCGCCGTAAAAGGGCGTCTGGTTGAGCACCACAAAACCGCTGTCACCGGCCGAAAGCTTGTCGATTTCCTTGTCGTCCGACGCCAGCGCGGCGACAACACCTTCCGCGGTCTCCGTTTCGTATCCGAGGAAGTCGGTCGCCCCGTGCTTCTCCTTGAGCGCAAACCAGACGGCTTCCGTCGCAGCACCGCCGGACCCCGACCACGCCGCGCGCGCCTCTGCCTTCTGCCGTTCCATGGCAGCGGCGAAACCGTCCGTATCAACCGAGATGTCGCGTACACGCAGCGCGTCCTGGGTGAGATCAAGCGGAAAGCCATATGTGTCGTAGAGCTTGAACGCCGTTTCCCCGTCCAACTGGCCGCCGGCCGTCAGATCTTCCGTTGCACTGTCGAGAAGTCCGAGCCCCCGTTCCAGGGTCTTGCGGAACCGCGTCTCTTCAAGCTTCAGCGTTTCGGTGATCAGGTCTTCTGCCCGTGACAATTCTGGATAGGCACGCCCCATCTCCCGCACGAGAGCCGGCACGAGCTTGTGCATGAGCGGTTCGCTCGCGCCCAGAAGATGCGCGTGGCGCATGCCGCGCCGCATAATCCGGCGCAGGACGTAGCCCCTGCCCTCGTTTGACGGCAGCACGCCGTCGGCTATCAGAAAGCTTGTGGACCGCAGGTGATCGGCAATAACCCTGTGACTGCCGAGCGCCGCATCAGCCGCCTCAACACCGGTTTCGTGCTCGGATGCGGCAATCAGCGCCTTGAAAAGATCGATGTCGTAATTGTTGTGAACACCCTGCAGGACGGTCGCAAGACGTTCGATCCCCATGCCCGTGTCGATGGAAGGGCTCGGAAGGTCCAGCCTCTCCTCAACTGTCTGCTCATACTGCATGAAGACCAGGTTCCAGATCTCGATGAACCGGTCGCCATCCTCCTCCGGGGTGCCCGGAGGACCTCCCCAGATGTGATCGCCGTGGTCATAGAAGATTTCCGAGCATGGCCCGCACGGTCCGGTATCGCCCATCGACCAGAAATTGTCCGACGTCGGAATGCGGATGATCTTGTCATCGCTCAGGCCGGCAACCTTCTTCCAGAACCCTGCTGCCGCATCGTCTTCCGCATAGACCGTCACCAGCAGGCGGTCTTTCGGAAGTCCGTATTCCTTGGTGATCAGGTTCCAGGCCAGCTCGATCGCCCGTTCCTTGAAATAGTCGCCAAAGGAAAAGTTGCCGAGCATTTCGAAAAACGTGTGGTGCCTTGCCGTATAGCCGACATTGTCCAGATCGTTGTGTTTGCCGCCGGCCCGCACGACTTTCTGGGCGGTTACGGCCCGCGAATAAGGCCGCGTCTCCAGGCCCGTAAACACGTTCTTGAACTGGTTCATGCCCGCATTCGCGAACATCAGCGTCGGATCGTTGCGTGGGACCAGCGGCCCGGATTCAACCACTTCATGATCGTTTTTCTTGAAATAGTCCAAGAACGTGGAGCGGATATCATTTACGCCGGTCATTCGGGTCTCGCATCGGTCCGGCCCGTCAGACGGGCCAATTGAAAATGACTTCCGGCGCGAAGGGTCCTGATCGGGATCCGCGCCGGAACAGCCTTTTAACTTTGACCTTAAATCCTGTCCAGCAATTGCACGCATTCGCGCCAGAGTGGCGCGCATTCATTTATCCATGCACAGGGTTTGCGCCAAAAAGGAAGGGCTCTCTCCATTTCTGGAGAAAGCCCCGTCCAACCGCTCACAGCTGAATTGGCCGAACCGGATCAGGCCTCCGGTGCGGTTTCTGTTTCTTCCAGCGCGTCTTCGGCACCTTCCGGGTCGATGATGGCCTCTGCGATCAGGCCGGCATTCTGCCGGATGGCCAGTTCGATCTCTTCCGCGATTTCCGTATTTTCCTTCAGGAACTGCTTGGCGTTCTCGCGCCCCTGGCCGAGCCGCTGGCTGTTGTAGGAGAACCAGGAACCGGATTTCTCGACAACATTGCCCTTGACCCCGAGATCGATCAGCTCGCCCATCTTGGAGACGCCTTCTCCGTAGACGATGTCGAATTCGACCTGCCGGAAAGGAGGCGCCAGCTTGTTCTTGACGACCTTCACCCGGGTCTGGTTGCCAACCACCTCATCGCGGTCCTTGATCGAGCCAATGCGGCGGATATCGAGACGGACCGACGCGTAGAACTTGAGCGCGTTTCCGCCCGTGGTGGTTTCGGGAGAGCCGAACATCACGCCGATCTTCATGCGGATCTGGTTGATGAAGATCACCATGGTATTCGACTTGGAGATGGAGGCGGTCAGCTTGCGCAGCGCCTGGCTCATCAGGCGGGCCTGCATGCCCGGGAGGCTGTCGCCCATCTCGCCTTCGAGTTCCGCTTTCGGCGTCAGGGCCGCGACGGAGTCGATCACAAGAACATCGATTGCCCCGGACCGGACCAGCGTGTCGGCGATCTCAAGAGCCTGTTCACCTGCATCCGGCTGCGAGATCAGAAGATTGTCGATATCAACGCCAAGCTTGCGTGCATAGACCGGATCGAGCGCGTGTTCAGCGTCCACGAAAGCGCAAATGCCGCCACTCTTCTGGGCCTCGGCAACCGTGTGAAGCGCAAGGGTCGTCTTGCCCGACGATTCAGGCCCGTAGATCTCCACGATCCGACCACGCGGCAGTCCGCCGATCCCGAGGGCAATATCGAGACCGAGGGATCCGGTTGAAACCGACTGGATCTCTACGGCCTGCCCCTGGCCCATCCGCATGATGGACCCCTTGCCAAAGGAGCGTTCGATCTGGCTGAGCGCTGCATCAAGCGCTTTTGTCTTATCCATCTGGCTGCTTTCTACGAGACGAAGTGTACTTTGCGACATGGCTCACGCTCCTTATTCCACGATGGACGCGTTGTTTCAATGTTGGGATTTGTACTCTATTTGTTCTCAATTGGCAAGTCGCGAGAACTGATTGGTATTAAAATAAAAATTACAGTTTGTTTCCAATATGTTCTGCAAAAACCTCCACAAAAGTCCCGTAACGTCAAACGAAGGTGGAAACATATCGTGATTCTCTTGATGGACAGAATCGCGGCCCCGCAACGCGGTTGCCGCCAACGTCATGATCTGTTAGCCCGCAAGGTCACTGCTGGCGGCCACACCGCCTCCTGAAGAACGAAAGCCATACCCTTTGCAAACTGACCGCCCCCGCCGTCTCGTTGCCATCGGTGCCGTCCACTTTGATACGGTTGCCCATGCCGGGGAACGCATCCGGCGCGAAACCTCGACGCCCGCCCGTCTCTCCGCGTCGCCGGGCGGCGTCGCCACGAACGTTTCACGCGCAATCAGCGCCCTCGGTGTGCCCGCCCATCTGATCGGGGCCGTCGGAGACGATGCCGCCGCCGTCTCCTTGAGGGAACAGCTGATGCGCGAAGGCATCGGCCTGACATTCGTCCCGAGAACGGGTTATGCAACGGGCCAGTATCTCGCGCTTCACGATCCCGATGGCTCGCTTGCCGCCGCCTGTGTCGACGATCGCGCCCTATCCGAAGCCCCGCCCGGCATTTTCGACCGGGCGATAGCCGACCTGCGGCAAGGCTCCGGCGACACGCTGCACTGGTTCATCGACACGAACCTGCCGGAGGAAATGCTGGCACGCGCGATCGCTTCCATCGGCGGCAATTTCGTCTTCGCCAATGCCGTCTCGGATGCCAAGGCCCCCCGCCTCAGGCCGGTTCTGGGAGAGCTGGACTGTGTATCACTCAATCGCGGGGAAGCCGGCGCGCTCCTGGACATGCCTGCGCAGTCGCCACCGGACACACTTGCAAGTGCCTTGCGCGCTGCAGGCCTGAAGCAGTTTATCCTGACGGGTGGCAGCGACGCCCTGCTGGCTTTCTCCGGGGAACGGCTGGAGCGCATTCGACCGCCCGCCTCCGAAATTGTGAACGTGACCGGAGCCGGCGATGCTCTGAGTGCCGGTTTCCTGGCTGCCAAACTGCGCGGCATCGATTTCTTCAAGTCGGTCCGCTACGGCCTGGCGGCAGCGGCAATCACGCTCAAGAGCAAAAGTGCATTTGCGGAAGACCTGTCCTGGAGCGCTCTTGAGAAATTTGCCCAGACGGACAAAATTTGAACTTGGCGCGGTGCGGCACCCTTTTCTATAAGGTGCCTGAATCGCGGTCCAGAACCTTTGACCTGGAAAAAACGTCATCGAGAAAGGCTTCGCCAGAGATGCATGCGCCCGACGGAACGGAACTCAAAAATCTGATCGTGCAAAGCGACGAGGTTCGCGATGCGTTCGCATCCGGCAAACCGGTCGTCGCACTTGAATCGACGATCATTACCCACGGCATGCCGTTCCCGCGCAACCTTGACACCGCGCGGCAGGTGGAAGCCGATATTCGCAGCGAAGGCGCGGTTCCGGCAACCATCGCGCTCATGGATGGAAAGATTCATGTCGGCCTGAGCGATGAAGATCTCGACCGGCTTGCGCGCGCCGAGAATGTGATGAAGTGCTCAAGGGCCGATCTGACCTTTGCACTGGCAACCGGCGCCTATGGCGCAACGACGGTGGCCGCCACCATGATGGCGGCGCATCTGGCGGGAATTCAGGTGTTTGCAACGGGGGGCATTGGCGGGGTCCACAAGGGCGCGGAAGAGAGTTTCGACATTTCGGCAGACCTTGAGGAACTGGCACGGACACCCGTCTGCGTCGTCTGCGCCGGCGCAAAGGCCTTGCTGGATTTGCCGAAGACGCTTGAAGTGCTGGAAACGAAAGGCGTCCCGGTCATTTCCTTCCAAACCACCGAACTGCCCGCCTTCTGGTCACGCGAGAGCGGGCTCGATGCCCCCTACACGCTGAGCACCCCGGCTGAAATCGGCGCCCTTTTGAAAATGCGAGCCAACTTCGCCGATCATGGCGGTGTCCTGATCGCAAACCCCGTTCCCGAGGCACAAGAGATTCCGCGCGCGGAAATGGCCGGCTACATCGATGCGGCAATCGAAAAGGCCGGCTCGGAAGGGATCAGGGGCAAGGATGTGACGCCATATGTCCTCGGTGCCATCCTCGACCTGACCGGTGGCCGCAGCCTCGACACCAACATCGCGCTCGTCCGCAACAATGCGCGGCTTGCGGCGAGGATCGCGTCCGAGCTGACCTGACCCGGACCGGTATTCGCTAGACGCGCAAAGGGCAAGACGATCTTCTCGAGGCCGGAAAAGGCATCGGGGGCCGCAACCATCAAACGTGCCGTGACCGCAGCATCCGGCCAGCTCGAGCGCGCCGTCATTGATCACCTGAAGACGTCGCAACCGGTCGGGAAACATCTCCTGGCCGGCCTTTTTCTCAACAATCTGTGCGGCTGGAAATGACCGGGAGTTCCATGCGCTGTCTTCATGCGCATGAAATAGTCCGGATGTATCCGGTTTCAGCGCCCGTCGCCCGGTCACACCGTGCAAATCACTCCAAGCCGTTGACACAGCGGCG
>JBCBUA010000142.1:0-14291 GCA_039818365.1 Pseudomonadota bacterium
GACTCGCCGAAGAACGCATTCCAGGCGAAATGCCAGCGGGCCTATATCGGCTGGATGTCGTTCCGCTCCAACCCGATCGCGATGCTCGGGCTGGCCATCGTTCTCTTCCTGTGCCTCGTCGCCCTGTTCGCCCCGCTGATCGCGGGCGGGGACGGGACCACCCAGGATCTCGCAAACCGTCTTGCCCCGCCGAGCGCCGAACACTGGTTCGGAACGGACGAACTCGGCAGGGACATCTTTGCCCGCATCGTCTGGGGGTCGCGAGTTACGCTCTACATCATCTTCCTTGTGTCCATCATCGTGATGCCCATCGGACTGATCATCGGCACGACGGCAGGGCTTCTGGGCGGCGTGGTCGATGCCACGCTGATGCGCATCACCGATATTTTCCTGGCGTTTCCGCGTCTGATCCTCGCCCTGGCATTCGTTGCCGTTCTCGGACCGGGCCTTGAAAATGCCGTTCTCGCCATCGCCCTGACGACGTGGTCACCCTATGCGCGGCTTGCGCGTGCCGAAACGCTGACCTTGCGCAACAGCGAATACATCATGGCGGCGCAAATCATGGGAGCCTCCCGGATCAGGGTTCTGTTCGCGCATATCATGCCGATGTGTCTGTCATCGACGATCGTCCGGCTAACCCTCGACATGGCCGGTATCATCCTGACGGCGGCAGGTCTAGGTTTCCTCGGCCTTGGAGCGCAGCCGCCGCTTGCCGAATGGGGGGCCATGATTGCATCGGGGCGGGACTACCTGCTTGATCAGTGGTGGGTCCCGACGATCCCCGGTATTGCCATTCTTGTCGTGTCTCTTGGCTTCAATCTCCTCGGTGACGGCCTTCGCGATGTGCTCGACCCGCGCAGTTCGGGAGGGCATTGACGGTGAACGAGATGAAAATGACCGGTTTTCAGCCAGACGATCCCAATGAAGGCCCTCTGATCTCCGTCCGGGATCTCCACGTCCGGTTTTCAACGCCCAAGGGTCCCGTCCACGCGGTCCGCGGGGTCAGTTTCGATCTCGGGCGCGAACGGCTCGGGATTGTTGGCGAATCCGGGTCCGGAAAGTCGCAGACCGGCCGCGCCTTGCTTCGCCTGACCGCCGGCAACGGGTCCATCGAGGCAAGCCGCATGATGTTTGGCGGCATGGACCTGATGAAGGCCGGCGCGAAAACCATGCGCAGTATCCGCGGTTCGCAGATTTCCATGATCATGCAGGATCCGAAATACTCCCTGAACCCGGTTCTGACGGTCGGCACCCAGATCGCTGAATCGTGCCGTCGCCATGAAAACGTCTCCCGCCCGGAAGCCAGGAAAAGGGCGCTTGCCATGCTCGAGACGGTTCGCATCCGCGAACCTGAGAAAGTCTATTCGCTCTATCCTCATCAGGTGTCCGGCGGCATGGGCCAGCGCATCATGATCGCGATGATGCTGATCACCAATCCCAAGGTCATGATTGCCGATGAGCCGACATCCGCGCTTGATGTGACCGTACAGATGCAGGTTCTGTCGCTTCTGGACGACATGGTGCGCGAGCGCGGCATGGGCCTGGTGCTGATCAGCCACGACCTCAATCTCGTCTCCAGTTTTTGCGATCGTGTGCTGGTGATGTATGGCGGCCGCATCATGGAAACGCTTGATGCAAAGCACCTTGACCGGGCGCAGCACCCTTACACCAAGGGCCTCTTGAATTGCCTTCCGCGTCTCGACGGAAAACACGATGATCTGCCCGTTCTCAAGCGTGACCCGGCGTGGCTCGACGAGACACAGGATTTCGCAGGGGAGGCGGACGCACGATGATCGACATCGAAAATCTCGGCATTGTGTTCGGCTCGGGAAAGTCGCAGATCGCAGCTGTCAAGAATGTCAGTCTGAGTGTCGCCGAAGGTGAGAGCTACGGCATTGTTGGTGAATCGGGCTCTGGAAAATCAACCGTATTGCGCGCCATGGTCGGGATCTATTCCCACTGGACGGGTGTGATCCGGATCGCCGGTGAACCGCTCAAGGCCAAAAGGTCGGTATCGTCGCGCAAACACATGCAGATGGTGTTTCAGGATCCTTACGGCTCGCTGCATCCGCGCAGGACCATCGATGACACGCTGAGCGAACCGCTGATCATCCACGGGCTCAAGAACCGCGAAGACCGTGTCCTGAAAATTCTGAAGGAAGTGGGGCTGGGGCCCGAATTCCGGTTCCGGTATCCGCACCAGTTGTCCGGCGGCCAGCGGCAGCGCGTCGCCATCGCCCGTGCCTTGATCCTCGAACCAAGGGTGATCCTGCTTGATGAGCCGACCAGCGCGCTGGATGTGTCGGTGCAGGCCGAAATCCTCAATCTGCTGTCGGCACTGCGCAAGACCCATGGGCTCACCTACATCATGGTGAGCCACGACCTTGCCGTCGTTGGTCATTTGTGCAGCCGGATCGCCGTCATGAACCGAGGCGAGGTTGTCGAGGAGATGAGCGAAGAGCAGATGCGCTCCGGCAATGTCCAGCATGATTACACGCGCCAGCTCTGGACCGCATCACAGGGGTACGACCGGGCCGCGCTTGAAACGTTCAAGGAATTTGCCTGAGCCCCCAATTCCTCCGTGGAAGGCGATAGGGGGTCTTCACAGGGGCCACACCAAGCCGTGACTTGCATGGCATGGGTTCATGCCTACCTCAGGCGCGATGAAACGCTGGAGGGTTGAACAATGGCAAACAGACCATTGCGACTGGAATTTGACGGAGCACATGGCGCAAAACTGGCGGCACGGCTCGATCTGCCCGCAGGGGAGATCCGCGCGTTTGCGCTGTTCGCCCATTGCTTCACATGTTCAAAGGACATACCGGCCGCCCGCCATATCGCCGGGGCGCTCAGCGCCGAGGGGATCGCCGTTTTGCGGTTTGACTTCACGGGGCTGGGCGGCAGCGGCGGCGATTTTTCGTCGACCGGGTTTTCGTCCAATGTCGATGACCTCAAGCTTGCCGCTGACTTCCTGCGGACCAACTACGAGGCACCTCAACTTCTGATCGGCCATTCTCTGGGCGGTGCGGCGGTCCTGTCCGTCGCAGCGGACATTCCGGAAGTCCGGGCAGTCGTGACCATCGGCGCTCCCTCGGACGCTGACCATGTCATCCACAATTTCAAGGGCTCGGTGGACGAGATCCGCGAAAAGGGGGCCGGAAGTGTTGACCTCGCAGGACGGTCATTCACGATCCGCAAGGAGTTCCTGGAGGATCTGGAGGCGCAGACCGTAAAGGAACGGACGGCGAGGCTGGGCAAGGCGCTCCTGGTCATGCATGCGCCGCTCGACGATACGGTCGGCATCGAAAATGCCACCGACATTTTTGTCGCCGCCAAACATCCCAAGAGTTTTGTATCGCTCGACAGGGCGGATCATCTTTTGACCCGCAGCGAAGATGCCGCCTACGCGGCAAGGGTGATTGCCGGCTGGGCCAGCGGCTATCTGGACAAGGAGGACACCGCACCGCCGGTGGATGAGGCGAAGCAAGGTGTCGATGTCGTGGAGACCGGTCAGGGCAAGTTTCAGGCGATGGTTGCCGCCGGCCAGCACCGCATGATCGCGGACGAACCCGTCAGCTATGGCGGTTTCGACAGCGGCCCGTCCCCTTACGATTTTCTGTCAACGGCGCTTGGTGCCTGCACCGTGATGACGCTGCGCATGTACGCGGACCGCAAGGGACTGAAAGTCGACCGGATCGGCACGCAGGTGCTACACAACAAGGTGCACGCGGCCGACTGCCAGGACTGCTCAGAAGAACTGAAGGAAAAAGGCGGAAAGATCGACCGTTTCGAACGGCTGATCACCCTGGAAGGGGAGTTGGACGACGCAACCCGGCAACGCATGCTCGAAATTGCCGACAAGTGCCCGGTGCACCGCACGCTGGAACACGGTGCGGCCGTCGTCACGCGCGAAACCGCATCAAGATGAGACTTGGAAAAGCAAGTGCAGGCGGCCGGGTCAGGCCGCCTGTTCCTCAAGCGTGCTCAGGCGGACTTTCATGAACGACAGCAGGCGCCTTGCATCCTTGTCCGTCAGTTCCTGGTAGTCGTTGATCCAGTTCTGGACGGTCGTCTGCGGCTGCTTGTTGTTTGAGGCGCGTGCACGGCAAAGAGCGACATAGCCGTTCTTGTCGACACCGAGCGCCTTGCAGAGCACGGCAACGCCGGTCGCATCATACCGAACCATGACATTGGTGACGTATTTCTGGTCCAGCCCTGCCAGTTCGGCAAGCAGGAAGCAGATGTCGAAGAGATTGTTCGACAGGGCCATCTGTGTCAGCGCCTGTCCGAGCGCTCCGCGGCCTTCGCGAATATCCTTCAAGGCGACTTTCGCATCGATCCGGGTCTTCTTGCGTTCCAGCTTGGTGCTGGCGACAACCTTGCTGGCCTCGTGGAAAAGCGTGCGCACGAGTTCCTCGTTTTCCTCGCGCATTTTCCTGATCTTGCTCTGCTGTTGCGCAGGCATCTGGGAGATCAGCTTCTCGTAGTCGTCTTCCGAGACATCCGAGCGCTCGATCATCGCGTCGCGGATCTTTTCGTCCCGCTCGGCCAGTTTCACAAGAAGCCGCCCACCCCAGTCGGAAAGTTCGGCCCCGGAGTTCGCTGCCACCGACTGTTTGACCGGGCTTTCGCCACGCTCAAGCAACACGTCGGTGACCTTGGCTTCCAGGTGGTCGCGTTTCGAAATGGCGAGCAGGTGACCCTGTCCCATCGTTTTCGCGAGCCGGAGAATATCGTCGGATTTCAGGGCTTTGGAGGTCGTCAGCATTGGCCGTGCGATCTCGATCTCATCGCTGGCCAGTTCGTAGGCAACCGCGTGAGATGTTGTATCGATCGGGGCCAGCCGTTCGGAAACGGTCTGTTTCTGCTCCGCTTCCATCGACGGCAGCATGCGTTCCAGCACGGCATTGAAAAGCGAGATTTCCTCGGTCTGATAACTGTTCGCACCCGTGACAAACAGGTCAGTGACATGTTCAACCAGCTTGTGGCGTTTTTCAGGAGAACTGTCCTGCGCTTGGTTGAGAAGATCATTGAGCATGTCGGATCCATCCATTCGTTTGGATCGGAGAATACCCCAGAGACAGTTTACAAGTATCTAAAGAGTAGAAGGAATTTTGCGCAAGTCTTCGGCGTTTCCTGGCAGAAATACCAATGGTGCTCTGGGCAGTGTTGGTCCTCACCGCCTGGAAGCGCCGGCATCTCGGTTTGGGGCAAAGCGTTCTGCCGCGCAACTGCGCGCGCAGATATCGGAGACAGCCGCGATAAGGCGTTTTTTTGGAAGATGGTTTCTGGCGCCGTTCTGCGATCCGGCGCTGCGCCGGACTTGCGTCACGCAGCCTGGTGCGTCGCCTGGCTTTCCAGTTTGACTTTCATGACCGCGAGCAGGCGCCGGGCATCGGTTTCGTCAAGCATGTGATAGTTGGTCAGCCACTTGCTGCCCGTGCTCTCGGGAAACTTGAGATGCTTGCAGCGCTCCTTGCAGATCGCCTGGAACTCGCGTGCCCCGATGCCGCTGGCACGGCACACACTGGCGATGCCCGTCGCGTCAAACCGGACCATGAGGTTGTGCACGTACTTCATCTCAAGGTTTGAAAACACCGACAGAAGACCGACAATGTCCAGGAGATTGTGTTCGATACACAGCTGGTAGACCGCCTTGTTGAGGTTGGTCTTGCCGAGCCGGATCCCGGCGAGCCAGGCTTTTGGGCTTATTTTCGAGGGCTTCTTCTCGAGTTTCGGGCCCGAGGCGATTTCTCCGTCTTCCCGGAACAGGTCCTCGATAAGTTCTTCGTTGGACTTGCGCAGGTGACGCATCCGGTCGCCCAGTTGCTTCGGGATATCTTTGACCAGATCCTCAAAGACCGGCATTTCAAGCTCGGCTCCGAGGTTGGAGGCGATGGCCTGTTTGACTTCCTTGCCGCCGCGCTTGATCAGCTGCTGGGTGACTTTCTTGCTGATATGGTCCCGCTTGGCCATGGCAAGCAGGTGTCCCTGATCCTTGACCTCGGCGATTTCCAGCAGCATGTCGTCCGTGATCGACGCCGAGCGTTCCAGCATGGCGTGCGCGATCTGAATCTCATCCTTGGCGATTGCGCCGGCCAGCTTTGCGGACGTGGTTTTCACATCTGCAAGTGTCTCGGACATTTTCTGCCGGACTTCGGGTGCCAGGGAATCGTAAACCCCCTCCAGCATGTTGTTGAGGAGGTCGGTTTCCTTGGTCCTGTCTTCTTCGGATCGAGACGAAAGCAGACCTGTCACGTGCTCTGCGAGCGCGTTTTTCTTCTCCGAAGAACTGTCCTTGGCCAGTTGAAGCAGCGAGTCAGTCATGTTGTTACCCTATGCAGAAGAGTATGATCACATATTCTTTACATCTCGTGAAAAACGGCGTTCGAGTTGGAGGAAATGCAATCGCTGGCTGCAGTTGACCTTTGGCCGGGCTTGCTGCATTTCAATGCCATGAGTGATCTTCCGGTTCTGTATTCCTTCCGGCGCTGCCCATACGCAATTCGCGCCAGACTGGCGATTCTGTCCAGCGGACGGCCGGTCGAGTTGCGCGAAATCGTGCTCCGTGACAAGGCGCCGGAATTTCTTCAAGCCTCACCCTCCGCAACAGTGCCGTGTCTCAAGACATGTGAGGAGGTGATTGACGAGAGCTGGGACATCATGCTGTGGGCGCTGGAGTTCGCGGACCCTGAAAACTGGCTTCGGCCCGAGCAGGCAACGATGGCCGACATGCAGGCACTGGTCCTTCAATGTGACGGCCCGTTCAAATCACACCTTGATCGCTACAAGTATGATGTCCGCTATGACGACGCGAACCGCGAGGACGAACGCGCGCAAGCTGCACGGTTTCTGCGCGATCTCGATGCCCGCCTGAGGCAGGGCCAATGGCTCTTCGGCAGCGCCGCTTCGCTGGCGGACTATGCGATATTGCCGTTTGTCCGGCAATTCGCGAATGCTGACCGTGCCTGGTTCGATGGACAGGACTGGCAGCCGCTGAAGACCTGGCTGGAGGCGTTCGAATCGTCGCACGCCTTTCAGACCGTCATGCCCAAATGGACAAAATGGGTTTCAGGCGATGCGCCGGTCAGGTTTCCGGCCGAAAAAGTCGCCTGAAACACCTATCTGAGGTCGCGCGTGGAACAGTTGCGCAAAAGCTTGGTTCAAATTTTTGCATAAAAACAATATCTTATCAAAGACTTCTGAATCACTTTGTCGATGACGTGAGAACGTTACGAATTTGTAATTCCCCCGACAGGCAACGGTAAGGCAGGACTACCTACTTTCTTCCTTGAGCCAGGAACGCAGGTCCCCATGCGCTCTGATTTGGCCTCCAACATTTAAGTCGACAGAGGAAGAAAATATGCAAAATCGTGGGTCAGTCTCTCTCTTGCGTTCGCGTCGCGCCAAATTGCTGGCGGGTGTTGTCGCTCTGGGCGCTGCCGGTGCGTTGACCGCGCAGACGCTTGTACCGAGCCAGCTGGCTCAGGCCGAACCCGTCCGGGTCGATGCCGCAGCACCTGCAGACTTTTCAGACGTAGTGCGCACGGTCAGCCCCGCTGTCGTGAGTGTACGCGTCAAGCAGGCAGCAGAGCCTCGCATGATGAATTTCAACGGCGGCAATGGCGGCAACGGCTTTGAGGAGTTCTTCAAGGGCATGCCCGACGGTCATCCGTTCGAACGCTTCTTCCGCGACTTCGGCGGCCGTGGCGGTGACGAAGGCCGCAACGAGCGCCGTTCGCCGCGCCAGTACGGCATGTCGCAAGGTTCCGGTTTCTTCATCTCCAAGGACGGTTTTGTTGTCACGAACCATCACGTGATCGATCGTGGCACCGAGTTCACCGTGATCGACAAGAATGGAGACGAGTACAATGCGACCCTGATCGGGTCTGACAAACGCACGGATCTGGCGCTTCTCAAGGTCGAGAGCGATGACGAGTTTACCTATGTCGATTTCGCGGACGATGCGCCGCATGTCGGCGAATGGACGGTCGCGATCGGCAACCCGTTCGGACTTGGCGGTTCGGTGACCGCAGGCATCGTGTCTGCGCGCGGACGCGATATCGGTGCAGGTCCGTACGACGACTTTATCCAGATCGATGCACCCGTGAACCGTGGCAACTCCGGTGGTCCGGCGTTCAACATGAACGGTGAAGTGATCGGTGTGAATGCGGCGATCTTCTCGCCGTCCGGTGGCAATGTCGGCATTGCTTTCGCAATCCCGGCTTCGACCGCGCAAGATGTCATCATGGAGCTCAAGAACGATGGCACCGTCGTTCGTGGCTGGCTCGGCGTTCAAATCCAGAACGTGACTGATGACATCGCGGAAAGCCTTGGCCTCGACGAGGCCCGCGGCGCAATCGTCGCGGAAGCGCAGGAAAACAGCCCGGCTGAGAAGGCTGGCCTGCGCTCAGGCGACACCATCCTGGCCGTTGACGGCACCAAGGTGGAAGGCCCGCGCGACCTGTCCAAGATCGTTGCGGCCTATGAGCCGGACACCGAGGTCAAGGTCACTGTCTGGCGCGACGACAAGGAGCAGGACATCACTGTGACCCTTGGACGTCTCCAGGACCAGGAAAAGGTCGCTGAAGCCGCCGAGCCTCAGGTCGAAGAGACCACGACCAGCCTTGACGATCTTGGCCTGACCGTGACGACCAAGGCGGAAGCCGGCCTGGAAGGCGAGGGCGTCGTCATCGCTGAAATCGATCCTGACGGACCGGCCGCTGACAAGCGTCTTTCCAAAGGCGATGTGATCCTTGAAGTCGCCGGTATGCAGGTCAACTCGGCCGACGACGTTCTGAAAGCGCTCGACAAGGCGGAAAACGACGGCCGCAAGGCAGTCCTCTTCCGGATCGAGACCAACGACACAACCCGGTTCGTGGCACTTCCCATGAACCTGGCCTGATCAGGAACCGGTTCGTCTTGGAACCGGAACCTGACTGGCGGGACCGGCTTGCCCTCTGCCCCCAACCCCGACGGGCCGGTCTTCGCCATGGGTTTCGCCCGTAAACCCAGCCGGACTGGCGGCGGCGCCTCACATCCATTGCCGCCGCCAGCCATTCCATTTCAGGATAACTCAAGGTAAAAGGGTTTCATGTTGCGGATTCTTGTTATCGAAGACGATCCAGAAGCGGCGAGCTATCTCGTGAAGGGATTGAGCGAACTCGGCCACACGGCCGATCACGCGGCAGACGGACAGAGCGGGCTGGATATGGCCCTTGACAGCAGCTACGACATTCTCATTGTCGACCGCATGTTGCCCAAGCTTGACGGACTTTCGATAATTCAGGAATTGCGGCAGGAGGACAATCACACGCCCGTCCTGATCCTTTCGGCGCTCGGCCAGGTCGACGACCGGGTCAAGGGTCTGAAGGCTGGTGGCGACGACTACCTCCCCAAGCCTTATGCATTTACCGAGTTGCAGGCGCGCGTTGAAGCGCTCGCACGCAGGCCCAAGTCATCCAGCCAGGTTGAAACCACCTATACGGTCGGCGATCTCATTCTCGACCGGATGGCGCATTCCTGCCGGCGCGGTGAAACGGAGATCCCGCTTCAGCCCCGCGAGTTCCGCCTTCTGGAATACCTGATGCAGCACGCCGGTCAGGTCGTGACGCGGACAATGCTTCTGGAAAACGTCTGGGAGTATCACTTCGACCCGCAGACGAATGTCATCGACGTTCACATTTCACGTCTCCGCGGAAAGATCGACAAGGGCTTCGAAACGCCGCTTCTGCACACCATCCGTGGAGCCGGGTACACCATCCGTGACGCGGCTCACTAGATTTGTCCGCACGACAGCGTTCAAGCTGTCCTTGCTTTACATTGCTGTTTTCACAGTCATGTCCGGCGTGCTTGTCGTCTATGTTTCCGAGAGCACGGACAATCTGATGTCGGAACAGGTCGTTCAGGCCGTGGATGCGGAACTGAAGGGCCTTGCGGACGTTTACGTGCGTGGTGGTATCCGCAATCTCGTTGAGACCATCGACGACCGCACACAGCATCCGGACGCCAGCCTCTATCTTCTGGTCGACTTCGCGGGGAACGCCCTGGTCGGCAACATCGCACGCCTTCCGACCGTCGTCCTGGAAGAAGCCGACGGCGGATTGCGCCGCGTGCGCTACACGCTTCTGGGGCAGGGGACCGAGGATGTCGAGCGCCAGGCGATGGTGCGCACGTTCGAATTGCGCGGGGGGTTCCGTCTGCTGGTTGGACGGGACCTCGGCGACCAGCTGAGATTTTCAAACCTGCTCGCAAACGCTCTGCGCCTCTGGCTGGTCGTGGTCGTGGTCATGGCCGCAATCACGTGGTTTTTCGTCAGCCGGCGCGTCATGAAGCGGATCGACGATATCTCCGCCTCCAGCCGGATGATCATGGACGGTGATCTCACCGAGCGCCTGTCGCTTGCCGGTACGAATGATGAGTTCGACAGGCTGGCCGTCAATCTGAACGACATGCTGGACCGCATCGAATTGCTGATGCAATCGATGAAGGATGTCACGGACAACATCGCGCACGACCTGAAAACCCCGCTGACCCGGCTGCAGACACGCGTGGAAACCGCGTTGCGGGACGCCAAGGGCGAAGCGGGGTACCGCAATGCACTTGAAAGCACGCTTCACGAGACCGACCATCTCTTGCGCATTTTCAACGCGCTGTTGCGGATTGCCCGCATTGAATCGATGGCACCCGGTTCCGTGATGGAGCCGGCGGACATGAACCGGCTTGTTGCGGAAATCGCCGAGCTTTACGAGCCGCTGATCGAAGATGAGGGCGGCCGCCTGGAGATCGATGTTGCAGACGATCTCGAAGCCGTTTGCAACCGCGACCTCATCAGCCAGGTTCTGGTCAACCTGATTGAAAACGCGCTGAAATACGGCCGCCCGGAGGACGGGGCACTCGTGCTGCGCTTGTCTGGAAGAGAAGAAGACGGCCGTGTCATGCTGACGGTATCGGACAACGGCCCGGGGATACCGGAAAAGGACCATGACCGGGTCATGGATCGTTTTGTGCGGCTTGAAGAGAGCCGGTCGGAACCTGGAACAGGCTTGGGATTGAGCCTGGTCAAAGCCGTTGCCCGCTTGCATGGTGGAGACTTGCGCTTCAAAAATGAACACCCGGGACTGTGCGCCCGCATAGATTTGACGCCGGTGTCGCATGAAAGTGTCAGGAGCGGGGATGAAGACGAGAGAACCGGTCGGACCGAGCAGCCAAGCAGCAACTGACGTTGTGCCAGGGGCCCTGATAGATCGTATCAAGATTTTCCCTGAGGCGCCCGACGCGGACCGCGCCGCGCTTTTTCTTGGCGATCTCCTCAATCACCAGGACATGGGCGACACATTCCGCCATTGTTTTCAGGACAAGCCGGTCGCCGAGCGGTTCCTCGCAGGTGTTCTGGGGAACTCACCCTATCTCCGCGATCTTGTTCTGTCCGATCCGGAAAGAGCGTTCAGCATTTTGCACGAAGCTCCCGAGCAACGTGTGCGGCGCTTGCTGCGCGTGGCTTTTGAGGCGAGGGCGGAGGATGAAGCCTCGATCATGCGGCAGCTCCGGCGCCTCAAGCAAGATCTCGCCTTGACCCTGGGGCTTGCCGATATCGGCGGCGCAATCGAACTGGATCAGGTGACGCGTGCCCTGGCCGGTTTCGCCGACGCGTCTCTGAATGCCGGGATCCGCTTTTGCCTCGACGATCTTGCGCGCCGCAACAAGTTTGTCCCACCCAATCCCGACGCGCCGGAAATCGACAGTGGGCTGATCGTGCTGGCCATGGGCAAGCACGGCGCGAACGAGCTGAATTATTCCTCCGACATAGATCTCATCGTCCTTTACGACCCGGACAAGGCACCTATGTCCGGCGGAACGGAAGCGCCGGTCGAGTTCGTCAGGCTGACCCGCAGGCTCGTCAAGATCATGCAGGACCGGACGGAGGACGGCTACGTGTTCCGGACGGATCTGCGCTTGCGTCCCGACCCGGGAGCGACCCCCTTGGCGATGTCCGTACCCGCGGCACTGGTCTACTACGAATCGCTGGGACAGAACTGGGAGCGCGCGGCGCTAATCAAGGCACGGGCCTGTGCCGGTGATGTTCCCGCAGGGGAGGCCTTCCTGCATGAAATCGTGCCATTTGTCTGGCGGAAGTATCTGGACTTCGCGGCCATCGCCGATGTCCAGTCGATCAAGCGTCAGATCCACATGCACAAGGGCCATGGTGTCCTGGCGGTTGCCGGGCACAACGTCAAACTTGGGCGTGGTGGCATCCGGGAAGTCGAGTTCTTCGTTCAGACCCAGCAGTTGATCGCCGGCGGGCGCAATCCCGCGCTGCGCGGCAGGCGGACGCTCGACATGCTGAACGCCCTCAGCAATGCCGACTGGATAAGGCTGAAAACCCGTGACGAGATGCGGGACGCCTATGTGTTCCTGCGCAACGTGGAACACCGGATCCAGATGCTGAACGACGAGCAGACTCAGCTTTTGCCCAAGGACGATGACGGTTTGAATCGTGTCGCCGCGCTCATGGGGTTTCAGACATTCGGCACCTTCGAAACCGAATTGCTGACGCACATGCAGAAGGTTCAGCTGCACTATTCGGAACTTTTCGAGGAAGAACCCGGGCTGTCGTCGGAACTGGGCAACCTTGTTTTCACCGGTGACGACAATGATCCCGATACGCTGGAGACCCTTGCCAGGCTCGGCTTCAAGAAACCGGACGAGGCCGCCAACATCGTGAAATCCTGGCACTTCGGGCGCTATCCGTGCACGCGTTCGACAAAAGCGCGTGAACGGCTGACGGAAATGCATCCGACACTCATCGGTGCCCTGGCGGCGACGGACAATGCGGACGCCGCGCTGGTAGCCTTTGACAGCTTCCTGTCCAAACTTCCCGCAGGCGTCCAGCTCTTCTCTCTGCTCAGGTCCAATCCGCAGCTGTTGACCTTGCTGGCAACCACGATGGGAACTGCTCCGCGCATGGCGGAAACCGTCTCCAAGCGGGTGCATGTTCTGGACGCCGTGCTGGATCCTGCGTTTTTTGGCGCCATGCCGAGCGTACAGGAGTTCAGGGTGGGACTGGACCAGACGCTGTCGCAGGCGCGTTTTTATGAGGAGGCGCTCGACCGGGCGCGTATTTTCGCCCAGGAACAGCAGTTCCTGATCGGCCTCAGGCTGCTTTCCGACACGCTCTCTGCCGATCGCGTCGGTTTCGCGCTGGCGCGCCTTGCCGAAGTCGTGGTCGACCGGACCCTGGTACAGGTCATCCGCCATGTCGCTGAAACTCACGGTGTTGTGCCCGGCGGCAACATCGCCGTTCTGGCCATGGGGAAACTTGGCGGACGCGAGATGACCGCATCATCCGACCTTGACCTGATCCTGCTTTACGAAGCGCCGGAAGACGTCAAGCAGTCGGATGGCAAGCGGCCCCTGGCGATCACGCAATACTATACCCGTCTGACGCAAAGGCTGGTCACGGCGCTTTCCGCGCCGACAGCCGAAGGCCTGCTCTATGAAGTCGATTTTCGCCTTCGCCCGTCCGGAAACGCAGGGCCGCTGGCAACGAACCTGGAAGGTTTCATTTCCTACCAGGAGAAGAGTGCCTGGACCTGGGAACACATGGCATTGACCCGGGCGCGGGTGATTGCCTCAAGTTCCCCGGAATTCGCCCAGAAGATCGGCGACAGCATCTGCGAAACACTGAAGAAGTCCCGCGATATTTCGAAACTCGCCGATGATGTCCGGTCCATGCGCGCGCGCATTGAAAAGGAAAAGGGCACCAAGGACATTTGGGACATGAAGCAGGTCGCGGGCGGTCTCGTCGATATCGAATTCCTGGCGCAGTACCTGCAGTTGGCCAACGCACATGAGGCGCCTGGTATCTTGGCCCAGGGAACCGAGGATGCGCTGGAAAGGCTGCGCGAGGCTGGATTGCTCGAGCCCGGAGATGCCGCCCTGCTGCTGGAAGCGCTCAGGATGTATCAACGGCTCACACAGGTGCTGCGCCTTTCCCTATCGGGAGATTTCAAACCTGCCGAAGCGCCGGGCGGTGTGCTGGATCTTCTTGTCCAGGCATCCGGAAGCCCGACTTTCTCACGGCTTGAAATCGAACTTGCAGACCTTCAGGAAAAGGTACGGGCTACGTTTGTCAGGTTGATCGGCGAGGTCGAGGTGGTCGAGAGCTGATCAGCCTGTATCTTGCTCTCCTGCTGGGGTTACGATGCCCGGTGTCAGGCCACTGCTGTCCGGTTTAAGACGAAATGGGTCCCTTTGGGCGCGCTTGCGTATGCTGACTTGTCATCCCTGCT
>JBCBUA010000143.1:0-14290 GCA_039818365.1 Pseudomonadota bacterium
CTTTCCTCTATGGACCTAGCCGCCCTGGTCGCCAGCCGCGTGTGTCACGACATCATCAGCCCGGTCGGGGCGATAACAAACGGTCTCGAAGTCCTCGACGAGGAAGGCTCCGAAGACATGCGCGATTTCGCGATGGATCTCATTCGAAAGAGTGCGCGCCAGGCCTCGGCGAAACTTCAATTCGCACGCCTTGCGTTCGGCGCGGCCGGCTCTGCCGGAGCCGAGATCGACCTTGGCGATGCCCAAATCGTTGCCACAGGCTTTATGGAAAATGAAAAATCCGATCTAGTCTGGCAAGTTTCCCGGCACCTGATGCCGAAAAATTACGTTAAACTTTTGCTTAACCTCATTCTTATCGCCAATCAGTGCGTCCCGCGCGGCGGGGAAATCAAGGTTGAAATGGAGGGCGATCCGCAATCGCCGTCGTTCACGTTGCATGCCAGCGGACTCAATCCGCGCATCCCGCTCGGAATGAAGGAAACGCTGGACGGAGAGGAACCAGAGCGCATCGATGCGCATTCGGTTCAGCCGATCTACACTTTGCTTCTGGCGCGTGAATCCAGTATGGTATTAACAATAGATAAACAAGAAGAATTGGTAAAAATCACGGCCCTGCCAAAGGTCTGATCTACGTCGACAAAAGTGTCCGCTCGTTTCAGCGTATCTTAACTCTTTGCCGTCAACCTACTCTCATGGACTTTTCGGTCCAGACATCCGTTTAAGGATGCGGAACCAGTAACAAGTCGGGTGAGAGCAGGCCATGGACGACCTCCTCAGGGAATTTATTACCGAGACGAACGAGAGTCTCGATGTTGTTGACGTAGAGCTCGTGAAGTTCGAGCAGGAACCCAACAACGCGACAATTTTGGATAACATTTTCCGTCTGGTGCATACCATCAAGGGCACTTGCGGGTTCTTGGGCCTTCCCCGGCTTGAAGGTATTGCGCATGCAGCCGAAACGCTTATGGGCAAGTTTCGCGACGGCGCACCGGTTACGCAGGAAGCCGTTTCCCTGATCCTGATCTCGATCGACCAGATCAAGGACATTCTGGGAGAGCTCGAGGCCGCCGAGGGCGAAGAGCCCGAGGGCGACGACAGTGAACTCATCGGCAAGCTAGAAGACATGTCGGCCAAGGCGGACGCTGCGATGGCTGGCGAGACCGTCGAGGAAACCGCGCCGGCGGCCCAGGAAGCGGACGCCGAGGAACCGGCTGCGGAAGACGCTGCCGAGCAGACGCTGGAACGCCCCCTGAGGCCCGGCGAAGTCTCGCTTGACGAACTTGAACGCGCTTTCCAGGAAACCGAGATCGAGGTTGAAGTCGCCGAAGCGGAAGTCGTCGAGGTCGAGGAAGAGGTAGAAGAGCCTGCTCCGGCGCCTGCTGCAGCCAAGGCTGAATCCAAGGAAAAGCCGAAAAAGGCAGCGGCCACGAAAGAACCCGGCGAGAAGAAAGCGGCCGGCGGCGGGGTTTCCAACCAGAGTATCCGTGTTGCGGTCGACACGCTCGAGCATCTGATGACCATGGTCTCCGAGCTTGTGCTGACGCGCAACCAGCTGCTTGAAATCGTGCGCCGGCACGAAGACAGCGAATTCAAGGTGCCGCTGCAGCGCCTGTCCAACGTGACTGCCGAGCTGCAGGAAGGCGTCATGGCGACCCGAATGCAGCCGATCGGCAACGCCTGGCAGAAGTTGCCGCGCATTGTCCGCGACCTGAGCCAGGAACTCGAAAAACCGATCGACCTTGAAATGATCGGGGCCGATACCGAACTCGACCGTCAGGTCCTTGAAATGATCAAGGATCCCCTGACCCACATGGTTCGCAACTCGGCCGACCACGGACTGGAACGGCCCGAGGAGCGGCGTGCCGCCGGCAAGCCGGAAAAGGGTATCATTACCCTGGCCGCCTATCATGAAGGCGGGCACATCATCATCGAGGTCCGCGACGATGGTAAGGGCATTGACGTTGATCGCGTGAAGGCGAAGGTTCTGGAACGGGGACTGGCCTCGGAATCCGAAGTCGAAAAGATGACGGATTCCCAGATCCACAAGTTCATTTTCCACGCCGGGTTCTCCACGGCAGCCGAAGTCACCAGCGTCTCGGGACGCGGCGTCGGCATGGACGTGGTGCGCAACAATATCGAACTGATCGGCGGCACCGTCGATCTGCGCTCGGCGACCGGCAAGGGGTCCAGCTTCATCATCAAGATCCCGCTGACGCTGGCGATCGTCTCCACGCTGATCGTCGAGGCAGGTGGGGACCGCTTTGCAATCCCGCAGCTCTCGGTCGTGGAACTCGTGCGGGTCCAGACCAATTCGGAGCACCGGATCGAGCGGATCAAGGACACGCCGGTCCTGCGCTTGCGCAACAAGTTGCTGCCGCTGGTGCACCTGTCACAGCTTCTGGGCATCTATGAAGGCGAGGACGTCGACAAGGCGATCGATGAGGACAACGGTTTCATTGTCGTCATGCAGGTCGGCAGCCAGACATTCGGTGTTGTCGTGGACGGTGTCTTCCACACGGAGGAAATCGTCGTCAAACCGATGTCGACCATGCTCCGCAACCTCAACATGTTCTCCGGAAACACCATTCTGGGCGACGGTTCGGTGATCATGATCATCGATCCGAACGGCATCGCCGGTGCGATGGCAAGCCATGCATCGAGCTCGGTTGCCGAATCCGAAGAAGAAGAGCAGGACGACCTGCAGAGAAGGTCCATGACCGGCCAGACTTCGATCTCGCTGCTGCTGTTCCGGGCAGGGGCGCCGGAGCCGAAGGCGGTTCCCCTTTCGCTGGTTACGCGCCTGGAGGAATTCGAGGTTTCGAAGATCGAGCGTTCCAACGGCCGCGACCTTGTGCAGTACCGCGGCGCGCTCATGCCTCTGGTCTATGTCAATGACGGCGACTGCCACAAGACGGAAGGGACGCAGCCGATGCTCGTCTTCTCCGATGCAGGCAGATCCATGGGTCTGGTTGTCGACGAGATCGTCGATATCGTCGAAGACCGCATGAACATCGAGGTCGGATCGGAACGTCCGGGCATTCTCGGATCGGCCGTCGTCAAGGAACGCGCGACCGAGATCATCGATCTGGGCTACTACCTCCCGCAGGCCTTCGAAGACTGGTTCATGCGCAAGGAGATGGACATCGAAGCGTTGACGAAGAAAGTGCTCTTCGTCGATGACAGCTCCTTCTTCCGCAACATGCTCACACCGGTTCTGAAAGCTGCCGGATATGACGTGACAACATGCATCGGACCGCAGCAGGCGTTCGAGTTGTTGGAAAACGGTGACAAGTTCCATGCGATCGTCAGCGATATCGAGATGCCCGAAATCAACGGCTTCGAGTTCTGCGAGTCGCTGCGGCGTGATCCGCGGTTCCGCGACATGCCGATGCTGGCACTTTCATCGCTGGTGACGCCGGCTTCGATCGAACGCGGCCGCCAGGCCGGATTTGACGACTACGTCGCGAAATTCGACCGTCCAGGCCTGATCGCCGCCCTGAAAGATGTCTTCTCCAATGATCTGGGAGTAGCAGCATGAGTGTGCTGGAACACAAACTCAATGCGGACACGGATACAAACGCCGCAAGCGACATGATCCAGTATGTGACCGTGGTTATCGGCGGACAGCTGTTCGGCTTGCCGATCTCCCAGGTACACGACGTTTTCGTGCCGGAAAGCGTGACGCGCGTCCCGATGTCGGCACCGGAAGTGCAGGGCGTTCTCAACCTGCGCGGCCGGATCGTAACGGCAATCAACATGCGCCGCCGGCTTCATCTGCCTCCGCTCGAAGACGAGCAGATGATGGCGGTCGGCATCGAGTACAAGCAGGAAAGCTACGGACTCGTCATCGACACGGTTGGAGAGGTTTTGAACCTTCCGGCCGCTTCGGCGGAATCGAACCCGTCGAACCTGGATCGCCGGTGGGCGGAAATCTCGGGCGGCGTGCACCGTCTCGACGGTCAGCTGATGGTCATTCTGGATGTCGACCGTCTGCTTGGCGCAATGTTTACCGAACCGATGGCAGCAGCGTAACGGGCCAATGGCCCACGAGTGGAGTAACAGGTGATGAAACAGTGCCTCGTCGTTGATGACTCAAGTGTCATCCGTAAAGTGGCCCGCCGGATCCTCGAAGACATGAACTTCGAAATCGAAGAAGCGGAAGACGGGCAACAAGCGCTCGACGCCTGCCGCAAGACCATGCCGGATGCGATCCTGCTGGACTGGAACATGCCCGTCATGGACGGGCTGGAGTTCCTGACAAGTCTGCGGACGGAAGAAGGCGGCGAAAACCCCGTGGTTGTTTTCTGCACCACTGAAAATGACGTCGCACACATTGCCCGCGCCATTCGCGCAGGGGCAAACGAGTACATCATGAAGCCGTTCGACAGGGAAATCGTCGAAGCAAAGTTTCAGGAAGTCGGTCTTATCTAGTTTCGAGTTTGGGCAGTCTTTATGGCATTAGCGCAGAGAAGTGCTCCTGTGGGCGCTAACCCCGGCAGTGACCCTATCAAAGTCATGGTCGTCGACGACGCCGTCGTCATTCGCGGTCTTCTGACCCGGTGGCTCGGTGACGACAAGGGTTTGAAAGTCGTCAGTTCCCACCGGAACGGCAAACTTGCCGTGGACGACATTGAAAGAAGCAATCCGGATGTCGTCGTTCTCGACATCGAGATGCCGGAAATGGACGGCATGACGGCCCTGCCGCTGATGCTGGCAAAGAAGCGCGACCTGGTTGTCATCATGGCGTCGACGCTGACCCGCCGGAATGCCGAAATCAGTCTGAAGGCGCTGTCGCTCGGAGCGGCAGACTATGTTCCGAAGCCCGAGTCGAATTCCGAGGTCACCACATCGGTCGATTTCCGGCGTGAGCTGATCGAGAAGGTCAAGGCGCTCGGTGCGCGCGCGGTCCGCATGCGCGGCCCGGCAAGGACGATGCGTGCGGAAACGCGGGCTGGAAAAACCACTCAGCCAGTCAAGCCTCTTTCCGCCCGTCCCGCCACCGATACGAGGGCCAGTTTCCGTGGCGCCGCGCAGCCGGCAGCCGCTGCGGCCGGGCCGAAATTCAAGACCCGCCCGTATTCGTCGGCGCGTCCGCGCATTCTGGCGGTCGGATCGTCAACCGGCGGTCCGCAGGCCCTTCAAGAGATGATGAAGGAAGTCGGCACCGCGATGAACGACGTGCCTGTCGTCATCACGCAGCACATGCCGCCGACATTCACGTCGATCCTCGCCGAGCACCTGGGCAAAGCCGCTCTCAGGCCTTCGAAAGAAGGCGAGGACGGCGAAATTCTCAAGCCCGGCAACATTTACGTCGCGCCTGGCGGCAAGCACATGATCCTTGAGAAAGACGGCGGCGCGGTCAAGATCCGGCTGACGGACGGACCGCCGGTGAACTTCTGCAAGCCAGCGGTCGATCCGCTTTTCGACAGTGTCGCCAAGGTCTATGGCTCGGCGAGCCTTGCCGTGATCCTGACCGGGATGGGGCATGACGGCGCGGACGGGGTGAAAACCATCGCGACCGGTGGTGGCAGCATCATCACGCAGGACGAGGCGACAAGCGTTGTCTGGGGAATGCCGGGTGCCGCCGCGGCGACCGGAATGTGCTGCGAAATCCTGCCGCTGAACCAGATCGGCCCGAAAGTATCACGCGTATTGAAGGGGAATACACGATGACTCCCGGCGAGTTCGAATTCCTCAAGACGTTTCTCAAGACGCGTTCGGGCCTTGTTCTGTCCAATGACAAGCAGTACCTGGTCGAAAGCCGCCTGCAGCCGATCGCCCGGAGCTCCAAGCTCGAGACGCTGAGTGCGGTCATCCAGACCCTGCAGCGCGGTGGCAACAGGGCGCTTGAAACGGAAGTCATCGAGGCGATGACGACAAACGAGTCGTTCTTCTTCCGCGACAAGACGCCGTTCGACCATTTCAAGGACACGATGCTGCCGGCTCTCCTGGAATCGCGCAGCACGCGCCGACAGCTCAAGATCTGGTGTGCAGCCGCGTCGACCGGACAGGAACCCTATTCGCTCGGGATCTGCCTCAAGGAAGAGGCATCCAAGATGCCGGGCTGGCGGACGCGGGTGCTTGGGACGGACCTCTCCCAGGAAGTGCTTGAAAAGGCCAAGACAGGGCTCTACAGCCAGTTCGAGGTTCAGCGCGGCCTGCCGATTCAGATGCTGCTGAAGTATTTCGACCAGAAAGGCGACATGTGGCAGATCAATGCCGGAATGCGCGCGATGATCGAATGGAAGCAGCTCAACCTGCTTGAGAGCTTCACGCATCTCGGCGAATTCGACATCGTGTTCTGCCGCAATGTCCTGATCTATTTCGACCAGGCAACCAAGTCCGAGATTCTCGGGCGGCTTTCCAGGACGCTGCCGGATGACGGCTATCTCGTTCTGGGTGCGGCTGAAACCGTGGTCGGCCTGACGGATGCGTTCAAGCCGGTTCCGGGCAAACGGGGTCTGTTCCAGAAGAAGCAGGCCGTTCAGGCGGCGGCTGGATCACCTGCGGGGCCAAGGCTTGCCGTCGGAGGCGGAGCCGGTTTCCGGCGCTAATCAACCAGGGGCGGTCAGGTGGCCGCCCTTTTTGTTTCCGGTATCAGCGCCTCGACTTTTCCGCGCACTTCGTCGGCGTATTTCCGGCTTACCGGTACGCGTTCGCCGTCTGAAAGTTCCAGCCAGAGACGGCCGTCTTCCTTGGCCAAGCGGTTCATGGTCTCGAAGGCGATCCAATGACTGCGATGCACCTGCATTCCCGCGTCAGCTGGCAATTCCGCAACAATGTCATTGAAGCGGTACAGCACCATCCGGCTTTCGGTTGCGGTGGTCAGGCGGACATAGTGTTCCTGCGCTTCGGCGCGCAGCACCGGTGCCGTCAGGGGCGGTTCGAGGTGGCGCTGATATCCGCCGGCGTGAACAGGTTTTTCATCAGGAACAGGCTTATGTCGCTCCGGGCCGTCCAACGGCTCCGGGGTCTCTCTGACACTCTTGCCGGCTGTCCCGCGCGTTGATTGAAAAAACAGCGGGATCGACAAAAGCGCGCAGAGCACGAAGTGGTTGTCGGACAGATAGATGATTTCCAGCAAGAACGAACCGATATGGGTCTGGCCGCCTGATGCAGTGTTTCCGGCCTCTGGTGCAGACGGGCCGGATCTGACAAGTTCATTCAGTTCAGGCAGGCCGAGAATGAGGTCGAGAGCCGTTACCGCGAGCGCAAAGGGAACCAGGCTGACCAGCGCTGCCAGGACAACCGACCATCGGATCCGGCCCCAGGTGCCGGGCAGTCGCGCAAAGAGCTCAAGGAAGGCGACAAACAGGCCTGCTTCCAGCAGAATGCGCACGCTCCAGTAAATATAAAGGCCCGCCAGCGGCCAGTTGTCAGGGCGCTGGATCTGAGTCGACGCGAGCAGCCAAGCTGAGGCCAGCGCCAGCAGGAATGCCTGAATTGTGTAGGTTCGGTTCATGGAGCGACTTCTGATTTGGGCTGTCGAAGTATGGCAAAACCATCGTGTCATTCAAGAAGCATGAAATTCATATTACATAAAACACTGAAAAATATCGATATTCTTTGGATGGCGTTCGGTTGAAGAAGTCGCGAAATAACAGGTCTTTGAAGAAGAAGCGGGTTTCCTTTCGGCCGTGTTGCGCCAATTTGACCGCAGGGGCGACGCGATGAACGAGATGCAATCCTGAAAGTGATTTGGCCTCGGGTTGTTTCTTGTCGGTCGTCCAGGTTGAAAATGTCGAGGCTGCCGGAGACACTGAAATGGGACTGAAAGTTGAACTGACGCGCCGGGCCGCTCTTCTTGGAGCCGGTGGTGCGATCGCCGGCGCAAGCCTGACGACGGCGGGTGTTGCACATGCCGCAGCAGAAAAGCAGGGTGCCATGACCGCTCCAATCGCGCGTTACAGCGTTGGCGATTTTGAGGTGAACACGCTCCTTGACGGAGCCGTCACGGTTGGTGAACCGCAGAAAACCTTTGGCATGAATGTCGAGCCGGACGCGTTTGTCGCCCATTCCGACGACAACTTCATTCCGTCCGATACATTCAAGGCCTATTTCACGCCAACCCTCGTGAATACGGGCAACGAACTGGTCCTCTTCGACACGGGTGTCGGTGAAGGCGGGCGTCCGGCGCGCGGCAACATGCGCGCTGCCCTGGAGAGCGCCGGCTATACCCCCGAGCAGGTCGATATCGTCGTCATCACGCACATGCACCCGGATCACATTGGTGGCCTGATGGAAGGCGGAGCGCCGGCATTCCCGAACGCACGCTACGTGATCGCACAGAAGGAATATGACTTCTGGGCGGCCATGGATCCGGAAGCAAACGGCGTTACCAAGCTCATGACGAAAAACGTCAAGCCGCTCGCCGAAAAGATGACCTTCCTGAACGGGGGCGGGTCCGTTGCGTCCGGCATCACCGCGATGGATGCACACGGCCACACGCCGGGCCACACGGTCTACATGCTTGAAAGCGGTGGCGCCCAGCTCCTCCTGGCCGCGGACCTGGCCAACCATTATGTCTGGTCGCTTGCGCGTCCGGAATGGGAAGTGCGCTTCGATATGGACAAGGAAGCGGCGGCAGCAACCCGCAGGTCCGTTCTCGACATGCTTGCCGCTGACCGGATCCCGTTTGTCGGCTACCACATGCCGTTCCCGGCCGTCGGCTACGTCGCCGTCGACGGCAGCGGTTTCCGCTACGTCCCGGCGTCCTACCAGATGCATCTCTGATCTGATCAATACTGTGCACACATGAAAAGGCCGGCATTGCCGGCCTTTTCTTTAAAGCGCGAGGTTCGAGACCGAACGCAAAAAAGCCCCGGAAAATCGATCCGGGGCTTTTTCCTGAATTTCAGTGTGGTCTTGCCGTTTAAGCTGCCGCTTCGACTTCCGGTTCGCGCAGAACGTATCCACGGCCCCAGACCGTTTCGATGTAGTTCTTTCCCGATGTCGCGGAAGCGAGCTTCTTGCGCAGCTTGCAGATGAAGACGTCGATGATCTTCAGTTCCGGCTCGTCCATGCCACCATAGAGATGGTTCAGGAACATTTCCTTGGTGAGCGTCGTGCCCTTGCGCAGCGAAAGCAGTTCCAGCATCTGGTACTCTTTGCCGGTCAGGTGGACACGCTGTCCGCCAACTTCAACTGTCTTGGTATCCAGGTTCACTTTCAGGTCGCCGGTGACGATGACCGACTGGGCATGTCCCTTGGACCGGCGGACAATCGCATGAATGCGCGCGACCAGTTCGTCCTTGTGGAACGGCTTGGTCATGTAATCGTCAGCGCCGAAGCCCAGACCGCGAACCTTGTCCTCGATGCCGGCATTTCCGGACAGGATCAAGATCGGCGTCTTGACCTTCGACACGCGAAGTGTCCGGAGAACTTCATATCCGGACATGTCCGGCAAGTTCAAATCCAACATGATGATGTCGTAATCGTACAGTTTGCCGAGGTCGATGCCTTCCTCGCCAAGATCTGTCGTGTAGACGTTGAAGTTCTCGGACTTCAGCATCAACTCGATGCTCTGCGCGGTGGCGCTATCATCCTCAATCAACAATACACGCATGCCAATCCCCTTGTTCTGCCTTTCCTGGGCAAGTCGCAACGGCTCTGTCGGTGCGCTACGAAGGACTGTTGTTAACCCCGACTCAAAGCTACCGGTTAATGGTTAACAAAATATGATTCGCAGCGGCAAGCTCCGAAGAAATGAATCTGTGAACAACGGACAACTTGTTGAATCCCCAAAAAAAACACGAATTCACAAAGCTTAATGTTGAACATTAAGAAACAGATCTAACCGATTCCGTTCAGATTCCTTTCGACAAAGCCGGTCTGACTTCGAAATGGCTATCGCTTGTCAGCCTTCCAAAGGTTAAGATTAACCAGAGTCGTAAACGATCGGTTACCAAAACGGTTAACAGTGAAAGGAATTTCGTTTGAAGGCGCTTTTTGCCGAGATTGATTCGCTTTTACCGACCGAAATTTACGGGCGGGTCACCGCGGTTCAGGGTCTGCTTGTGGAAATCGCCGGCCCGATTCACGAGATGAGTGTCGGTTCGCGTCTCCTGATCGACAATGGCGATGACAATCCCAAGGTCCCGGCAGAAGTTGTCGGCTTTAAAGAGGACAAGGCGCTTTGCATGCCCTTTTCCGGTCTTGAAGGCGTGCGCATGGGATGCCGGGCGGTGATCAGCTCACGCGAAAGCGTGGTGCACCCCGGAGATGCCTGGCTCGGGCGCGTCGTGAATGCCCAGGGAGAGCCGATCGACGGCAAGGGCGACATCGCCAATGGCGCAGTACCGCGCAAGCTGCGCAGCGCACCGCCTCCGGCATCCGAGCGTCAAAGGGTCGGCGCACCTGTCGATCTGGGTGTGCGGGCGTTGAACACATTCGTGACCTGCTGCGAAGGGCAGCGCATGGGTATCTTTGCCGGATCGGGGGTGGGCAAGTCGGTTCTGATGTCGATGCTGGCGCGCAATACCGATTGCGACGTTGCCGTGATCGGTCTGATCGGGGAACGCGGGCGCGAGGTCCAGGAATTCATCGAGGACGATCTGGGAGAAGACGGCCTGGCACGGTCCGTCGTTGTCGTCGCGACATCCGACGAAAGCGTGCTCATGCGCCGCCAGGCGGCTTACCTTGCCATGACGGTCAGCGAACATTTCCGCGACGAGGGCAAGAATGTGCTCTGCATGATGGATTCAGTCACCCGGTTTGCCATGGCGCAGCGGGAGATCGGACTGTCCGTGGGCGAGCCGCCGACATCCAAGGGATATACCCCAACGGTTTTCACCGAATTGCCGCGCCTGCTGGAAAGGGCCGGCCCGGGAAAGACGGGCACCGGCTCCATCACTGGCCTGTTCACCGTTCTTGTGGAAGGCGACAACCACAATGAACCGGTCGCGGACGCGGTGCGCGGAATACTCGATGGCCATATCGTCATGGAACGCGGGATTGCGGAGCGCGGGCGATATCCTGCGATCAACGTGCTGAAGTCCGTTTCCCGGACAATGCCGCGATGCGTGCCGTCCGAGTACGAGCCTGTTCTGCGCAAGGCGAAGCAACTCCTGTCGACCTATACCGATATGGAAGAACTCATTCGTCTCGGTGCCTACCGGAAGGGTTCCGACCCCATGGTTGATGAGGCCATCCACAGGTTCGAGCTGATCGATGACTTTCTCAACCAGGGCAAGGACGAGGCAACGTCACTTTCTGAAGGTTATTTGCATCTTGCCAACCTTTTGGAAATGACTCCGGGGTAGACTGCCCATGTTAGGGGAGTATTGAGTTATGAAAACCCGCGACAGTTTGATCCGTTTGAAGCGGTTTCAAGTTGATGAAAAACGGCGCCAGCTTGCGCAGATCGAGAGCATGATTGCCGAGTTCAATCGCATGGCCGATGAACTGGACGATCAGATCCGGACCGAGCAGGAACGCGTCGGCATCACCGATGTTACGCATTTTGCCTATCCGACCTTTGCCAAGGCCGCGGCCGACCGGCGCGACAATCTGCGCAATTCCGCGCATGAGCTCGATGATCAGCTGCAACGTGCGCAGGATGAACTGAGCGCGGCGATCGAAGAGCTGAAAAAGTTCGAACAGTTGGAAGAGCGCGACCACCAGCGCGAGCGAACGGCCCAGGAAATGGCCGAGCAGGATCAGCTTGACGAAGTCGCCGCGAGAGCGCGCCTGCGTTAAACGCGTAGCTCTTCTTCCCCTGGCAAGCCGCCGGCGGTTGCCGGCTGCTTGTAGTCCCTCCCTCCTGATCGCAGCGCCTGCGGTCGGGTTCTGCCGCAGCAAACTCCTCATTTTGTCGATTTTGGCAGCGTCCCGCGTTGCAATCCGGATCGTGCGTGGTCAATTGTCTGTGATTGAGACTGATTGCTTGCCACGGAGCGCCCTTTTCCAATGAAACTGTTTCTGGCTTTGTTGTTGCCCCTGTCCACGTTTTCGTTCGCGCTCGGGCTGACGCAGCCGCTCATGCGGTTCGAGAAACTCTATTTTCTCGAAGCACGTCCAAGTCTGATCGAACTGATCCTGGAACTCTGGACGCAGGGAGACGTGGCACTTGCGACCGTTGTCGGTCTGTTCTCGGTCGGCTTCCCAGCCGCGAAGATCCTGCTTATCCACGTTGCCGCGTTCACTGGCGGGGGCGCATCGCGTTCCCTGGCGCTGCTCTCCACTGTCGGCAAGTGGTCCATGCTGGATGTGATGCTGGTCGCCCTTGTCCTGTTCGCGGCGAAGACAAGCGGATTGGCGGCGGCCACGCTTTTGCCCGGTCTTTGGTTTTACGCCGCTGCAACGCTCACGACAGCCGCGGCAGCCAGTCTCTGCAAGCGGATCTAGGGATGTGAACGTCGACAGGATAAAGGTGCGGTCTCAGGCCTTGTCGCGCCGGCGGGCCTGAAAGTCGTCGCACCGGTCTTCTCTTGCCTTGGCCGCGTCCGCAATCTGCTTTGCATAAGCACCCGTCCACTCGCCGCCCTGTGCTGCGGGAAGCTTGAGATGCGCGCAGCGCGCCTTGGCGAGGAGCGCAAATGCCGGGACGTCGAGCCCTGCCTTGGCTGCCGTCCGGATGACAACGTCGCGCTTGCCGTTGAACATGGCATCCTTGAGAGCGGATTGCGCGATCCTGCCTCTTGCGCCCAGAAGCTCGATTGCATGATGAAACCGGCCGTCCTGCAAAAGCAGGATCATGAGTTCGTCCAGTGTCACCGCCGATCGTTCGGCCTCGCGCCAGAGAGCTCCGACATCCTGGTTGCCCAGGGCTTCGCCGAACGTCTTGCGCAGGACCTTCAGCCGCGCAATCTGGTCGAGCTGTTCCTTGGACAGCGTTCCCTCGATTGCGGTGCGCAGCCGTTTCTTTGCTTCATCGTCGACAAGCGGCAGCAATTCCTGGCAAACGGCAGGGGTCAGGTCATCCCTTTGTGCAAGTCCGTCCCGCAGCTTGCTGTCTTCGGCGGCAAGCTTGACAAGGCCGTTCATGGTCTCGCGCGACAGCTTTATGTGCTTGTTCGCGGCCAGCATCCTGAGAACGGCTGCGCTTCCCTTCGCGGCAAGAGCGTCGGAAACCTCGACAGGCAAATCCTTGCGGCGCGCCAGGACGAGTATGTGCTCCTCGCTGACCTGTTCGACGAGGTCCAGAAGGTCCTGTCTTGTCAGGGTCTGGCTTTCTGCCAGGACGGGCATAGCGATCTTCACTTCGTCCCTGGCAATCCTGCGCAGCAACTCCGCCGGGCTATGCGTGCTGGGTGCAAGTTTCTGGGCCAGTTGCAACCGGTCGTCGGTCGCGCTGTTGCCGTAAAGCTTCAGCATGACTTCGGCGAAGAGTTCAAGCTCGGAGTCGGATCTGTCTTCCAGATCCGTTGCAACGAGCCTGCTGACCTCGGCAAACAGTCTTTGCCGCGCCTCCGCAGTCTCATCTTTTGCAAGCCTGATGAGTGAACTGGGCATTATTCCTCCGTTCGAGGAATAATTCGTCAATATTGTTATTTTTACGTTACCGAAAAGTGGGCCGGCAGTAGTTTGCATGCATAGTCTTCAACGAGGCGTCGAAGCCTTCGAATAGTCGCGCAATTATTTGATCGAACTTAAGAATTTTCCAAAAAGCGTCCAATTCAATTTCTTGCTCTTCGAAAACCGTTGAATGTAAAGGCAAATGGCTTTCCTTATTGCACGGTTCCTTTCTATTGTTCGGGAATGAAAGAGTGCGCTCTTCGCGCGTCAACAAAGCGAATTCGACATGAAAATCATGCGCCTGTGCCTTGCTGTTTTTTTCGGGTTTTTTCTCCTGTCGGCGGTTCCCGCCACCGGTCAGACCGAAACTGCGGCGTCGTCCGGAGCGAGCGCTGCAAGCGAAACACCCGATGTCAAACAGGCAAGCGAAGCGCTCATCAAGATCCTGAATGATCCCAAGAGCCGCGACGAACTGATCGATCTTCTGGAGAAAAATGCCGGCGCTGACCAGGCAGCGCCCGAGGAGAGTGCGGGCGAAAGTGCTCCGGCGGACACCACGGAGGCGTCCGCAAGCGATCCGGTGTCTGCGGGTCAGAGCTTTGTCATCCGGGTCGGCGAATATACGCGCGCGCTTGCCGACGAGATCGGCGTCGTTCTGGATCGTTCGCGTCACTCCCTGAGGGGGCTTCTGCTTGTCCTTCGAGGTGACATTCCGATCAAGTGGGACCGGGTGCAGGAGGTCCTCCTGCAAGTGGCGGTCGTTCTTGCCGCGGCCTATGCCGCATTCTGGGCGTCCCAGTATGTCGCGCGGCTGATCTATCCGAAAATGTCGGTG
>JBCBUA010000144.1:0-3614 GCA_039818365.1 Pseudomonadota bacterium
CAAGGCCTGGGAGCGGCTGGCAAAGGACCTGCCGATGGACAAGCTCGAAGCAATGATCCAGCCGGCCACGCTTGAAGACCTGCCCCAGCTCGGCGCGGATATTCTGAAAGGCCAGGTCAAGGGCCGCGTCGTCGTCGACGTGAACGCCTGAGGCCAGCAAGTAGGTTCGGCCTCGTCCTAAGAACCGCGCTGGCAGTCATTGCAGGGCTCGACCCTGCAATTCATGCCGTGGCGTTCCGGCAACCAAAAACCGTGCGTCCGGAAACGCAGCGGCATGGATGCCATGATCAAGCCATGGCATGACCAAAGTGGGGTGGAGTCTCAGGGTAACCCTCACTCTTTCTTCGTCATTGCAGGGCTTGACCCTGCAATCCACGCCGTTGCCTCTCCTCAATGACCAACGTGGGTTGGCATGCCTTGATCCAGCGTTTCGCAGGAGCGTGTTCGAAGCGACAGCCTCATCCAGAGGTGCGCAGCGCAGCGGAAGGCCGGAACCCGGTAACCTCGGGGTTATCCTTCTCATTTATCTCCGGCCACACGGAGTACTGGGTCCCGGTCTTGCCGCTTTCGCGGCAAACCGGGACGAGAACCGAACCCGGGACCCCGTCATTCCGGACAAGTGCAGCGTCAGCTGCGCGCTGATCCGGAACCCAGACATATTGCGCGCTGAAAGCGCGGCCTCATCCAACAACGGAAAGATCCGGGTTCGCTCCGCTCTCGCTGATGTCCGGATTCCGGACCGGTGTCCGGCATTGTCCCACGTGTGCGGAATGACAAAAACGGCAATTGAATTACGCGCGAAAAGTCAGCCTTACCGCAGCTCCACTTTCAGGAAATCGATCATGACGCGCACCTTGCGCGGCAGATAGGCCTTGCTCGGGTAAAGGATCCACGCGGCCGTGTCGAAATCGGTTGCTGCGCAGTCATACCCCGGAAAGAGGTCAACAAGGCGGCCATCTTCCAAATCACCCCGGATCAGCCAGTTGGCCAACAATGCGACGCCCATGCCGAGGCGAGCGGCCTCGCGCAGCGACAGAGCGCTCGCAATCACCGTCTTGCCCGAAACGTCGACTTCGAAAGGCTCACTGTCCCTTGACCGGAACTTCCAGCTGTTCCGGAACCCCGGCAGTGCAAAACACAGGCAATTGTGCTCCGTGAGATCCGTCGGCCTCGCGACCGGCCCATGGCGCTCCAGATAGGACGGCGCGGCCACCACGCGATACCGGGAGGAAAACAGCCGGGTCGAAATCAGGTCTCCCTTCGGAGCGGCGGCCAGCCGGACCGCCAGATCAAGCCCGTCCGCGAGCAGATCCATGTTGTAGTCGGACGGGTAAAGCTCGACCGACAGATCCGGGTAACGCTCCTGGAACAGCGGCAGGACCGGCATGATGCCCTCCTGCGCAAAGGCGACGGACGCGGTCATCTTTAGCGTGCCTTTCGGCAAAGCGCCCTGTGACGCCGCCTCCTCCGCCGCGGTTTCAAGCTCTTCCAGCAACGGCGCGATCCGCTGAAGGTAACGCCTGCCCTCTTCGGTCAGCGCCAGTTTCCGCGTGCTGCGCTGGAAGATCCGGACGCCGAGTTCCCTCTCCGCATTGGCAACGATCCGCGACACGCTGGAGGCATCGACATCCAGCGCACGGGCCGCCCCGGCAATGCTGCCGATATCACGAACGAGGAGCAACGTCTTGAGAGTGTGAATGTCCATTCGTGCAGTTTACGCACGATTCTGCTGCGTTCCATCGTGTTTTTCTTATCGCAGCGCAGAAATAGCTTTGGGCTTCCCACACAGGAGATCCCCCATGACACTGCTCTTGCGCATCAATTCCAGTTCCCGCCGGACCGGCTCGCATTCCACAGCCGTGGCCGATCATTTCGAAACCTGCTTTCGGGAAAAGCATCCCGGGTGCCGGGTCATTTCGCGACAGGTGGCCGATGGCTCCATCCCGATCATCAGCCAGAAGACCATCGAAGGCTTTTACACGCCGGCAGAGGAAATGACCGACGACCTGAGGGCAGCGACCGAACTGTCCGACACACTGATCGGTGAACTCCAGGAAGCAGACACGCTTCTGATCACCGCTCCGATCTACAATTTCAGTGTCCCTGCGGCACTCAAGGCGTGGATTGACCAGATCGTGCGGATGGGCAGCACATTTTCCTATCAGGACGGGGCTTTTGCGGGCCTCGCCAGAACCCGCCGCGCCGTGGTCATCTGCGCCTATGGCGCGGAAGGCTATCTCGAGGGCCAGCCTTTCTCGGCGGCGAACTTTGTCGAACCCTACCTGAGGTTTCTGCTGTCCTTTCTGGGCATCCGGGACATCCGCTTCATCTCGGTCCAGGGAACCACCGGCGACACTCAGACCGTCGCGGCACGTCTTGATGCGGCCAAGGATGAATGCAGGATTGCCGCTTAGACTTCGGCGGGTCCCGCTGCGGGGCCCGTTAGCCCAGTCGCGAGATACCAAAGAAACGGAGGCTTTCAACGAGACAGAAAGGGATCACCGGGTCTTTCACATCTGTACCAGCGTCACATTGACAACAAACTGTGGCCTCCTGAATGCGAATGCCCAACCGAAACTGGTCTTATGGAGAGCAAGTTGGTTTCCGACACAAGCAAGCGCAAACGTGCCAGATGGCGCAACGGTGCCCTCCTTTTGGTGGCAATTGCTTTCGGAACACCTCACCCTTCCTTGTCGGACACAGGCACGAGGCAAACTTCAACCCACGAAGAAAGTCACCACGACGAAACCTTGCAGGCGATCCTTCCCGGGGCAACATTTGTTGACTGCGCACAGTCCAAAGCACCTGAGCGCTGCATTCAAAACAAGAAACGCATTTTCAACGCGCTTGATCTTGTTCGCAAAACAAACCGGATTCCGTTTACGCATGTCAAAAGCCTAGATCAGAACGACGTTTCGAGGCTGATTGGTATCGAATTTCTCGAAATATCCGGCTGCTTCGAAAAATTCTGCAACACGAGCGTCGACCTGGCCGGCGGGGACCGGAAATTTGCCGGCGACACATGGGCCGCGCTGAGCGAGTTTCTTTATTGCCGTTATCACGTGTTCCGAGCTTTGGGTTCCATGCCGACCACGATTACAGACGGCTGGAAATACAATTTCCAACCGGAAGTCAGCGCCAGAGAAATGTGCATGGGCGCCTTTTTTCCAGAACACCTTTTGCCTTATGTCAATGGACCGAACTTCAAAACGCGAACCCCAAGATACTGAAGCGCCGGGTTCAGTGTCTCAAGGGAACCATCTCGACCGAAACCGCGTTTTTGCAAGTGGGAATGGCCCCCTTGCTGTTTCGGACGGAAACGGACCTGCAATGTCGCGATAGGAAATCGGTTCGAGCACCCTGAATCCGGTTGCAATCCGCCGGAACCTCCCATATAAGCGCCCGGTCCAGAGTCGTCCGGCTCGTCGTGGACTGGATTTCTGCATGCAAATGCAGGTCCTCCCGGCAGAAAAGGGCATGCCGTGTCGGCTCTGAATGCTCCAACAAAAAAGCACCCGCCATGTGCGGATGCGCCAAGGAAAGGATGCAAAATGCCCAAGCTGAAGACGAAATCCGGCGCCAAGAAGCGCTTCAAGGTGACCGCGACCGGCAAA
>JBCBUA010000144.1:3713-14231 GCA_039818365.1 Pseudomonadota bacterium
GTGAAAACCGCACAGGCCGGCAAGCGCCACGGCATGATCAAGCGCACGAACAAGTTCATCCGCAACGCACGTGGAACGACCACGCTCAGCGATCAGGATGCACGCATCGTGAAGCAGTTCCTGCCCTACGCTTAAAGCCAGCCCCCAAGGAGATCACCTAAATGTCACGCGTTAAAAGGGGCGTCACCGCCCACGCTCGCCACAAGAAAGTTCTGAAGGCCGCCAAGGGTTACTATGGCCGCCGCAAGAGCACCATCCGCGTTGCCAAGCAGGCCGTCGAGAAGGCAGGACAATACGCCTACCGCGACCGCAAGGCCAAGAAGCGCACGTTCCGGTCGCTCTGGATCCAGCGCATCAACGCGGCAACCCGCCAGCACGGCTTGACCTATGGCCGCTTCATTGACGGTCTGAACAAGGCCGGCGTCGAAGTCGACCGCAAGGTTCTGTCCGATCTCGCCATCAACCAGCCCGACGCGTTCAAGGCGCTGGTCGACAAGGCACAGGGCGCTCTGACCGCCTAAGGCATCAGACAAGAGAATTTTTGAAAGGCGCGGTCCCGAGGACCGCGCTTTTTTGTTGCCTTCCGGCGGCATGGGGCCATTGAGCACCGGAGAAGTGTGCGCCTCTACCCTCGCCCAAGACACCCATAAGCTGCATTTTAAAAAACGTTTCCCTTTTTTATTGCAATAGGCTTCCCAACGCGCCTACGCTGATAGATCCGGCAAGCGGGCACTCGCCGGGGCTACACAGCAATGGGGAGCGGGATCCATGCAGTTGTTTGAAGCGTTTTTCGGCCTGATCGGCGACCTGACCTGGGGATGGGCGCTCATACCCTTCCTCATCATCATCGGCGTTTTCTTCACCACCGTGACCGGGTTCGTCCAGATCCGGTTCTTCAAGCGCATGTTCCGCGTGCTCTCTTCAAAGAACCAGACCGGTGACCCCAATGCCATCTCCGCGCGCGAGGCCCTTCTGCTGTCGGTCGGCGGACGCGTCGGCGGAGGCAACATCGCGGGCGTTGCCGTTGCCATCACGCTGGGGGGGCCCGGCGCGGTTTTCTGGATGTGGGCGGTTGCCCTTGTCGGCATGGCCACCAGCCTGATCGAGTGTTCGCTGGCCCAGCTTTACAAGCGCTCTGAGGGAGACGGAACCTATCGCGGCGGCCCGGCCCGCTCGATCATTCACGGACTTGGCGAAGACTATCGCTGGCTTGCCGTCCTCTATGCGGTCTGCCTGATTGCCTCCTTTGCATTCGGCTTCAACGCGTTCCAGGGCAACACGGTCGCGGGCGCTGCGGAGGAAAGTCTCGGCATCGGCCGCATCTGGACCGGGCTCGGGCTGACGGTCATCACCGGCCTGATCGTCTTCGGCGGCATTCACCGGATTGCGAAGGTTGCCGATGTCGTTGTCCCGATCATGGCGGTCGGCTACATTGCCATGGCGCTCCTCGTCATCGTCCTCAACGTCACCGAAATCCCGGCCGCGCTCTACACGATCGTCGCCAACGCCTTCGGCTGGGAGGAAGCCGTCGGTGGCGGCATGGGCGCTGCACTTGCACAAGGCTTGCGCCGCGGCCTGTTTTCCAACGAAGCGGGTCTCGGGTCCGCGCCCAACGTTGCGGCAACGGCAGACGTCCGCCACCCGATCAGCCAGGGCATCACCCAGTCGTTTTCGGTGTTCATCGACACGATCATCATCTGCACCTGCACCGCGCTCATCATTCTTCTGGGTGATGTCTATGTGCCCGGCGACGAGGCGGTCGACGGTATCGTGCTGACGCAGCAGTCCCTGGCCTCGCATCTCGGGGGCTGGACAAGCTACTTCCTGACGCTGGCCATCCTGCTCTTCGCGTTCAGCTCGATCATCTACAATTATTATCTCGGCGAAAACGCCCTGACTTCCATGACCGGCAACACGGCGGCCATTCAGGTTCTGCGGGTACTAGTCATGGGCGTCGTCTTCCTGGGCGCGACGGCACCGGGCGCGACAGCGGTCTTCTTCTTCTCCGATCCGCTGATGGGTGTCCTGGCCGTGGTCAACCTGCTGGCGCTCATGATGCTGTTCCCGACGGCAAAGCGGATCCTCGACGACTTCAAGGAGCAGGTCAACGCGGGCGTCGACCGGCCGGTTCTCAATCCGGACAAGTTCGCCGACCTGGATATCGACCGGACCGCCTGGACCGGCAAGGATCCGGACGCCGCCTGACCGGTGACCAGATTATCCGACAGGCAACCGGCGGCTTTCCGGCCGCCGGGCGGTACCTGTTTTTGCTGAACACATCCAGTCGGCTGAAGGATCGGCCGCGCTCAAAAACACACGCTCGCACACGCTGAACCGTGCCGCGGCGCGCCGCGCCGATCACACGACCTGTCTCCCAAAGCACCAATCCGTTAACTTTTGTGACCTCGTTTTGGCCGGAATCTGCGGGCAAAAGGTTAACGGCTTCCTATATTGGCATGAGGATTGCGACGTTTCAGCCAGGAGGGCACCGAACGTGCCATTTTGAAACAACGAGGCGTTTTTTAGTGCGAGTGAACCCGGTAAGTGCAACAGGCCGTTCCATTGTGAGGCGCCAGCGTCCCTCTTCGGGAGAGACGCGGTCCGGGTCTTCTGCGGAGTTTGCGGGCTATCTGCCGCCGCCGCCAGAGCCGGAACACCGCCGCGAACCTGAAACCTTCTTCCGGGACTATCACCCCAATTCCGTCTTTCTCGCCCATATGCTGGCCTCAGGCGAAGTCGACCTTCAGGAGCGCCCCAGGCAGAGAACGGTTCCCGAACTTTGCTCCGACGCCTATCGCGCGACTGCCGCCTTGCCCAGGCAGCGCGCCGCCGGACACCTGATCAGGACAGACCGCTGACGCAAATTCGATTTCCAGACGTACCACTGGAGTTCCTGGCCCGGAGCAACTTGCTCCGGGTCTTTTTTTCACGTGGCGTGCACAACTGCGTCATCTCGGCACATATGTGATCTCCGGCACAGTTGCCGACCGGCTCCGTACCTATATTGAGCTCAGATCCGGACGAACCGGACCTCCGACACGATGGCCACGGACTGGCCCGCCACGGAGTATGACCATGATTGTCACACCTGTACCCGTCGTTGACGCAATGCGTTCCCGGCAAAAACCTCTCGAGACGCCGGCAAGGCATATGGAAGATGCCCAGACGGCTTCGCGCCCGTTTGCCGACCTGCCGCTTGTTCCGGTCCATGTGGCCTCCGCCGCGCTGCGGAACAGCTATCATGGCGCGGATGCGGAATATGCAACGCAGCTGCTGGCCGGAAGCGGCATTCACCATGAGACGCTGCTGGAACGCCGGGACCATGTCCGGCAATATGCCGCCGCGTCCGCCTATGAAGACGACGAACGCACCCACACCGTTTCACTCTCCGCTTAGGTTCCGCGTCAGTCTTCGATCCGCAGAAAACCGGCCAGGCCGGTTTTCTGGTGTTCGATCACGTGGCAGTGGAACGCCCAGTCCCCCGGATTGTCGGCAACCAGAGCCACGTCCATCGTCTCCTGCGATTGCAGCAGCGCCGTATCGGTCACGAGCGGCGCCAGTTTGCGTTTGTTTGAACGCAGCAGCTGAAACGAAACGCCGTGCAGGTGTATCGGGTGATCGTTGGGGGTCTCGTTGCGCAGCCTCAGAACATAGGTCTTGCCGAGCTTCAACGTCGCCAGCGGGTCGAGCGGACCCGGCACGTCGCCTTGCCAGGCCTTGCGGTTGATCGACCAGAACGTATAGCCGAGCGTTCCGCATAGGCTGGCCTGCGGCGCATCGCCCTCAGGCGACCAGCCGAAGACGAATTCCATGACTTGCGCGTTGTTGAGATCCGGCTTGGGAACCGGATTGGCAGGCAGCGGGGACAGTTCGCGCAAGTGCCGCCTGAGGCTGCTTCCCCGCGGGTGGAACTGCGCAATCACCTTTTGATCGAACTTGCGTTTGAGAACGAGCCGGACGGCGTCTTCCTCGTTGTCCGGAACTCTCAGCGCGACATCGGCCCTTTGACCGGGTGAAAGCTCGATATCGCGAGCCGGCATGGGTGCCGGAAGGGGATTGGAATCGATGGCGATCACCATCGCCTCGCCGCCTTCGATCTCGTATCTGCCGACCCTTGTAACATCGGTCACGGCAAGGCGCAGGCGCACAAGGCTCCCCGCCTGAAGATCGAAATCCGGAGCAACTTCCCAGTTGACCGTCGACACGGTGCCGAGCGTTCCGCCGCGCGCCGCGCTGCGTGCCTTGAAGAGGGAGATGAACTGCCCGTCGCCCCCGAGCCGGAAGTCGCGGATATTGAGCGGCAGATCGCTGTCGAAACCGGGCTCGTCCGGCTCTTCGACAATCAGCACGCCTGTCAGCCCCCGCGCCATCTGCTCCAGCGTGTTGCAATGCGGGTGATACCAGAAGGTGCCCGCGTCCGGTGGCGTGAATTCGTAGCGGAAGTGCTCACGGGCCTCGATCGGATATTGGGTGAGATAGGGAACGCCATCCATGCCGTTGGGAATGCGCAGCCCGTGCCAGTGAACAACGGATGCTTCGTCGAGCGCGTTGGTCACGTCGATCGCAGCCGCTTCGCCCTGCTTGAACCGCAAGACCGGAGGCGGCCCGTCCGCTGCAAAGCTCATCATGCCTTTGGTGACGGTGTTCGGGAGGATGCCGTAGTCGAGATTTGAGAGGGTCAGGGAATGTGTGCCAGCAAGAGCCCTGTCGGCGGCGAACGCTCCAGCAGAAGCAGCCAGAACGGTAGCAGAGCTGCCGAGCAGCAGCTCGCGTCTCGTGAGATGAGACATGAAAACCTCACAATGATCGGGCGCGTCCGATTGCAGTTAACACCCGGCGAGGCCAGGTGACAACGCGCCTGTTGACGCAGCCCGCACCATTCTTGCGGCCCTCAAACCATCGAGTGACACTTTCGCGTCAATACCCCGCAGCGTGGCCGTCCTTGCGCGGATCGGACCCGGCGGTCAGGAGATGACGCGCCTTGTCGATCATGATCGCCTGGCTGCCGCCGATGGGACCCGGTGCCGGCACGACGCTATGGCCGCGTGATTTCAAGCCGTCAATTGTCGAAGGCGGGATCAGTCTTTCGGCCTGAAGCTCGTGGGTATCCAGGTCGAAGAACATGCGCGGAAAGTCGATTGCGGCCTGCACATCCATGCCGTAGTCGATGATATTGGTCAGCAGATGCGCGTGCCCGCAGGCCTGGTATTGACCGCCCATGACCCCGAATGACAGGAACGGCGCGCCGTCCTTCAGCACCATGGCGGGAATGATCGTGTGCAGCGGCCGCTTGCCGCCATCGATCGAATTTGCGTGGCCCGGCGCAGCCTTGAACGATCGGCCGCGGCTGTGAAGCAGCACACCGCTTGCCGGGGCGACGATCCCCGAACCGAAATCGCTGAAGAGGGAATTGATGAAGGACACCGAAAGCCCGTCCTTGTCGACGACGCTCAGGTAAACCGTGTCCGTCTGCGGTGACAACGAGGCCTCGGGAAGCGGGGAGACGCGGCTTTCGAGAGATACCAGGCTCGCAAGCTGGTCGATATAGTCCGACCCGATCAGCCGCGTGTGGCACACGTCCATGTAATTCGGATCGGTGACGAACTTGTCCCGGACCGCATAGGCAATGCGCGAGGCCTCCATTTCCAGATGGAACCGTTCCGGCCCCAGCGGGTCCAGGTTTTCCAGATCGAACTTTTCAAGAATGCCGAGGATGACCAGCGCAATGACACCCTGCCCATTCGGCGGAAGTTCGGCGACGGAAAAGCCCTTGTAGTCGCGCATGACCGGAGCAACGGCGGTCGTATGACACGCGGCAAGGTCATCCTCGGTCATCAACCCGCCTTTGGCCTGGATCGCCGATGCGATGTCCCGGGCGATGTCACCGCTGTAGAACGCGTCGGCGCCGCCCTCCGCGATCCGTTCCAGCGTATCGGCAAGATGGGGGTACTTGAGAATGGTGCCGGTTTCCGGTGCCGCGCCATTGATCAGGTAGCGCGCCGCCGAGATTTCGTCGCCGGCAAGCTTTGAGACGTTCTGCGCCCAGTCACGCGCAACTCTCGGCGCAACGGGGAAGCCGTCGCGGGCATATTCGATCGCTCTCTTGAACAGCTCCTTGAAGCTTCGCGTGCCGTGCGCCGACAGCAAGGTCTCCCAGGCCCTGACGGCCCCGGGAACCGTGACCGCGTGGGCGGACGTGTCCGTGATTTCCGTAACCCCGAGTTCCGCAAGACGTTCGGGTGTCGCGGCCTTGGGCGCCGCGCCCGACCCGTTGAAACCGGTCAGGCGGCCGTCGGGCTCGGTGACGATCGCAAAACAGTCGCCGCCGATACCGGTCATGTGCGTTTCAACGACACACTGCACCGCGACCCCGGCGATGGCCGCATCAACGGCATTGCCGCCATCTTGCAGGACTTCCAGAACGGCGCTTGTCGCCAGAGGGTGAGAGGTCGCAGCCGCCGCGTTGCGCGCAAAGACCGGCGAGCGGCCCGGGGCCTGAAAATCACGCTTCACTGAATTCCTCCAACCCGAATTTCACATCACTTGTTCCGTTTCGCCGCAGAAGTTTGTCGGCGAAGCCATCTATTCGCCTGCGCCCTGGTCTGCTAGCAAGCCCTGATTGAGGGCAGCACCTTAAGGAGTGGCTGGCAAATGCGCAAACACACAAATCCGGCGCATATGGCCGTCTGCGGCTCGGGCCGCAAAAAGCACGACTTGTCAGGTGTGTTCGCCCGCCCCGTTATGAACCTTCACAAGGACGACATTCAATGGCAAATGGCATTTCACTTTCAACGGCAGAGACCATCACTTCCGCCGCATTTGCAAAAGCGGCCGAACTGGGCCTGAAGCCGCTCACCGTCGTCGTTCTGGATGCAGGCGGCCATACCGTGACCCTGAAGCGGCAGGACGGCTCGTCCAACCTGCGCCCGCAGATCGCAACCGGCAAGGCCAACGGTGCTCTTGCGGTCGGCACCGGAACACGGTGGCTGAACGCCAACGCGGAAACGCGCCCGCATTTCGTCAATGCGCTGAATGGCGCCGCAGGCGGCAACATCATACCGGTGCCGGGCGGCGTCCTCGTCAGGAATGAGGCGGGTGTAACCCTGGGTGCTGTCGGCATCACCGGCGACACCTCCGAGAATGACGAAGCCTGCGCCGTTGCCGGCATCGAGGCGGCCGGTCTGGTTGCGGATTGCGGCTGACGGAATTCCAGGCCGGTTCGGCAACCGGACACACAAAGGCAGGAAGCGGGTAGCCGCCTCCTGCCGGTATTCAGTCCCTATAGCCGCCTCGTCCAGGCGTCAGGACTTGTCCGAAAGCTGGTTGATCTTCTTCTGCATTTCTTCAAGCTGACGCTTCATGTCGTCAAGATCGCCGGCTCCGGATGCGCTCTTCTTGGCATCGGCAGGCGCTGATCCGGTATTCGCGGCACTGCCCGATTCACCGGTCGGAAACGGCATGAACATTTTCATCGCCCGCTCGAACATCTCGGTGTTCCGCTTCACCTGATCCTCGATCGCGTCGAAAGCGGTTGCCCCGAATGCTTCGCTCATTTGCGAGCGCAGCTTTTCCTGCTCCTTGGTGAGCGACGTCATCGAATATTCCAGAAAGCTCGGAACCAGCCCCTGCATGCTGTCGCCATAAAAGCGGATCAGCTGCCGCAGAAAGGTGACCGGCAGAAGGTTCTGGCCCTTGCCCTCCTGCTCGAAAATGATTTGCGTGAGCACCGACCGGGTAATGTCCTCCCCCGTTTTGGCGTCATAGACCACAAAATCCTCTTCTCCCTTCACCATCACCGCCAGATCCTCAAGCGTGACATAGGTGCTGGTGCCCGTGTTGTAGAGCCGCCGGTTGGCGTATTTCTTGATGATTGTAGGCTCGGTTGTCTTAGCCATTCGTCATTTCCGCCTGTCAGCCTTACGGCTAGTTTTCCATGTGACGACAGTGCTTTCGCCGACGTGCCGCCTCCTCCGACTAAGAGACTAAGCCAATCGTATCGGATCGTGCCACTCTTTTTATGTGCGCTGACGAAAGGATTATGCCGCAAATGCGAAAAGACCCCCCGGATAAGGGCTGTTACGGTTGACACCGTATCGCGGGCAGTTTCTAGTCCTCCCATAATTGAGGATCGAAAAGTGCCCCTGAGGCACCGTCCGTCTACGGCCATTCGGCCATCAGTCCTGGAGAGTAGTATGAGCGCTTCCACAGATATCGTTATTGTCAGCGCAACCCGCACACCTGTTGGATCATTCAACGGTTCGTTCGCCAACGTGCCGGCGCATGATCTGGGTGCAATCGTCATGAAAGCCGCCATGGAACAGGCGGGCGTCGAAGGCGGAGACATCGACGAAGTCGTGTTCGGTCAGGTTCTGACTGCGGCGCAGGGACAGAACCCGGCACGCCAGGCTGCGATCAACGCCGGCATTGCCGACAGTTCATCCGCCTGGACCCTGAACCAGGTTTGCGGATCCGGCTTGCGCACCGTTGCTATTGCAGCGCAGCAGATCCAGACCGGCGATGCCACCATCATGATGGCCGGCGGCCAGGAAAACATGTCGCTGTCGCCCCACGCTGCGCATATGCGCAACGGCTACAAGATGGGCGACTACAAGATGATCGACACCATGATCAAGGACGGTTTGTGGGACGCCTTCAACGGCTATCACATGGGCCAGACGGCGGAGAACGTTGCCGAAAAATGGCAGATCAACCGCGATCAGCAGGACGAATTCGCCGTTGCTTCGCAGAACAAGGCCGAGGCCGCCCAGAAGGCCGGCAAGTTCAAGGACGAGATCACGCCCGTGACGGTCAAGGAACGCCGGGCCGAGAAGGTGGTCGAGGACGACGAATACATCCGCCACGGCGCGACCCTTGAAAGCGTTGCCAAGCTGCGCCCGGCCTTCACCAAGGAAGGCTCGGTGACCGCAGCGAACGCATCCGGCATCAACGACGGCGCCGCCGCCATCCTCGTCATGAGCGCTGCAGAAGCTGAAAAACGCGGACTGACGCCGCTCGCCCGGATCGCGTCCTGGGCAACTGCCGGCGTCGATCCGGCCATCATGGGATCGGGTCCGATCCCCGCGTCCCGCAAGGCGCTTGAGAAAGCCGGCTGGGCCGCGGCCGACCTCGATCTGGTCGAAGCCAACGAAGCCTTTGCCGCGCAGGCCTGCGCCGTCAACAAGGACATGGGCTGGAACCCGGATATCGTCAACGTGAATGGCGGCGCGATCGCCATCGGCCACCCGATCGGTGCATCGGGCGCGCGCATCCTGACGACCCTGCTGCACGAGATGAACCGCCGCGACGCCAAGAAAGGTCTTGCGACGCTGTGCATCGGCGGCGGCATGGGCGTTGCCATGTGCCTGGAGCGCTGATCGCACGCATTTGACAAGGATCATGGCCGGGACCGCCCGGCCGTGGTCCAAGCATCGAAGTTTTTTGAACAAAACACTCTGTTGAAGAGCCGGGAGCCAAGGCTCCAAGAGGCCAACTGGAAGTCAGGAGGAAGGGGAATGAGCAAGGTCGCACTGGTCACGGGCGGAACACGCGGCATCGGCGAGGCAATCTCGCGCGGTCTGAAGGACGCCGGCTACACTGTGGCAGCCACCTACGCGGGCAACACGGAAAAGGCGGAAGCCTTCAAGGCGGAAACCGGTATCCATGTCTATAAATGGGATGTCTCCGACCCCGAAGCCTGCGCCGCCGGAATTGCCCAGGTCGAAAGCGAACTCGGCCCGGTCGAAGTGCTGGTCAACAATGCCGGCATCACGCGCGACGGCATGTTCCACAAGATGGACTTCGACCAGTGGCGTGCGGTGTTGTCCACCAACCTGGATTCCATGTTCACGATGACCCATCCCGTCATCAACGGCATGCGCGGGCGCGGCTCCGGCCGCATCATCAACATTTCCTCCATCAACGGCCAGAAGGGCCAGATGGGCCAGACGAACTACTCGGCAGCCAAGGCCGGCGTGATCGGCTTCACCAAGGCGCTGGCACAGGAAAACGCCTTCAAGGGCATCACCGTCAACTGCGTCTGCCCCGGCTACATCAACACCGACATGGTTGCCGCCATGCCGGAAAAGGTGCTGGAGTCGATCGTTTCCAACATCCCGGTCGGCCGTCTCGGCCACCCGGAAGAAATCGCCCAGACCGTTGTCTACCTGGCCTCCGACGCCGCCGCCTTCATGACCGGCGCGGTCATGACCATCAACGGCGGCCAGTACGTCGCCAACGGCTGATTGGCTGTCGAAAGACCCGGAAAACAAAAAGAGCGCCCGCAAGGCGCTCTTTTTTTGCCTGTCATGCCGGAGTTGATTCCACAGCTGTCCACCTTGGAACGCGCTTTCGAATGTATGTATCTGAGAAAGCAGCATCGTTCCTCGCGGTGCCGGATCGGGATACGGAAACGTCTCCCCGATTTGTCATCAGCTCATGTGAACACAATTGAGCGCGTCGTCGGAATGAGCCCAAGTGGACCGTCGTTGTCGGGGTGACACTCCCCCACTGTCATTCCAG
>JBCBUA010000145.1:0-14205 GCA_039818365.1 Pseudomonadota bacterium
GAAATGGGCGAAACGCAGGATGCCGAAGATCATGGAGATGCCGACGGCGCCGAGGGCATAGATGCTGCCGATGGTAAGTGCCGGAAACAGATAGAAATTGACGAACTCGCTCACGCTGCGGTGCCTCCCAGGAAGAGGCGGCGCACGTCCTCGTCAGCCAGCAGCTCCGCGCCCGTCCCGCTGAGATGATTGCGGCCATTGACGAGGATATGGCCGTGATCTGCGATCCGCAGCGCCTGGCGCGCATTCTGCTCCACCATCAGCACAGTGATCCCGGTCTTGCGGATATCGAGAAGCAGATCGAAGATGCGTTCGAGATAGGCAGGAGACAATCCGGCGGTCGGTTCGTCGAGCAGCACCAGTTTCGGCTCGCTCATCAGCGCGCGGCCCATGGCGACCATTTGCCTCTGACCACCGGACAATTCGCCCGCCGGCTGTTTCAGCTTGTCCTTCAGGTCCGGAAACAGCGCCAGCACCTTTTCGCGTGTCGCCTTCTGATCAGCCGGTGGAGCGGCATAGGTGCCGACATCGAGGTTCTCGTCGACCGTCATGGAGGCAAACACGTTCTTGTTCTGCGGCACTGCCGAGACGCCGAGCGGTACCAGCGCCGAGGTCTTGCACCCGGCCAGTTCCCTTTCCCCCAGCCGGATCGAGCCGGCGGAAACGGTTGTCAGCGCGAAAATCGACTTCAGCAGCGTCGACTTGCCGGCGCCGTTCGGTCCGAGCACCACTGCGATTTCACCGGCTTCCACGGTCAGTGAAATGTCCTCGATGATCGGCGGTCCGCCATAGCCTGCCGACAGCCCGGCCACGGCGAGCTGTTCCGTCATAGCTGGGCCTCGTATTTGCCGCCGCCGAAATAGGCTTCGATCACGCGCTCGTCCCGCCTCACATCGTCGACTGTTCCTTCCGTCAACAAAGACCCCTGCGCCATCACCAGGACGTGGTCGCAAAGTTTCGAGACATAGTCGAGGTCATGCTCGATCAGGCAGAAGGTCAGGCCGCGCTCCGCATTCAGCATCAGGATCTTGTCGGCCAGTTTCCCTAAAAGCGTCCGGTTGATGCCTGCCCCGATCTCGTCCAGCAGGATGATCTTCGGATCGCGCATCAGCGCGCGTCCGAGTTCGACCAGTTTCTTCTGACCGCCGGAGAGATTGCCCGCCTTTTCGTCGATGACATGTTCCAGTTCGAGCAGGCGCACGGTCTCGCGCGCGGTCTCGTAAATCATCCGTTCTTCGGCAGAGTAATGACCCCGCCGGAAAATAACGTTCAGAACGTTTTCACCCTGCGGCGCGGAAGCGGATGCCATCAGGTTCTCAAGCACCGACAGTTGGGCGAATTCGTGCGGTATCTGAAACGTGCGCGCAAGGCCGGCGTCGGCCCTTTGATAGGGCTTCAGCGCGGTAATGTCCCTGCCGTCGAAGAACACACGGCCCGAACTCGGCCGGATCGCCCCCGCAATGACATTGAATGCCGTCGTCTTGCCCGCACCGTTCGGTCCGATCAGACCTGTGATGCGGCCTGCGCCGATTTCGAAGCTTGCATGGTCAACAGCCCGCAAACCGCCAAAATCGACGCAGATCTCGTCCAGCCGGATCACTGTTGTCGCGGCTTATTCAACGATTGCAATCTGCTTGTAACCGTCGCCATCGACAACGAACTTGCCGATGAAACCGCCGACATCGCCGTTTTCGTCGAATTCGGCGGAGCCGCTGGCCCCATCATAGTCGATGTCCTTGCCTTCCTTGATCAGGGCGACGGCTTTCGCCCATTCGCCGGGTCCGACCTTCTCGCCCGGCGCCATGGCGACCTCGCGGAGCGCCTCGGCCATCTTGGCACGATCCGTGGAGCCGGCCTTCTCAACGGCAAGCAGCGCCAGGAACGTCGCATCATAGGTCTGATCGACAAACGCCTTGTCCGCACCTTCGCCGTACTCGGCGTTAAAGGCGTCATGCAGCGTCTTCTGTGCCGGGTTTTCCGCAGGCGATGTCGGCGAGGAGAAGAAAGATGTCTTGAGCGCGTCCGCGCCCACATTCTGGATCAGGAGTTCATCCCGGAGCCCGTCGGTACCGACGAACTTGTCGAAAAGCCCGCCTTCGATCGACTGGCGGACGATCTTGCCGCCGCTGTCGCCGGCATAGGCGATGACCACAAGTGCGTCCGCGTCCCCCTTGGCAAGGCTTGCCAGTTCGGAGCGGTAGGAGTCCTTTTTCTCCTCGTGCTTGTTTTCCGCGACGATCTCACCACCGGCCGCCTTGTAGGCGTCCATGAAGGTCTGGCCGATGCCGACGCCATAGTCGTTGTTCACATAGGTCACCGCGACCTTGTTGAGACCTTCGTCCAGAACCATCTTGGCGAGGATTTCACCCTGGTAGTTGTCGGAAGGCACAATCCTGAAAACGAGGCCGTCATCCTGCAGATCGGTCATTGCCGGCGAGGTTGCTGTCGGGGAGATCTGCGCAACGCCCGCCGGAATGATCGCGGCTTCGGCGGCCGCAATCGTGGTGCCTGACATCAGGGACCCCATGACGATCGGCACGTTCTCGATATTGACCAGCTTCTGAGCGGCATCGACAGCACCTTGCGCGGTCCCGGTGGTGTCGCCATAGACAGCAACCACGTCGCCACCAAGCAGGCCGCCCTGGTCATTCACATGCTTGACGGCAAGGTTCGCCGCGTTCTGCAACGGTGGAATGAAGTTCGCGATCGGACCCGTGATGTCCATCAGGATGCCGATCTTGGTTTCAGCATAGGCCAGCGAACTGGTCCCCAGCATCAGTGCTGCGGCTGCGAGTGTCGTCAGTTTCTTCATGCTACTTCCCCTCATCGCTTTTTCATTTTGTCCGATCCGCCCGTCCCTACCTCCCGGGCGATTCCAGAACCTCGGTTTTGAACCGTCCCGGCAGGCTGACTTCAAGCAGCTCAAGGTCGGTCGTTGCGCCCGTGTATCGTGTCGCCATCCTGGGCGGGATCACAAAGGCGTCTCCGGCGGACAGGCGGTAAGGGTCTTTTCCTTCGCCCTCGAGTGTCATTTCACCTGCCAGCACAAAGTTGAACAGAATATCGCAATCGTGCCGCGTCCAGGGAGAAGCCTCCCCGGTCGCACGTGCAACCATAACAGATGCCACCCCCTTGGTGTTGTCCGAGATGGTCGTGTCGCGGGCCTCGAAACCCGGGATCCTGAACGGCGTGAAAACCGCGTCCTTTGCGAGATTGTGCACGAATTTCTGGCCCTGCCACTCCCGGTCCGGTCGCTCGGTTTCCGTCGGCAGCGTCATTTCGTGGTCGATTTCGGTGACATGTTCCGCAGGCACGCCGATCTCGACAACCTCGATGCCATCGGCGGCATGCATGACCCGGTGCCGGATTTCCGGCGGTTGAATGAAACAGTCGCCGGCGGTCAGCCGGCGCATGCCGCCCTGGTCCTCATAAAGGACATCAACCCAGCCGCGGACGCAGAAGATCAATTGGAACCCGACCTTGTGGAAGTGAACCATGTCAGGGACCGGACCGTCAGGCACCCGGATATGAGACGCGATCATGGCCCCGCCGAGGCGGGTCGGCACCAGGTCCCGGTACTCCATCCCGGCGCGGCCGATCACCCAGGGGGCCTGGTCCGCGAGCCGGCGCACAACAAAGGCATGTTGCGTGTCGGGAAGGATCAGGGGCGGGTTCAGTTCGTCGATCTCGACGCGCGTGCCGTTGGGCGCAACGAGAACACGGTCACCGCCTGCAAACTCATCGGGCGCGTCGGTAAGGATGCGCAGTGTTCCAGGACCTTCCGGCGCACCCTTTTCAACGCGCACCCGCAAACCATGGCCAGAAAAGACCGCAATTTCCGGATTGTCCGCAGGATAGATCATGTCCAGGCGCATCTTCAGCGTCTTGGTGAAGAATGGCAGATCCCTGGCAAGGTCGTCGGTCGGCAGCCGCACTTCAGCGCGCGTTTCCATTATCGCGGTCCCATCAGCGTGTTGTCTTTCCGGGCACCGGCGGCTGCCCGCGTTTCGGTTTTTCCGCTCAATTCGGCTGCGGCGTGCGCGGCAAGATAGGCGGCTTCGCCGTCGAAGACGAAGCGCAGAATACGATCGGCCGCAGCGACGGCATCCCGCCTGCGAAACGCTTCGAAAAGCCCCGTGTTGCCATCCACGATCACAGGATGGTTCGCGGGATCTGCGAATGTCATCATGCGCACGGCCTGGACCTGAGTCATGTAGCGCTGCACCGCCTTGCGAAGCGACACGTTCGGGACGGCGTTGATCCAGCCATTTCGGAATATCTCGCAGGCACGGAAGAGCTTCTCCCGGTCACCGTCCGTCATTGCCTGACGCGCCTTTTTCAGCGCGGCCTCAAGGAGGCCGAATGCGTCCTCCGAAAGGTTCTGCGCCGCCAGCGCGGCCGCGCGTGGCTCCAGCAGGCGCCGGAGATCAAAGATTTCCAGGATTTCCCGGTGGTCAATCCTCGGCAGCACGAAGCCCTTGGTGGTCTGTTCCAGATAGCCCTCGTGGGCAAGCCGCATCAGCGCATCGCGCGCGGGCATGCGCGACACGCCGAACTCTGTCGCCACGGCGGTATCGACAAGCCGTTCACGCGGGTCGACTTCCCCATTCTGGATGCGGGCGATCAGTACGTCGTGGATCTGGACACTGGTGCCAGGCGGTGCGTTTGAGGCAGAGGAGGATTTCAAGACTGCCATGTTGTCCTCCCAGTTCCCGGGCCACAAAATCGTATACAGAAACAGAAGCGAAACGCTCCCGGCCTTGTTCTGAGCTGCCCGATCTGGGGAATTTCAGATCTTTTAAGCTTGAACTAACATGAAAACTGTATACGAATATTCCGCACCCGGTCAATACGGGGCCTACGTCCAAGACCTCTTTTCAGGAGACAGGCATGACAGAGAGGAAGGCGGGTTACTTCCTTTACCACTCCATTGGCCAGTATCCGGGAAAAGAGGCCGACCTCAGTGAGGCGATGGCCGAGCTTGCCTCCGTCTGGAGCGCACCCGACGATCAGCAATGGCCGTACATGCTGGGCAAGCGCGCGGAGTTCATCGACCTATGGCGGCAGCTGATCGGCGCCGTGGAAGGCTCGGTCACAACCTGCGAGAATGTCACGCAAGGCGTGCATATGCTGACGACCTCGCTGCCCGCTGATCGTCTGCGCGGCGGGAAGGTTCTCGTTGCCGCCGATTGCTTTCCCTCAAACCACTTTCTTCTGACGCGGCTTCAGGAACGGTTCGGTTTCGAGCTCAAGACCGTGCAGCCACGACAGGGCGCGCATTGGGTCGCGGACGCGGACATGATCGCGGAATGGGACGACAACGTCGCCCTTGCCCTGATTACCTGGGTCAGCTCGACCACATCGCACAAGGTCGATCTTGACGCGCTGGTGTCGCATGGGCGCGCGATGGGAAGCCTCGTCGGCGTTGATATCACGCAGGCCTCCGGGCTCCTGCCCTTTTCGGTCCTCGAGCCGGAGATCGACTTCGCCGTCTCGACCAGCCTGAAATGGATGTGCGGCGCGCCCGGAGCGGGCATGCTCTATGTCCAGCCGGACCTGATTGGCGACTGCCGGCCCGAGCTGCGCGGCTGGTTCAGCCAGGACAATCCGTTCAACTGGGATATCAACGCCTTCGACTATGCGCCCGATATCCGGCGGTTCGACAATGGCACGCCCGCGATCCTGCCCGCGGCAGCAACCGTTCCGGCGCTGAAGTGGCACGCGGGAACGGACCGCGCAGCGCTGCTGCATCACAACAGATTGCTGTGCGATATCCTGATCGACGGCATGGATGAACTCGGCGTCGGGCTGTTGTCCCCCCGCGACCGGGATGAACGCGGCGGCAGCCTGATGCTGGATCTTTCAACCGCTGAAACCGCTTCAAAGACACTCGCCGACCTGAACCGGGCCGGCTATTCGGCCGATACGCGCGGTGCGTCGCTTCGCCTGTCCCCCGGCATACAGACGACGGAAGAGGCGACACGCGCGCTCGTTGACGTGTTTGCCAGGTCGATCAACACCCGCGCCTGAGCATAAGGTCACGGCCCTATCCGACGAAGCTCTCGATTGTTTTCAGCGCGCCGTCGAGATCCGTGCCCTTTTCATCCTTCAGTGCCGCCTCGCGGAGCCTTGCGACCCACTGGGCGCCGTCATCACGGTTCTCCACCAGGCGGGCCCCTGCGAGTACCTTGTCGAATTTGGAGAGACCGCGCGCATGGGTGTCTGAATAGCCCTTGATCAGCCGGCGGCAGCGCAGGATCTCAACCGCCATGTCATAGCGGTCGGGAAGATAGCCGGAAACCATGGCGAGCCAGGCATCGAGATGATCCTGTTCCATCCTGTGCCGGAGGGTTTTCAAGCGCCATGTCCGCATTCCGCCAAGCACATAGAGCAGTGCAAAGCCGCTCAGGCTGTCGCTCCTGATCCTGCGGCCCCGGTTGAACCAACGGTCGATCCGCTTCATCCAGACCGGATCGTTCTCCATTCTCCGGCCGAGTTTCACCGGTAGCAGTCCGACAATCTCCTCGGCGCGCGGATGCAGGTAATCCGTCAGGTGAAGCAGGTTCTCCGATTTGACGCCCATCTCGTCCTCGATGCGGCGGAACCGTTGCGGGCGCGTCTTGAGATCTGCGACCCGGATGACATCGTCATAGGACATAGCATTGGCGATGTATTTCGCCGCCTCGCCGGACAGCTCGTAGCCCTTTTCCGGACTGTCCGCCTGGACCAGGACCTGCAACCGGTCGAGATATTCCGACCCGTAGTCGCAGTCCTGGAAATCCACCACTTTGGTCAGGCCCGCGGTGGTCATGTCCCGAATGCCCTCAGGCAGACCGGCGATGCGTGCCTGAAGCGCGGCCCAAGCTGCCTGGCTGGCCTGAGGCCCCTGCGGTTCGACGATCTCGGCTTTCGCGGGTTCCGGGTCCGGCGCTTTCGGCGTCTCACCGTTTTGCGCCAGATCATAACCGGCGGCGAAGGCCCTGAGGCTTGGTTCAACCCCCTTGCCGCCCGCGCGGATGGCTTCTTCGAACGCTTCGCGCTTGAAGGGCAGCGCCCCGGATCCGGCCAGGGCACCGAACAGGGATGCCGAAATCACCGAGCCGACGGCAACGGCTGCCGTGTCCATGTCCGCCAGGATCAGCTGTTGCGCGGCAACCTCGGCGGCGGCCTTGACCTCTTCGGACGATGCCATGCCGTCCCCCGGCACGGTTTTTTCCGAAACCGCGAGCATTCTGTGCGTGGACGCGATCAGGGTGGTCCGGTCGGGCGTCACGAAACCGCGCATGATTGCACGCCCGGCTTCCATCATTTCCGCAGCGATGGTGATGTCGACATCGCCAGCGGAGGGAGCAAGCGAGAAAACCGGCGAGGCGACGTCACCGGGCGCCATCTCGATGTAATAGATGGTCGCTCCGGTTCTCTGGGCGACGCCGGCGACGCTCGTCGCCTGGCAGTGGTAGCCCTCAGAGCGCGCGAGCGTCTCGATCCAGTTGGTCAGGACGCCGCCGCCCTGGCCGCCAACGGCCATGACCGCGAGCTTGATGATGCCTTCCAGCGCCGGATCCGTCGGCTGGGCATCAAGAGGCAAGGCCAGCGACATCAGGCACTCTCCTCTGAAAAGACGAGCCGTTTGCCGGACCGCCGGTTCTGGAGCCAGGAAATGACCTTCCGGCGGAGGCCTGCATACCAGGTCTCGAACTCGGTCGGATTGTGCACCACCTTGGCTTCGTAAAACGAAGGGCACAGGATCGCCGCGTCCGCGACTTCTCCGCAATTGCCGCAGCCGACGCAGGACTGATCGATATGGGCGACGGGATCGTCCCGAAGCGGATCATCGAGCTTCTTCAGCGAAAGCGACGGACAGCCGGACAAACGAATGCAGGCGTGGTCGCCCGTGCACACATCCTGGTCGACCCCGAAGCGGGGCAACTCGAGCCGCTTGCCATCGGCAATCGCCTTGTTGCGCAGCGGCTTTTCGCGCCTTTGCCGGTTCAGCATGCACTCCGACGACGCAACAATGACCTTCGGCCCCTTGTAGTCCGTCGTCAGCGCTTCACGGATGGTGTCGCGCATCTTGGTGACGTCATAGGTGCGGTCGATCTGGCGGATCCATTCCACACCGACACCGGCAAGTGCCTTTGAGATGGGGTTGTTGGTCGACTTGGTGTCGTTGTGCGCGCGGCTGGAAAGAACATCCTGCCCGCCGGTCGCGGCAGAATAATAATTGTCGACAATGATGGCGACGCTGTCCGACTTGTTGAAGACCATGTTGCCGATGGAGGAGCTCAGCCCGTTGTGCCAGAAGCCGCCATCGCCGAGGATGGAAATCGCGCGCTTTTCGCCGCCGCCGTCAAACGCGGCGTTCGAGGCCGGTCCGAGACCGTAGCCCATTGTCGAGCCGCCGATTTCAAAGGGCGGCAGACAGGCGAACAGGTGGCAGCCGATGTCACCCGTGATCTGGCGCGACCCCAGCTCCTGTTCGGCGAGCTTCAAGGACGCGAAAATGGGCCGTTCGGGACAGCCCGTGCAAAAGCCCGGGGGCCGGATCGGCACCGTCTTCGTGAGATCGGGAAGTTCCGTCTTGGGTGTGTTCGGCGCGAGCACCTTGCCCGGCAGCAATTCTGGTGCGTATTGGCGGACAAAGGCTTCCAGGCCGTCGAACATGATCTGCCCGGTATATTCCCCGGCCTTCGGGAAGATGCCCTTGCCCTCCAGCTTCGTGGTCGCGCCTTCCTTGTAGAGCATCGCACCGAGCTGCTGCTCGATAAACTCCGGCTGCCCTTCCTCGACCAGCAAGACGGCATCCTTGCCCCTACAGAAATCAAGCACATCCGATTTGACGATCGGATAGGTGACATTGAGGACGTAAAGCGGCACGGAGGTATTGCCGCTGATATCGGCAAGACCGAGACGCTGGAGGGAGCGAATGACGCTGTTATACATGCCGCCGAGGCACATGATTCCGACCTTGCCGGTTTCCGGGCCGAAGCGCTCGTTGAGCTGGTTCTCCAGGATGTATTTCTCGGCTGCCGGCCAGCGGTTGTCGATCTTGTCGTGCTCGTGCGCATAGGACATGGGCGGCAGCACCACCCGTTTGAAATCCCGCTGCGGATTTGAAAGGGCGTCGCGCACGGAAAGCGGCGGCGGCACGTTGTCCGACGTATCGAAACTGCCGGTCACATGGCACGAACGGATCCGGACCATGAGCATCACGGGCGTGTTGCTGGCTTCGGATAGCGCAAAGCCGTCGCCGACGGCCTTCACGATCGAGGGCAGGTTCGGGCGCGGGTCGAGCAGCCAGAACTGCGATTTCATGGCAAAGCCGTAGGACCGCTCCTGCATGATCGAGGAGCCTTCGCCATAGTCTTCGCCGACGATGACAAGCGCACCGCCATTCACGCCCGATGAGGACAGGTTGGCAAGCGCGTCGGAGGCAACGTTCACGCCGACCGATCCCTTGAAGGTCACCGCCCCCCGGATCGGGTAGTGCACCGAGGCGGCCAGCATGGCGGCGGCGGCGGCTTCCGAAGCATTGGCTTCGAAGCGAATGCCAAGCTCGCTCATGAGGTCCTGGGCGTCGGCAAGCACGTCCATCAGGTGCGAGATGGGCGCGCCCTGGTAGCCGCCGACATAACCGACGCCGTTCTCCAGCAGCGCCTTCGTGATGGCAAGAATGCCCTCGCCCGTGAAGACGTCTCCGGTTCCCTTGCGAAGATGCTCTACCTCAGCCTTGAACGACCTTTCGGCCATCGGCCCCTCCCTGCACAGTCCCTGGGTGCTAAATCGGATGTTTGCGTATGTTCTTCAAAATGGCCTGCAGCGTGGCCACGAAGGTGCGTTGATCGGCGTCGCTGATGCCGCGGAACATCTGCTGGTACGCCGTTGCCAGATGCGGCCAGAGCATGTCATGCGTCTGACGCCCCTTTGTCGTCAGATGGATGCGAACGGCCCGGCTGTCTTCCGTGTCGGTCACCCGCTTGACAAGCCCGTCGCGTTCCAGGGCATCGAGCGCACGGCTGAGCGTCGAAGTTTCGACCACGGCATAAACCGACAGGTCGCGGATCAGGAGGCCGTCGAGAACGGACAGAACGGCGAGCGTGCGCATCTTGGGTGTTGTCAGCCCGAGCTTTGCCATCTCGTCCCGCAGGGCGCCATTGTAACGGCCCATGATGCGGTTCATCAGGTAGGGCGGAAAGTTCTCCAGGCCGATTTCGCCAAGACGCGGCACCGGTGTCTTCTGTTCCGCCAGCTCCAGCCCGTTTTCGTTCTTCATGCACCCATCCCTTTCGCCAGATTGTAGCCGGACCCACCCCCGAGGCCCGGACCCGGATGGGTCGACGCGCCAATCATGTGGAGGTTGCCGATCGTGGTGGCGCTGTTAACGGAACGGGTGAACGGACGCCAGACGAAAAACTGATCGATGTTGCACGACCCGCCATAGGGGTCGCCGCCGACGAGATTGATGTTGATCTGGTTCAGGTCCGCTGGCGAATAGGCCCGCCGTGCCAGTTTGATCTGGTCGAAGTTCCGGATATGCCTTTGGAGAATGGCTTCGATGCGGTCAGCAAACGCTTCGCGCATGGTTTCCGTCCAGTCAGGCCCGGTTTCAAGCTGTTTTGCAGCATCGCCCTTGATCACGCGCGGCGCATCGGGCACCTGTATCCAGAGGATTGCCTTGCCGTCGGGTGCACGCGTGGGATCAAGCCTGTGCGGCTGGCCGACGCAAATTGTCGGCGTTTCGGGGAGCAATCCCCGTTCGGCCTCGTTTGACGATTTCGAAACGGCATCGATCCCGTCCGTCAGGTGGATCAGCGCGACATCTTCAAGTCCGTCCGCGATCCAGTCCGGTTCCGCATCCAGGGCATAATGAAGCTGGAAATTGCCACGGCCGTATCTGTAGCGCTCCGCATGGGCCGGCGGCGGTTCATCCTGGAGAAGGCGCTGGTGTAGCTGCGTCGGCGTGACCGACGCGATCACGGATTGGGCATCGATCTTGTCGCCATCCGCAGTTTCGATGCCCACGGCCTTGTTGTCGCGCAGAAGAATACGCGTCACATCAACGCCGGTGCGGATCTCGCCGCCCTGTTCCTCGATCAGTTTGCGGAAGGCATCCGGCACCGATCCGGCACCGCCTTTTGCGACCGGCGCACCGGCGGCCTCCAGCGCAAAGGCGATCACCCGGCCCATCTGGCCGGAATAGGTGCTTTCCGGCGTGAGGCCGGTGTGTAGCACCCAAGGCGCCCAAAGCGCCTGCACCGTTTCACTGCCGTAGCCGTGCTCCAGCCACGCCCGTGCCGGCTGCAATGCGTCGCCGATCCATGTTTTCAGTCCATTGAGGCCGCGTTTCCAGGCCTGCTTCGCCATGAGCCGCGCCATCTTCCCCGACCAGAGCGGGCTGCCCAGCAGGGCGAACAGGAATTCCGCGTCTGCCTCGACGGTCCCGACATCGGATCCATGCTGCTGGCCGTCACCTGCGGCAAGCGCATCGAACGCGGCGATGTTCGCAGCCCTGTCCATGGTGAGCACGGCAGACTGGCCGTCAGGCCGCAGCGCCGCGGTCGGTTTTGGCGTGTGGCAGAATTCCAGGCCGTGCCGGCCGAGATCTTCGGCCAGCTCGGCATAGGCGGGCGAGGTCAGGAACAGGACGAATGTCGCTGCCAGGACATCGTGCCGGAAGCCGGGCAAGGTTATGTCTTCGGTCCGCATGCATCCGCCAAGATGCTCCGCGCGTTCAAGCACAAGCACCTTTTCACCCTTGCGCGACAGCAGTGCCGCGGCGACAAGGGCGTTGATCCCCGACCCGATTATGACATGCGGCGCGGTCACGGGATCGGCCTCAGCTCCTCGGCACCAGCGCCAGCGCGCGGATCGGGCTGCCGGTTCCCCGCTCGATCTTCAGCGGCGCGGCAATCAGGATAGCGCCCTTGGCCGGCAACTTGCTCAGGTTGGCGAGCGAGGCCAGTCCGAAGCAATTGTCGCGGTGAAGCAGATTATGTGCCGGATAGGGTGGCTCCATGCCTCCCGCCTGTCCCGCATCCGTCCCGATACACTGCGTGCCCCAACCGACGATTTTCTTCGACAGCAGATATTCGATCGCGTCCGGGGTGGGTCCGGGGCTGTGCGGCCCGGTCTCGTCCGTGTTCAGGAACAGACCCTCGTCATGGGCGCGGTTGTCCCAGTCGGTGCGCATGAGAACCCACTCCCCGGCACCGATCTCGCCATGCTCGGCTTCCCAGGCCTTGATGAGATCCGCGGTCAGGAGGAAGTCGGCATTTTCAGCGCTTTCCTTCGAACAGTCTATGACGTTGACCGGTGCAACCAGGCGCTGGACGTCGAGCGTGTCTGTGAAGCCGTCCTCGTAGTCCTTGCCGGTGATCCAGTGATGAGGGGCATCGAAATGGGTGCCTGAATGCTCACCCAGCACCATCCAGTTCCACGCGAAAAACGGACCGTCGGAATCGTATTCACTGATCTTGTGAATCTCGACCTTCGGCGTGTTCTTGGCAAAATCGGGCGGCAACTGAATGATCGGGGTGTTGGGGCCCAATACGCCCGTGCAGTCGACCACCTCGACTTCACCGGACAAAATCTTTGCTCCCAGTCCGCTGAGCGCGTTCTCTGCTGACATCTGATGCTCCCTCTCTACGTCTTGGCCGCTTGGCTCATTATCGCAATTCAATGCTAGACAGATTTATTTGTATTTGCAATTATCTATTTTGAGGGAGGCACGGCTTGCACCATGGATGAAACACTGGACGGCGTGATTATCGGCAGCGGGCACAACAGTCTCGCCTGCGCTGTTCATCTGGCTGCGCAGGGCTGGAAAGTTGGTGTTTTTGAACGCGCACCGGTTGCCGGCGGTGCGGTCAAGACCGGTGAATATACCTTACCCGGATACAGTCATGACTGGGCTGCGATGAACCTGTCCCTGTTTGCCGGCTCCGCCTTTTTCAAGGAATACGGCGAAGAGCTGGGCCGGAACGGATTGGAGTTCGCACCTGCATCCGATTGTTTTTCTTCCGTTTTTCCCGACGGCTCCTGGCTTGGCGTCAGCAACAATCTCAAAACGACCGCAAAGCGGATCGATGCCATCAGCCCGGAAGACGGGAAGACCTGGCGGGACCTGACGGCTGATTTTCCGGCTATGGCAGACCCGCTTGTGGGCCTGCTCGGCAGCCCGGCGAAAAAACGTGCATTTGCATATATTCTTTACAAGCACTGGCGAAAGTCCGGCACGGACGGCGTGCTTGACCTCAGCCGCTTCCTGATGTCCTCCCCACGGGACTGGCTCAACGAAACGTTCCGCTCGCCAAAGGTGCGCGCCCTGCTCGGCGCGTGGGGCATGCATCTGGACTTCGCCCCGGACATCTCCGGCGGCGCGCTGTTTCCCTATCTGGAAGGCATGGCCAACCAGGCGTTCGGCATGGTTCTGGGCAAGGGCGGCGCCGGTGCGGCGATCAATGCCATGGTGTCCGCGCTCGAGGCGCGCGGCGGCAGCGTCACGCTCAATGCCGAGGTCACGCGCATTCTTGTCGAGAACGGCGAGGCGAAAGGCATCGAACTTGCCGACGGGCGCAAGATCATGGCGCGCAATGCCGTGATCGCCAATGTCGCGCCAAAGGCCCTGTTGAAGCTTGCGGGGGAGACCGGCGACAAACGCTACAATGCCGGTCTGACGGCCTTCTCCCACGCGCCCGGCACGATGATGATCCACCTGGCCGTCGATGGACTGCCCGACTGGCGCGCCGGCGAGGCGCTGAAAAACTTCGCCTATGTGCATCTGGCTCCGGAGGTCGACCAGATGGCGCGGACCTATGCCCAGGCGCAAGCGGGCCTGCTGCCGGACGAACCGGTCGTCGTCTGCGGACAGCCCACCGTCGTCGATCCGAGCCGCGCGCCGGACGGAAAGCATGTGCTCTGGCTACAGGTGCGCATGGTTCCGGCGGTCATCAACGGAGACGCGGCGGGGCAGATCACGGAAACCGACTGGACGGTTGTCGCGGACATATACGCCGAACGGGTGCTCGACATCCTGGAAAGATACGCGCCCGGCACGCGTTCGAAGATCCTTGGGCAACACGTGGTCACACCGCTGATGCTGGAGGCGGACAATCCAAATCTGGTCGGCGGCGACCAGATCTGCGGCAGTCATCACCTGACACAGCATTTCATGTTCAGGCCCGTTCGCGGCTTTGCCGACGGCAG
>JBCBUA010000146.1:0-14075 GCA_039818365.1 Pseudomonadota bacterium
TGCTCTGGCTGTTCTTTACCGCGCCGCTGAACAACACGTTGCTGTTTGCGCCGGGTCTGCTTGTGGCAGGTGTTGCCTTTCCGTTTCTGTTCCTGCCGAGCCGGGCCGCCATCATGGGCTCGCTTCCGGAATACAAACATGGACAGGGCGGCGGTATCGCGATGGCGGCGCAGATGATCGGCGGCACGGTGGGCCTCTCCGCCTCAAGCGCGGCGTTCGCGCTCGGCGGCTACGAGGCCGTTTTGGGTCTCGCCGCGCTGCTGGTTGCGCTCGCATTCGTCTATGCTTTTGTTGCCTATCGGAAGGTCTGAGACCCATGCCAATCTTTGGCCGGGTGGCAGATTTCGTTTGAATTGTTCGTTATTTCGAGTATTCTCGAATTATGGAAAAAGAAGACGCCCTGAATGCGTTGGCCGCGCTCGGTCAGGAAACACGCCTCGACGTATTTCGCCTGCTGGTGAAAGCCGGAAAAGAGGGCATGACCGCCGGTGCCATTTCAGACGCACTCAACGTGCGCCCGAACACCCTGTCGACCCACCTCGGCGCCCTGTCACGTTCCGCACTTGTGCAGGCTGAACGCGACGGGCGCTCGATCCACTACAGTGCCGATCTTGCGACCATGCAGCATCTGGTGACCTTTCTTCTGCAGGATTGCTGCGGCGGGAACCCGGATCTGTGTGCACCGATCGCCAATCTGTTAACCACTGTTTCGTGCTCAGACACAAAGGGTCTCTGAGGCCAATTTTCAGACGGACACCTCCAAAATGCGCAATGCACTAATCCTCTGTACGGCGAATTCCGCCCGTTCTGTTCTGGGCGAGGCGTTGCTGCGCCATCTGGGGCAGGGCCGGTTCGCAACCTTCTCGGCCGGGTCGACACCAAGAGGCACGGTCAACCCGGATGCACTGACCTGCCTCGAGCGGCATGGTCTGTCTTCCGAAGGCTTCCGGTCAAAGAGCTGGGAAGAGTTTGCGGGCGTGGACGCGCCGAAGATGGATCTGATCATCACCGTTTGTGACAACGCCGCCGGCGAGGCCTGTCCGGTCTGGCCGGGCCATCCGATGGTCGTGCATTGGGGCATTCCGGATCCTGCCTCGGTCGAAGGCGACGACGACGCACGCGGTGCGGCCTTTGATCTGGCCTATCAGCGCCTGGAAAGGCGGATCAACGACATGCTCGCCCTTGGCGATGATGTGTTTGACGCCGAAGACGGCAAAAGCAGACTGGCGGCCATCGGCGCCACTTCAGACTAACCGGGGTTTCCTTCATGTCAGAATTCAGTTTGAACCGGCGCCTGACCGCCGAGGCGCTTGGCACCGCAATGCTGGTCGGCACGGTCGTCGGTTCGGGGATCATGGCCGACAGGCTGTCCGACGATGTCGCCGTTTCCCTTCTCGGCAACACCATCCCGACAGGGGCCATTCTTGTGGTCCTGATCACGATCCTCGGGCCGATTTCCGGTGCGCATTTCAATCCGGCGGTGACCTTCGTTTTCTGGCTGAAGCGCAACCTGAGTCTGACCGTTGGCCTCAGCTACATCGCGGCCCAGATTATCGGGGGCATATGCGGCACGCTCATCGCCCATGTCATGTTCGAAGAAGCGGTGCTTCAGGCCTCGACCACGGCGCGGACCGGGCCTGCCCAATGGGTGGCGGAAATCGTCGCGACCTTCGGCCTGCTCGCCAGCATCCTGGCCGGTATCCGGTTTCGCGAAGCGGCGGTGCCCTGGCTCGTCGGGCTCTATATCACGGCCGCCTATTGGTTCACGGCGTCAACGTCCTTCGCCAATCCCGCGGTCGCGATCTCGCGCGCCTTCACGGACACGTTCGCAGGCATTCGCCCGATTGATCTGCCGGGCTTCATCGTCGCGGAATTTGTCGGGGCCGCGCTGGCACTCGCCCTGTTTTCCTGGTTGCTGACGGCGGAAAAGCCGGCCAGCCAGAGTGCTGCCGGTTCGTAGAACCGCGCGGGTTCAAAGATCCTTCTTCATGAACCAGCGGCGGTGATCGGGTAGTGGCTGACCGCGCAGGTTTCCCAGAAGGCCGAAATCCTCGTAGCCGTGCTTGAGGTAGAACCTGTGTGCGGCTTCATTTGAAGTGTCCAGCCAGGCCCCGTGGCAGCCAAGCCGCCGGGCCTCATGTTCCGCCAGCTCCAAAAGGCGCGCGCCGAGACCCGCTCCGCGCACGCTGTCTTCCACCCAGAGGGTCTTGATCAGGAGCCAGTGGTAGGACGTGCTTGCGCTGAGACCGCCGAGCAGGTTGCCCGTGTCGTCCGTTGCTTTGAGCACGAAGGCCTCGTTGTCCGATTGCTCGTTTTCCTGCGCGAGAGTTTGCAACAGGTGGTCCTCGATGGCCGCGGCCATCTTCGCCTTATCCTTCTCATCCGCAAAAGAGATCTCGACGTAACTCATGTCTGTCCGCCACTTAGCTGACCACTCCTTGCCAGTTTCAACCGGTCCCCGGAGCCGCGTCAACTTTTGAGCGGAGTCGGGGCGGTTCGCCGGTGCCGCCTCAGATGGCCTGCATCGGCGACCTGCGTTTCTTGCGGTAGCGCTTGTCGAGGCGCAACGTGACAACGGCAAAGACGATCCAACTGGTGTGAAAGACCACACCGGCGAGAAAGACGAGATAGCCCGGCACGGGACCGATTGCGGCGCGTTCGAAGGCTTCGGAGAGCTCGGTCAGAGGCACGGGGTGAATGGCAAGCTTGCCGAAATAGGCGACCGCCTGGATGGCGAGGATCCAGGAATAGTTGCTGCGCAGGCGCCGTCCGGCAGCCCGCACGAGGCTGATGTGATAGTGCGGTGTCTCGTAGTCGTCGGCGAGGAGCCTGGCCCATTCGCCGTTCCAGGGAACTTTCCTCCCGTAAAGGATCGGCGCGTAGAAATCGGACTCCATCAGCCGCGCGCGGGCGCGGAACATGTTGTAGTAGCGGTAGCGCCGCGCCTCGAAGATCAGGAAGACAGTGACAAGAAGGCCGACGAGCACCATCGGCAGGGGCGATGCCTCGCGATTGGCGAAGGTCGCCGAAAGGGCGATCCCCGTGGTGACGACGGCCCAGTTGGTGGTGTTGTCGAGACGTGTGCGCCAGTGGGTGCTGCGGAAAACTTCGGCCCGGTAAAGATGGGCGAGCGCGCCGATGGTGCCGGACTCAATATCCTGCTTCGGCCAGTCCTCCCCGGCATTTTCTTCGTTCATGCCACTGCCCTTTGGTTTTCCCGCACAATCCTAGCGTTGGAAGACGAAGTGGTCGAGTATCAATCCAGCTTTGCCCGCGACAGGTGACACGCTGTGGCTGCAAACAAGGAAATGACACTTTTGAATGTAGCATGTCGCAGGAAATCAAATCAGGTTGGTTCTGCCATGTGTTTCCCGAGGTACCGTTTCCTTTCGATGTTTTTGCCTGTGCTCGTTGCTTTGCTTGAATTCAGCGCGAGCGCGTCAGCGATGACTTGCAGGAGGCCCACGCCGACGGAGCATATCGAAACCACGCCGATCATCTTTTACGGATACCCGGAAAGTGGTGCGGGCGGTCCAAAAGACATGAAGGTGCGCGAGGTCACGTTCAAAGTGTTACGTGCTTACAAGGGCGTCGAGGGAGACCACGTCACGATCAGGTACGAAAATGATCACGGCGCGAACATGGGCTGGGGTTTTCGCGACAACAGCGCCACCCTTGTCTTCGCTCAAAAATCGAGATCATCCACAAGTGCGTCGGGCGAATTGAATTATTGCACTATGATCACCTATCACGGCCGCCCAAATCTGCATGCGGAATATTGGGATGTGTTGGTCGGCATGACGCCGTAAAGTGCATGCACTCAGCAAGGATACAAACACCGGCAACAAGCCGATTGTTTTGACCCTATTGCGCCGAGGTGCTGCACCGCGCAGCTCCTCTGTTTTTCCCATGCGAGTGCCAAGATGCGCTATTCCAACCTGTTCTGGTTTGCAGCCTTTTTCACCGCCACCTGGAATGGCTGGATGTTCATCCAGTTTACCGTCGGCGCGTTCTATCATCCCATGTCGGCAAAAGGAGACATGTTGCGCCTGGTCAAGGAAGTGGCACTCCTCGCGCCGGTCCCAATCGCAGTTGTTGTGTTCCTTATTTGGCTCTGGCGCCGACCACTCGCGGAGCGAACCTATTTGATTGGTCTGGTTTTGCTTTTGGTTGCAATACTTCTGCCGTTTTTACCGCGCATCGAAGGAAACTATCGTGAAGCCTACTGGCTGGGTGACACGCAGCATGAAATCCCCTGGTACTACGGGCCATACAATGGCAGTAACGAGCCAGGTGGCAAACTGTTCTGGGTCAGCGTTTCCTTTCCAGAGCTTGAGCCACGCTACAGAACCCGCAGTCGCTTGATCACCATTGGGAAATCCGTGGATTTCAACAACGGTGAAGGCGGCGATGCGCAGGGCGAGCCCTGCACCAAATACCAGACCTACATAAAATGTGAGTGGCGGCGCGGGGACTTTGTTTACATGACCGTCAACCACCCCGAGCTTTTTCCTTCGGACGTTTCAAAGTTCAAGGTGTCCGTTGTCGATCTCCTTGACAGCTTCGAGGTTAGAGAACCCGAATAGCTGGCGCCGGGCAAAGTTCTTAACACCAACGCGATTGAGGTGTTCGAAACGATTGCGCTCCTTGAAAAAAACGGCGCAACGGCCCTTTCGCCTGAAAACTACTTCCGCTTCTTGTTCATCGCCGCCGCCAGCGCTGCCGCCATGGCGTTGTTGCCGCCATCGCTAGAGCCTTTGGGCGCGCCGCCCTTGCCGCCGCCGCCGCCACGCGGGCCGCCGCCGCCAGGTCCCCCTCCACCCGGGCCGCGCTGACCCTGATTGCGGTTGCCTTGATTGCGGTTGCCCTGATCTCGGTTGCCAGGTGCGGACCGGTCCCTGTCCGAACGGTCCCGCTGGCCCTGATAGTCGGCCTGGGATTTCATGGTCATGGAGATCCGCTTGCGGGGAACGTCCACGTCGAGGATCGTCACCTTGACGATATCGCCGGCCTTGACCACTTGGTGCGGATCGTCGACGAACCGGTCGGCGAGCTGGGAGACATGAACCAGGCCGTCCTGATGCACGCCGACATCGACGAAAGCGCCGAAGTTGGTGACATTGGTGACCGTGCCTTCCAGCTTCATGCCCGGTTTCAGGTCGGAGATTTCCTCAACACCGTCCTGAAGTGCGGCGGTCTTGAATTCGGGGCGCGGGTCGCGGCCCGGTTTTTCAAGCTCGGAGAGGATGTCCCGGACGGTGGGCAGACCGAATTTTTCGTCGGTGAAGTCCGACGGGTCGAGGGCCTTCAGGACGGATGCGTCGCCCATCAGCTGACGGACATCCCGTCCGCAGGCCTTCACGATCCGCTTGGCAAGAGGGTAGGCCTCCGGGTGCACCGAGGAGGCATCGAGCGGCTCCTTGCCATCTGTGATGCGCAGAAACCCGGCGCACAGTTCGTAGGCCTTGGCCCCAAGGCGCGGAACGTCCTTCAGCTGCGAGCGCTTGTCGAAGCGTCCGATTGAATCGCGATGGTCAACAACGGCCTTGGCCAGACTGTCCGAAAGGCCGGAAATCCTGGAGAGCAGGGCAGGCGATGCGGTGTTGAGATCGACACCGACCGCGTTCACTGCGTCTTCGACAACGGCGTCCAGGGCACGGGCGAGCCTCGACTGGTTGACGTCGTGCTGGTACTGGCCGACGCCGATTGATTTTGGCTCGATCTTCACCAGCTCCGCAAGCGGGTCCTGCAGGCGGCGGGCAATGGAGGCGGCGCCGCGCAGCGAGACATCGATATCCGGCATTTCCTTCGCGGCCAGTTCGGAGGCCGAATAGACGGAGGCTCCCGCCTCGTTGACAATCACCTTGACCGGACGCTGCGCGGCGGGAATGTCGGTGAGGACATCACCGGTGAGCTTGTCGGTCTCGCGGCTTGCCGTCCCGTTGCCGATGGCGATCAGGCCGACCTTGTGTTTTGCGATCAGCGCGAGCAGGGCAGCGCGGGAACCGGAGATATCGTTTCGCGGCTGGAACGGATAGATCGTCGCCGTATCGACCAGTTTACCCGTCTCGTCCACGACCGCGACCTTCACGCCGGTGCGAATGCCCGGGTCGAGGCCGAGCGTCGACCGTGCGCCCGCTGGCGCGGCCAGAAGCAGGTCCTTCAGGTTCCTGGCGAAGACCTGGATCGCCTCTTCTTCCGCCTTGTCGCGCAGCACGCCCATCAGGTCGAGTTCGAGATGGAGCGCCAGTTTCACCTTCCAGGCGAACCGGGCGACATCCATCAGCCACTTGTCCGCCGGTCGGCCCCGATCCGCAATTGCATAGGTGTCGGCGACCATCTTCACGGCCGGAAGTACCGGGGAGACATCGTCGGCATCCACGGTCAGATCGACGGAAAGAATGCCTTCGTTCCGGCCCCTGAACAGCGCAAGTGCGCGGTGGCTCGGGATTTTCGACCACTTTTCGGAGTAATCGAAATAGTCGGCAAACTTGGCGCCTTTTTCGGCCATGCCGTCGACCAGCTTCGACTGCACCACGCCCCGGTCCTCGACATAGCGCCGCAGGCGTCCCACCAGTCCGGCGTTTTCGGCGAAGCGTTCCATCAGGATCTGGCGGGCACCGTCAAGCGCGGCCTTGGTGTCGGCGATGCCTTTCGCCTCATCGACAAAGGCGGACGCTTCGGTGTCCGGTGTTCTGGAAGGATCGCCGAGCAGCAGATCCGCGAGCGGCTCCAACCCGGCCTCGCGTGCGATCTGGGCCTTGGTGCGCCGTTTCTTCTTGAAGGGCAGATAGATGTCTTCCAGCTGCGACTTTGTTTCGGCCGCCTGAATTCCGGCGGTGAGTTCACTGGTGAGCTTGCCCTGTTCCTCGATCGAGCGGATGATCGCGACGCGCCTGTCTTCCAGCTCCCGCAGATAGATCAGCCGCTCCTCCAGCTTGCGGAGCTGGCTGTCGTCGAGCCCTCCGGTCGCTTCCTTGCGGTAGCGCGCGATAAAGGGGACGGTTGACCCTTCATCCAGCATTTGCACCGTTGCATTCACCTGGCCCGCCTTGCAGCCGATCTCGTCTGCAATACGATGAGCGATGCGCAGGGCAACGTCCGGGGCCGGTGCCTGTCCACCGTTCGCCTGTGGGGTGTCCGTGGAAGAAATACTGGTCATGTTGGCTGCGTCTCATGCATGGTCGAATTCGAGGGGTGCAAGATATTCTGCCTTGCTCCGGTGGAAAAGAGATGCGGTTTCACCTTCCACCGGCATTTTTGACGCAGGCGGCACGGCCGACATGATGTTGCGTCGAGATCTTGTCGAATACTGTCCGGAATTCAATTGAGTTCAGAGAAAGTCTGCACTCTGCGCACACTTGCTGATTGTTTTTCGGAGCCTGCCGAACGAAATGTAACAAAATGCGTATTTTGCAGTACCTGTTTGGCGTTATTCTTTTGCATAAATAACGTGATCGACCTTAGTGTTGTGCAACGTACAAGTGTTGCGGGGAACGTGCACAGCAGCGGGTTTGGTCCGCCAAATCGGTTACCGGGCTGGCTGGCAAGAAGGAAAGCGAAAGATGGCACGTGGACGGCCGAGAAAGATACAGGCCAAGGATGCACTGCAATCCGTGATGGTCGCATTCTGGCAGAACGGGTATTCCGGCACGTCCATGAACGATCTGGCCGACGCGTCCGGCATGGCAAAACCCGGGCTGTATGCAGCTTTCGGCGACAAGGAAGCCCTGTTTGAAAAGGCGTTGCTCCACTATTTCGAAACCTACGGGGGCCCGGTTTTCGCGCGGCTTCAGGAAGCCGGGAAACACGTCATCGACGATTTCAGGGATTTCCTGGGTGCGGTCGCGGATCTGACGCTGGACAAGAACACACCGTCCGGCTGCTTTCTGGTGAACGCGATCGTCGATTGCACCTATGGAACCGAACGTCACCGTGAGGTCGTCAACGGTTTGCGGGAATCGCGCTTCGCGGCGATAAGGGACCGTCTGATCAAGGCCGCTGCGGCCGGTGAACTGGCCCCTGATGCCGACATCGACAATGCGGCAACCTTTCTTGACGGCCAGTTCTCCGCAATTGCGATGCTGGGCCGGAGCGGTATCAGCGAACCGGACCTGAAAACCTTTGTCGAAACGGGATTGCGCGCGTTGCCGATCCGCGATCCGGACACGGTGTTCGACGGCGACGGCTTCAGCCTGCCTACTTTACGACAGTAATTCGCTCGGCGGCACGCGTGACGGCGGTATAGAGCCAGCGGCTCTTGTGTTCGCGAAACGCCCAGCTTTCATCGAACAGGATCACGTCGTCCCATTGTGACCCCTGAGCCTTGTGCACCGTAAGCGCGTAGCCGTAATCGAATTCGTCCGCCTTGCGGCGTATCGCATAGGGAATGCTCTCGGCACCGTCCTCGAACATGGCCGGCAGAACCTTGACCTTTACGGTGGTTCTAGCGATGTCCTCTTCGGATACAACATCGAAGCGGAGCGTGTTTCCACGCGGCTGACGCAGCCGTTTGACCGCCCACAGACCGCCGTTCAAAAGGCCCTTGGTCTTGTCGTTGCGCAGGCAAACCAGCTTGTCGCCGACCGCCGGCATCGGGGTGGTGAACTCCTTGAGTTCGCGAATGCGGCCATTGTAGAGCCGCCGTGTCTTGTTGGTTCCGACGAGCACCTGATCGGAGGACAGGATCTGGGTTTTGTCGATCTCGGTGCGGTGGATGACCTTGCTCTCACCGTAGGTCCCGTAGTCCAGCTTGCCGCCGTCGCGGATCGTCATCGACATGCGCACGATCGGGTTGTCCTGGGCCTGCCGGTGAACCTCGGTCAACATGACATCCGGCTCTGCCTCGGTGAAGAAGCCGCCGCCTTTCACCGGTGGCAGCTGGGCCGGATCACCGAGCACCAGAACAGGGGTGCCGAAGGACAGCAGGTCCTTGCCGAGTTCCTCGTCGACCATGGAACATTCATCGATGACGATCAGTTTCGCGGTCGCGGCAGCGCTGTCCCGCTTGATGGCAAATTGCGGGCCGCTGTCTTCCTCGTCGTCGTCCAGGTCTTCTTCTTCCTTGGCCGAGCGCGGGCGATAGATCAGGGAATGGATCGTGCCGGCGTCCTCACAGCCTTTTTGCCGGAGAACATGGGCGGCCTTTCCGGTAAACGCACCAAAGCAGACATCCCCGTCAATATCCTCGGCAAGATGCCGCGCCAGGGTTGTCTTGCCTGTTCCGGCGTAACCGAAGAGGCGGAAAACCTGCCGGTCGCCGCGCTTGAGCCAAGCCGCGGCTTCGTTGAGTGCGTCGTCTTGTTGCGGAGACCAGGCCACAGATGTGCTCCCGAGAATTGCGGACCCGGTTGCTTAACCTGATTTGTGCGATTCCTCCAAGCGCGAATTCCGGTCGCCACACGGTGCGCCGGCCTGCCATCCTACCCGAGAACCGAGAACGAACTTTCCTTCGTCAGTTCGCGCTTTCGCGAAAACGTTGCGGCATCAAGCGTATGATCAATGTGCTTCAGGCGGAATTGCAGCGGGTTGCGGTCATGATCGTTGCCGTCTTCGCAATAGGCGACCAGTCTTGTCATGAGGCGACCGGCGACGATGGCGTTCTTGAACTGGTTGCCGCTGGTGCCGATGGCAAGATAGTAGCCGTCGACGTCGCTCCGGTCATAGACCGGAAGCCAGTCGTCCGTGGCGTCGTAAAGGTCCGCGACGCCCAGGGGATGCTGCGAGACGCCGAGCGTCGGAAGGCGCTGCGAAAACCGGTAGGCGTATGTCAGCGCGCGGTCGGTCAGATCCCGGCGAAAATCATCAGGGTCTTCCACGATATGCGTGTCGCAGGGCGGGTTCAGGCTGCCAACCATCAACTGCCCGCCGCCGCCGGGCTTGATGTAGACGCCAATGTCGTTGTCGGCGATCAGCATGCCTTCGCGCGTGTAGCCGAGTTCTTCGGGTGGCTTGATCTGCACGACTTCCTGGCGCAATGGTCTGTGACCGATCCTGACGCCCGCATCACCGTCCAGAAGGCCGTTGACCTTGCCCGAATGAGGCCCGCCCGCGTTGATCACAACGGCAGAACGGAGGAAGCTGCCGTCCTCGCAGATCACACCCGTGACCCTGTTGTCCTCGGTCGGAATCCGGCTGACGCGGGTGTTGAAGCGGAACTCCGCTCCGAGCGCCGCTGCGGCGTCCTTCAGGTTTCTTGCCGCGATCTGCGGGTCGTCAACGTAACCGCCTGCGTGAAAAAAGACGCCGCCCTCGATCTGTCCGCCTGTCGGCGCACCGAAGGCATCGTCATCCATTGTCTTGACGGGGGAAAAGCACTCCAGATTGTATCCCGGCATGCTGTCCAGGATCTGGTCCGATGACCACAGCTCGTAGGTGATCCCGAGCGTGTCGGCGTGTCTGAGGACATTGTCCAGGTTGTTGGACGCCGTCTTCATGATCAGGGTTCCGGTCTGAACGAAGCGCGCAAGGCCCTCGTCCGACGTCGCGCCAAGGGTTTCCGGCCAGTGTTTCCAGTCGTGATAGCCGTCATAGGCCATCGCCGTGCCGTCGAGCGTTGAATAATAGGTGCGGATCACGGCCGCGGAACTTGACGTCGAGCCGTAGCCGGCCGCGGGCAGGGTATCGACGTTCAACGTCTTCAGGCCTTCCCGGGCCATGTTGTAGGCAATGGCGCAGCCTATGACGCCCGCGCCGATAATGATCGCATCATAGGTCTGCGGCGTCTGGTTCGGATCTGTCGGAGCAGAAGGCATAGGTTCGGTTTCCATTGGTCTGCGCAAGTCTGGCGGATCGGGCAGTGTGCTTCTTGATGCAGGGAGGTCATCACCGCCGCTTCGTCCCGGGCTGGTCCAAACAGCACGCCGGGTGTGGATATCGCTTTCAGGTCAGGCGATGGCGCTGGCTTTGTCCAGAATAAAAACCGCCATTCAGTGTTCCGAAACAGGCATGCACGATGAAAAATCACGCGATATGCGGATAATAAATCGCATAGTTAAATTTATTCATCAGATTGGTGATTATGCGAAATTATGCAGATTTTGTTCTAAACTCTCAAATTGAAGCCGCGTCCGTCTTTGGGCATTCTGACAACGGGCTCCGGATTTGCCGGTTCTTTCAACAATTTGGAGTAACACGTGACGCGGACAAGCTTTCGCGAATGGCCGACGCTGGCCTTGATTCTGGCCGCGGCAGCGGCATGGATGCTTCTGATCGGGAACTACCAGGCGCTGGGCGGTTGGATTGTCTGCCCTCTTGCCGTTCTCGTGGTTACCTTGCAATCGTCCCTGCAGCATGAAGTGCTGCATGGCCATCCGACACGCAATCCGGCGGTGAACGAAGCGCTGGTCTATTGCTCGCTTGGTCTTTTCATTCCCTACCGCCGCTTCAAGTCGCTGCATTTGCGTCACCACAACAATGACCGTCTGACGGATCCCTATGACGATCCCGAAACCTTTTACATGGCCTGGGCGGACTGGCAGAAGCTGCCTGTCTTCATCCGGGCCGTCCTGACCGTCAACAACACCCTGCTGGGCCGTTTGCTGATCGGCCCGCTCGTGTCGGTCATCGGTTTTCTCGGCTCCGAACTGCGCATGATCCGCGCCGGCGACAAGGTCGTCCTGCGCGCCTGGCTGCATCACTTCGCAGGAGCCGTACCTGTCGTTCTCTTCATCACTCTGGTCGGTCAGATGCCGCTCTGGCTCTATGTCTGCTGCGTCTCCTATCCAGCGATGAGCTTCCTGATGCTGCGCACCTATGCAGAACACCGTGCCCACGAAAGCGCTGAAGCCCGGTCCATCATCGTGGAGTTCTGCCCGCTGTTTTCTCTCCTCTTCCTGAACAACAATCTGCATGTTGTTCATCACGCCCATCCGCGTGCACCCTGGTATGACTTGCCGGCGATGTACCGCGCGAACAAACAGAACTGGCAGCACCGCAACGAGGGTTACGTGTTCCGGAGTTACCTGCAGCTTGCCGCGGCCTTCCTTTTCAAGGTCAAGGAACCGGTGGCGCATCCCCTGAGACGCCGTCGTTCGGACGAGGCCGGCACTTGAGCAGACGGGCCTATCATCCTGTCCGGCTGCCCATGTATAACTGGCCACAGGTCCGGACCGCGACGGAGCGTCTGGAACATGCGCTGCAGGTTGCCCTTGTTGACGCGCTCGGACTTCAGCCCTCCGACTGTGTTGCATGGCCGGAGGACAGGGGCCTGGAGGTCAACTGGCTCCAGCCCGGTCTGCTTCTGAGCCAGACCTGCGGATATCCGTTGACGCATGCGCTCAAAGGCCGTGTCCGGCCCGTCGGTGTTCCGCACTATGCTGCCGACGGCTGCGAAGGCGGACGCTATTGTTCCCATCTTGTCGTGGCGAGAGACAGTGATTTCCAGTCTCTGACCGGTTTGCGCGGCCGCCGGGCGGTCTATAACGGGCCTGACAGTCAGTCCGGCATGAATGCCTTCCGCTATGAAGTTGCCAAGGTAGCCGCCGGTGCACCGTTCTTTTCAAGCGTAAGCGAAAGTGGCGGTCACCTGGCTTCTCTGCATGCCGTCGCAGACGGTGTTGCCGACATTGCAAGCGTTGATGCGGTCTGCTGGGCGCTTGCCTGCCAGGAATTGCCGGACCTTGCGGCAAAACTCCGTTCCATCGGACGCACGGCATCGGTGCCCGGACTTCCGCTCGTGTCATCGCTCGGCTTCACGAAAGCCGAGGCCGAGACAATCGCGCTGACGGTGCAATCCGTCTTTGCGGACGCCACATTCGCCGAAGACCGCTCTCGCCTTCTGATCACCGGATTTTCGACCATATCGGACGTGGACTTTGCGCCGATCCTGGATATGGAACGCCGTGCGGCCGACCAGGGCTATCCGGAGCTGGCCTGACAAAATCCGAATTTGCGCTCTTGCGGCAAAGAGTTGTTCATATTCGCAATTAAACTAGAAGTTTAGATAAAGGTGTAGTAGCCTACGTTTAGTTGGATAGAGCAACTCGACACGATTTGGAAACAATCTGGTGATGCGCAAAAAATGACAGACAATGCTTATCCGTCGGGGCAAATTAATCAGATTAAGGATACTGTTAAAGACCGCTCGCCTCACTGGCAAAAGATTGGGTTCCTGTTGATTGTTGGCCTTTTATTGGGCTTTTGCTTTCGATTTCTTGAAGTTTCTGAGACATGGTCGCAATTAATTGATCGTATAGTTATTTCGTTAGGTTTTTTTATTTTGCTGTTTGGATTGGTGTGGCGTGAGATCTCGCGAATCCGAAAGGAGAAGTATGCAAATATTCAAGAAGATATTCATGGTATCCAACACATTATTAGAGATCAGTACACAATATTGAGCCTAATGGAGCAAATTTCTACCGCGGAAACGCGATTATTATACGCTCAGGTTGTTAGCGCCAATGTTCAGGAGTGCCTAAATCGGCTTGCATCAATCTTCACACTGCTTTCAGGCACGAAGTGCCGAGCATCGGTAAAGATGATAGAGCCCGGAGCCTCAAAAGATAAACCAGTCGTTTACACATATATGAGAGACGTAGATTCTGAGCGTTTTTGTGAAGGAGACGACATCGCAAGAAGAGATGCTGGCTCTGATCTCCTAGAAGACAACACGGACTTCTCTCATGTATTTGGCGAGTCGGGTGAGCGTTGGTTTTTCTGCAACGATCTGCCGTCGCAATCAAATTACCTAAACTCTCGCGATGGCAACTTGTCCAGAAGAAATCTAGCAGGATTTCGGGGCTTGTTGAATTTTTGGAGGCCTGTTGACTGGAACCTTCCTTATAGGTCAAGCATTGTTTGGCCTATCCGCCAGAAGCCTATGAAGGCAATTCCTGGCTCAGAGTTTAAGTTCGTAGGCTTTCTGACTATCGACTCGCGCCACCGTGGCGTGTTTGATATTAACTTTGATACACATCTAGGGGCTGGCATCGCTGACTCGTTGTACTACATGTTAGTCAGGCTGGATGAAGTTGGAAACACAGGCGAAGAAAATGAATGAAAAGAAACACATATCCAAACAACGCGCTTCGCGAGGGTTGGCTTCTTTTGAAATCCAGAAAGAAAGCCATAGCGAC
>JBCBUA010000147.1:0-14029 GCA_039818365.1 Pseudomonadota bacterium
ACATCAGCGACACATCCCTGAGGGCGGTCGCAACCAGCGTGAAGGCGACGCTCAAGAGCGCGCAAGTGGTGACGATCGCGATCGGAAGCATCTGATCGTAGTGGTAGGCATCAAGCGCCTGATCGATCGGATCCACCCCCGAATAGAGCCGGTTGCGCATGACATCCCGGTAGGCACCGAATTCCAGTGAGCCCTGCTTGATATAGCGCAGTCCCATGACAAGCAGGATAACGGCTGCGGCAAGTGCGAGGAGGTAGCCGAACATCTGCAAGGCAAACGCATAGGCGTTCTCATGACGCCGCTTCACGATGCGCTTGAAAATCCTGCGCTCGCGCATATCCAGCTTGGAAAACACATACCAGCGATAGATCCAAAGCGGAATGGCGGCCACCAAGAGCCACATCCCGATCGCATGAAAGACCATCACCTGACCTCCGACACATTCCGGACGTTACCTTAACGGCTGACCGGGATGCGTCAAAGGGAAAACGGTCGCGTTCTGCCCAGGCGTCAGACGATATCCGATTGGAATGTCAGAGATTCAGATGAATTTGACGTCGACGATCTCGTAGGAGCGGGCGCCCCCTGGAGCGGCCACTTCGACGCTGTCGCCAATGGACTTGCCGATCAGGGCGCGGGCGATCGGAGACGAGATCGAGACCTTGTTCTGCTTCACGTCGGATTCAACGTCGCCGACGATCATGTATTTCTTTTCTTCTTCCGTGTCCTCGTCGATCAGGGACACGGTCGCGCCGAACTTGACGATTTCACCGGAAAGCTTGCTCACGTCGATGATTTCGGCGCGCGACAGCTTGTCCTCCAGTTCCGCGATACGGCCTTCGTTCAGGCTCTGGGCTTCCTTTGCCGCATGATACTCGGCGTTTTCCGACAGATCACCGTGTGCACGTGCTTCCGCAATGGCATCAACGATGCGCGGACGCTCAACCGTGGTACGTTCCTTCAGTTCGTCCTGAAGCATTTTGTAACCGGCAGAGGTCATCGGAACTTTTTCCATTGGTCTCAGACCTTCAGCTTATTGGGTCCCATCGGCTTTTCTTGCCCGTTTCAAGGACCGCGTATTTACAAAAACAAACCAAGCCGGGAAAGGCGCGCTTTCCCGGCCGGTCAACGAGTATAATAGCCCTAGCCGAAGTAGGATTGTAAAGGTCTTACTTCAAGGCTGCCCGCCTTGCGCGCGGCAATACCTTTGGCTGCTGCAACCGACCCGGCAAGGGTCGTGTAGTACGGAACCTTGTTCAGGAGCGCTGCCCGTCGCATCGACCGGCTGTCGGCAATCGCCTGTGCACCTTCCGTGGTGTTAAAGACGAGTTGGACTTCACCGTTCTTGACAGCATCGACGATGTGCGGCCGGCCTTCAAGCACCTTGTTGATTTTCTTAACGGAAATGCCCTGGTCCTCAAGATATTTCTGGGTGCCGCCGGTTGCGATGATCGCAAAGCCGGCTTGCTCGAGGCTTTTAACCGCATCGACGACACCTTCCTTGTCCACGTCGCGCATGGAAACGAACACGGTGCCCTGGTCCGGGACACCGGTGCCGCTGCCGATCTGCGCCTTGGCAAAAGCGGTTCCGAACGCGGTGTCCAGACCCATGACTTCCCCGGTCGAGCGCATTTCCGGTCCCAGGATCGTGTCGACGCCGGGGAATCGGGCAAACGGGAACACAGCTTCCTTGACGGCGATGTGGTCCAGTTTCCTTTCGGTCAGCCCAAAGGACGCAAGGCTTTCACCGGCCATGACGCGGCTTGCGATCTTGGCGATCGGCGCTCCAACGGTCTTGGCGACAAAAGGCACTGTCCGGGACGCGCGCGGGTTGACTTCAAGAACGTAGATCTCGCCGTCCTTGATTGCGTATTGAACGTTCATGAGGCCGCCGACCTCTAGTGCCAGCGCCAGCGCCGTCGTCTGCCGCTTGAGTTCATCGATCAGCTCATCCGAAAGCGAGAAGGGCGGCAGCGAACAGGCGCTGTCGCCGGAATGGATGCCGGCTTCCTCGATATGCTCCATGATGCCGCAGACAAAGACATCCTTGCCGTCGCAAAGCGCGTCGACATCGACTTCGATCGCCCCTTCAAGATAGCGGTCGAACAGCAGTGGATTGGTGCCAAGAACCGTGTTGATCTGGCCGGTCTTGTCATTGGGATACTTGGCGCGGACTTCGGCCGGTACCAGCTCCGGCAGCGTGCCGAGCAGGTAGGAATTCAGGGCCTCTTCGTCGCGGATGATCTGCATTGCCCGACCGCCGAGAACGTAGGACGGCCGCACCACCAGTGGAAGTCCGAGCTGACCGGCAATCAATCTGCCCTGCTCGACCGAATAGGCAATGCCGTTTTCCGGCTGTTTCAGCCCGAGCCTGATCAGAAGCTTCTGGAACCTGTCGCGATCCTCCGCGAGGTCGATCATGTCCGGTGCCGTGCCCAGGATGGGCACGTCCGCCTTCACGAGGGCCTGAGCAAGCTTGAGCGGTGTCTGTCCGCCGAACTGGACGATCACGCCGTGCAACGTGCCGTTTTCCTGTTCCTTGCGGATGATCTCCAGAACGTCCTCGGGCGTGAGCGGCTCGAAATAGAGCCGGTCCGACGTGTCGTAGTCCGTCGAGACGGTTTCCGGGTTGCAGTTGACCATGATGGTCTCGTAGCCCGCGTCGTCGAGAGCGAAGGCCGCGTGACAGCAGCAATAGTCGAACTCGATGCCCTGGCCGATCCTGTTCGGGCCGCCACCGAGAATGACGACCTTCTTCCGGTCGGAGGGGGCGGCTTCGCAGGCAGGCGCGCCCATGAACGGCGCTTCGTAGGTGGAGTACATGTAAGCCGTCGGGGAGGCGAACTCGGCCGCGCAGGTGTCGATCCGCTTATAGACAGGATGAACGCCCAGCTCGTTGCGCAATTTCACGACGTCGTTTGCGTCAAGCCCGGCCAGGCTTGCGAGCCGTGCGTCGGAGAACCCCATCGCCTTCAGTTTGCGCAGGTTGGCGGCGTCTTGCGGAAGTCCGATGTTCCTGACCTTGGCCTCCATCGCCAGAATGTCGGCGATCTGCTCCAGGAACCAGGTGTTGATACCGCTCGCCTGGTAGATGTCTTCAATCGACATGCCGAGCCGCATGGCCTGGGCGACATTCAGCAACCTCGTCGGCGTTGCATTGGAGACGGCGGCACGCAGCGCGTTCCTGTCATCGCCCTGGTCAAGGCCCGGAATGTCGGTCTCGTCAAAGCCGTTCAAACCCGTTTCCAGGCCGCGGAGCGCCTTTTGCAGGCTTTCGTTGAAGGTTCGGCCGATGGCCATGACTTCGCCGACCGACTTCATGGCTGTCGTCAGGTTTGATTCCGAACCGGGAAACTTTTCGAAGGCGAAGCGCGGGATCTTGGTGACGACATAGTCGATCGTCGGCTCGAAGGATGCCGGGGTCGCGCCGCCGGTGATGTCGTTCTCCAGTTCGTCGAGCGTGTAACCGACGGCGAGCTTTGCCGCGATCTTGGCAATCGGGAAACCCGTTGCCTTGGAGGCGAGCGCCGAGGACCGCGACACGCGCGGGTTCATCTCGATGACGACGAGCCTGCCATTGTCGGGATTGACGGCGAACTGGACGTTGGAACCGCCGGTTTCCACGCCGATCTCACGCAGGACGGCAATCGAGGCGTCCCGCATGATCTGGTATTCCTTGTCGGTCAGCGTCAGCGCCGGGGCAACGGTTATGCTGTCTCCGGTGTGCACGCCCATCGGATCGACGTTTTCGATCGAGCAGATGATGATGCAGTTGTCCGCCTTGTCGCGGACCACTTCCATCTCGTACTCCTTCCAGCCCAGAAGGCTCTCATCGATCAGAACCTGGCCGACCGGCGATGCATCGATGCCGGAACGGACGATGGTTTCGTATTCTTCGCGGTTATAGGCAACACCGCCGCCGGTGCCGCCGAGCGTGAAGGCCGGGCGGATAATGGCCGGAAGGCCGATTTCGTCGAGCGCCCGCATCGCTTCCAGGTAGCCTGCGTTGCGATCGTAGCCGGTAATTCTGCCGTCTTCTCCCCGAATGGCGGGTGAGGACGCGATGCAGGCACGCGGATTTTCCAAACCGATGGCATCCATCGCGGCGCGGAACTTTTCGCGGTCTTCGGCCTTTTCGATCACGTCGCCGCGGGCGCCGATCATCTCCACGCCAAATTTTTCCAGAACGCCCATCTGTTCCAGGTCGAGGGCACAGTTGAGAGCCGTCTGGCCGCCCATCGTCGGCAGCAGCGCGTCCGGCCGCTCTTTCTCGATGATCCTGGCGACCAGCTCGGGGGTGATCGGTTCGATGTAGGTCGCATCCGCAAGGTCCGGGTCGGTCATGATGGTCGCCGGGTTCGAATTGACCAGAATGATGCGGTAGCCTTCTTCGCGCAGGGCCTTGCAGGCCTGGGTGCCTGAATAGTCGAATTCACAGGCCTGCCCGATGACGATCGGACCGGCACCAATGATCAGGATGGAAGATATATCTGTGCGTTTGGGCATCTCGGCTCGCAGCTCGCAGCGGCCACCCCGATCAGCGTTGTCGCTATCCGGTCTGGCGCGGTGTAACGGTAAGTGTCAATGTTGGCTGAGCGCGTCTTATAGGGAAAAGAGCATCGCTAGGAAACCCCGGACGGGCCACATCAGGGCGTTTTCCGGAATGAAAATGCGCCTTTCAGTCGGCTTCCAGTGCATCGGGGCCGAGCGGCGTCGTCGACTGGCCGTCAAAATCGCCGATCCCCTCCGACAGGGCGTAGCATGCCAGGCGGATCGATTTCGGTATCTCCACCGGTCTGCCGTCCCGATTGCCCTTTTCGTAATACTGGATCATTCGCTTTTTGAGGCCCAACCGCTCTGCTGCATCTTTCTGCTTCAGTCCGAGTGTGCGTCTCCAATGGCGGAACTGTTGTGGTGTCATGCCCGACGCAGAGGCTCTCGATTTGTTTTCGGCCATATTTCGATTGTTCCAAAGGCGATAGTTTCGCGTGAGCGCAGTGCGGGCTGCACGCCGACCGACCTCAGAAAAATAACCTGGACTGCACTTTGTCAATCAAGAAGTGCACAATGTGCTCTTTTTTGTCGCCCAGACGCTCCGTTCGCTGCCAACGGCCTGAAAATGGCGCGCAACGTTACCTTTCGGTAGGTATCTTGCGGCGAGATGCATGGCCTTACTTGCGTCACACCGCGGCCATGTGTGCGGACACGCCAGTTGTCGTCAAAGCAAGTTGTCCACAGGCGCATTTTGCACCAACGTAAATTCAGCAATAAATACCAATCTGTATTAAATTGCTTGAGTAATCGCGCTAGGGAAGTGCTCTCGTATCAGGTGTATTCAGGGTTGCTCTGCGGGATTGCTACTTGGTCATGCTGATTCGCCTAGGTACCATCTAAAATTGATTTGGTGACCAAAACAAAAAATCACGGCAAAACAAAGAAAACTAAGTAGTTTTTCCGCCTCTTCCTGCCGCCACGTAAATAAGCGTAGGCAGGAATTCGCTCTCATAGAAAACGTGATTTATTCATTTCAGATTATCGATAATTAATATTGATGTAACTATCAAACTTTAGCACCGTGATTAATGTTTGTCGGTGCACTAGTCTTTCTATAATTGGTCACGTTTTGTTTTTTTGTAATCTGAACTCTATGTCAAAAATAACAAATAATTCTGATTTTTACCTAGATTTTAACTATCGAACAGGTGTATTAGTCTAGGCTGTAAGTCGTGGCCAGCAAACGGCCGGGACTTCATGCCGTGTGCAATGGCAATAATCGAGCGTCGATTGTTGATGCGCTAGTGGGACCTGACGTACCGGAGGTGGGACCGGTAAATCAGGGGCGTTGAAGCAGAGGGCGAACTCGAAACAGAAGAAAAAAGATCGGGCTAAATATTATGAACAATGTCGCTACCACCATGGTCATTGTTCCGGACATAGCCGGTCCGGACAACGAACTGGTCCTTGAAGATCGCTCCCTCGCGATCTCTGAAATGTCTGAGCGCTTCAACGTAACGCTCAGAACCTTGCGCTTCTACGAAGAAAAAGGGCTCTTGAACCCTGTTCGCAAAGGCGCACGCCGCTTCTACGGCACCCGCGATATCTCCAGGATGCGCGTGATTGCCCAAGCCAAGAAGATCGGGCTGACACTTGCCGAGATCCGGCGCGTGATCAAACTGGTCGAAAGCAGCGCAAGCAAGCAGGATCAATTCCGCGAATTGCAGGAGATCTGCAAGGGGCAACAGGAAATTCTTGTTGAACAGAAGCAGATGCTCGACGAACAGGTTGCCGAAGTCGAGCAGATCCTGTCCGCATTCGACGAACTGATCGCCTAAGTCTCAAAAGACAATGCAACACCCCCGGTCCAGCTTCCGGGCCGGGGTGATTGCGTTCGCATGGCCGCGTGTTCGAAGACCAGATCGGCGCGTCACAAGGCCTGCGCCGGGACACGTGCCGAACCCACCTTGCCGGTAACCTGTGAGGCTGGATGATGGACCTTGAGCAGGCGGGTTCAGGCCGACCTTGAAGCCTGCATCAGATCTGTGAAACGCTTGAACAGGTAGTGGCTGTCGCGCGGTCCTGGTGACGCTTCGGGGTGGTACTGCACGGAAAAGACCGGCTTGTCCTTGATGGCCAGTCCGCAGTTCGATCCGTCGAACAGCGAGACATGGGTCTGTTCCACATTGTCAGGAAGGCTTTCGGCGTCCACTGCAAAGCCGTGATTCATCGACGTGATTTCCACCTTGCCCGTGGTATGGTCGAAAACCGGGTGATTGGCGCCGTGGTGGCCCTGGTGCATCTTGACCGTGTTGCCGCCAAGCGCCAGAGCCAGCATCTGGTGACCGAGGCAGATGCCGAATGTCGGCACACCCTTTGCCACCACTTCCCTGATCATGTCGACCGAGTATTCTCCGGTGGCTTCCGGATCACCCGGACCGTTCGACAGGAAAACACCGTCCGGTTCATGGGCGAGCACATCGCTTGCAGTCGCGGTGGCCGGCAGAACGGTCACATCGCAGCCGGCTTCCGACAGCAGGCGCAGAATGTTCCGCTTGATCCCGAAATCAATGGCCACAACTTTGTAGTCGCCGGACGTCGCCTCACCGAAGCCCTGATCCCACTTCCACGTTGTCTGCGACCACGGATGTGATTGCGTCGTCGATGCATCCTTCGCCAGATCCATGCCGACCAGTCCCGGCCACTCCGCCGCCGCCGTCTTCAGCGCAGGCAGGTCGAAGTGCCCGTCGGGCGCGTGCGCAATCACTCCGTTGGGAACGCCTTTTTCGCGGATCAGGGCCGTCAGGGCACGGGTGTCGACGCCGCAGATTCCGATCAGGTTCCGCGATTTCAGCCATGCATCCAGGTGCCGGGCCGACCGGTAATTCGCCGGATCCGTGATCGAGGCCGCCAGGACAACACCCCGAATTCCGCTTGATGCGGCCATGTTGACCGTCTCAATGTCCTCGTCATTCGCGCCGACATTCCCTATATGCGGAAAAGTGAAGGTGATGATCTGGCCCGAATAGGAGGGGTCGGTCAGGATTTCCTGGTAACCGGTCATCGCCGTGTTAAAGCAAATTTCACCAACGGCTTGGCCGGTGGCACCGAGACCCTGACCCTCGATCACGCTGCCGTCTGAAAGCACAAGCAGGGCTGTCGCCGGGGTCTCAGACCATGCGTCTGCAGTCGTCATGTCTTGTATCCAAAGTCTGTTGGTGACATCATGCGCTGCAGGATAGGCGTCTGGGGCAGGCAAAGTAGCCTGCAAATAGCCGTCTGCATCAAGCGCGGGACTCTATGGGAAGCGGCCGGGATCGTCAATATTGATCCTTTGAAAAAAGATCGTTAAAATTCAATAGCTTGGCTGAGTGTTGTGGAAGGGTGGCAGTCCGCCCGAGGGCTCAGTGCGGCAGGGATAGGGTGAACCATGCGCGACGAATTGCGCGAAAGAATCGGTTCTGCGCTCAAATCGGCGCAGGAAGACGGCGACAAGCGCAGGTGCGCAACACTTCGCCTGATCCAGACGGCCGTCAAGGACCGGGAAGCGGCTGCACGCGACAACGGCAAGGATGGTGTCGGTGAAACGGAAGTCATCGAGATCCTCCGCAAAATGATCCGCCAGCGCGAAACCTCGGCAGAAGAATTCGAGACCAGCGGACAGCTTGATCTCGCCGAGCAGGAACGTGTCGAGCAGCAGATCATCAGGGAATTCCTTCCCGTTCAATTGAGCGATGAGGAAATCCGGTCGTTGTGCGAAGAGACCGTGAAGGATATCGACGCGCATGGGCTGCGGGATATCGGGCGCTGCATGAGCGAACTGAAAAGCCGCTATCCGGGCAAGATGGACTTTGTTCAGGCCTCGTGCTTCGTGAAGGAAATGCTGCGAAGCGAAGCGAATGGATATCATGCGTCCAAGGGTGCCGACGACGTCGCAGAAAATTGACGGGTTTGCCGCCCGCCGGCAGTCCTGCTCCCGAAACATGCCGGTTATCAAACGGCCATCAACAGGTTCTGCGAATATGGGCGCTTCCATGTCGCGGCACTGGCGCTGCCGGTAAACTCACTCTATCTTTGCAGACCGGTCCGGCGGTGGTTCCAGCAATCGCCGGGTTCCCTTTAGCAAACAGTTGATCTTTCGTTCTGCTCATGCGTTTTGAACCGCGTCTCCTCGATGAAATCCGTGCCCGGCTGACGCTCTCGGACATTGTTGCCCGGCGCGTGACCTGGGACCGGCGGAAAACGCAGCCAGGCAAGGGCGATTATTGGGCCTGCTGCCCGTTTCACCAGGAAAAGAGCCCGAGCTTTCACGTTGATGACCGCCGCAACCGCTACAAGTGCTTCGGCTGTGGCGCTTCGGGCGATCATTTCACGTTTCTGTGCGAAACCGAGGGCCTGAGTTTTCCTGAATCCGTTGAGCGCCTTGCAGAACAGGCCGGTGTTGCCTTGCCCGCACCCGACCCGCAGGCGGCGCGACGTGAAAAGAAGCGGGCCGGGCTCGCCGATATCTGCGAGATGGCGGCACAGTTCTTCCAGAACGAGTATGCCGGGCCGCGCGGCGAACAGGCGCGGGCCTATACCGCCAAGCGGGGCCTTCTGCCGCAGACACTCAGGGAATTCCGTTTCGGTTTCGCGCCGGACAGCCGGGATGCGCTGAAGTCGTATCTGGCCGGAAAAGACATTCCGGAAGCTGCGATGGTGGAAGCCGGGCTGGTTATCCGCCCCGATGACGGGCGTCCGGGCTACGACCGGTTCCGTGGCCGCCTGATGATCCCGATCCAGGACGACAGGGGCCGTGTGGTGGCGTTCGGGGGGCGAACGCTGTTGCCGGATGGCCAGCCGAAATATCTCAATTCTCCGGAAACTCCCCTGTTTCACAAGGGGGTCACGCTCTTCAACGCGCACCGCGCCCGGGAGCCCGCTTTCAAGAGCGGGGAAGCGGTTGTGGTGGAGGGATACCTGGACGCCATTGCGCTGTGGCAGGCGGGGATCCATCATGTGGTGGCTTCCCTCGGTACGGCATTCACCGAGGATCAGGTTGTCCGGCTCTGGAAATTCGCACCTGAACCGGTGATCTGTTTCGATGGGGATGCTGCCGGTGTTTCCGCCGCGCATCGGGCGATCGACAGGATTTTTCCGGTCCTGCGGAGCGGATACTCGTTCCAGTTCTGCTTTTTGCCGGACGGTATGGATCCGGATGACCTGGTCAAGGACAAGGGGCTGGACGGCTTCCGGCAGGAGGTGGGCAAGGCGCAGGCGCTTTTTGATGCCGTATGGGAACGCGAGATTTCGGTTTCGCGCATTGACACGCCCGAACGCAAGGCTGCTCTGGAAAAACGCTTTGACGACCTGATCGGTACCATCCGCGACGAACGTGTCAGGCGGCGCTATCAGCTCGATCTCAAGTTCAAGCTGTCGAACCTGTTTTTCGAACAGGCGCGGCAGACCCGCCGGGACGGCAAGAAGACAACGGATGTTCCCTCGGGTCTGGGACTTGCGAGGGAGCGGGTCGCGACCAGCAATGCCTTTGGAACGGAACGCCTGGTTCTCGGTCTCTGCATGCGGTTTCCGCATTTGCTTGACCGGAATTTCGAGCGGTTTTCCGGGCTGCCCTTCACCAACGTTCTGCACCTCCAGCTGCGCGATATCCTGTGCCGGATTGTTGATGACCTTGAAGCGGCGCCGATCGCACAGCTGACAAGTTCCTTCGATGAACCCTTGCGCGAAATCATGAACGAAATGGTGCTGGAGACGATCGGTCTGCAGGAGCAGCGCAAGGCGGAGTTTTCTGCCCTGAACCACCGGTTCCCGCTTCTGAAGTCCAATCCGCCCGAAGACTTCGTGGAGGCGGCCTACCTCCACTTTCTGGATCAACTCGAACTGAATGCGCTCGAGGAGGAGCTTTCCGGCGAACTGGCGAGTGCGGACGAGCAACTGGATGAAAACGCCTGGGCGCGCATTCAGGCGCTGACGCAGGACCTGAGCCGGAGGCGCGAGGAGTGTGCCCGCGACGAGGCGGATCTTGCCGAGCGGGCGAAAAAGATCAGGACGGCACCCCCCGTCGCTGCTGCTCAATAGCAACCGCGGCTGGAGCCGCCGGCACTTCCGCCGCCCCGCCGAATTGCCGGAAAAGGGGCGAAACACCGCTCCGGATTTGCAGAATCCATCTCCAGACGTGTTTGAGACGCCAAAAAATTGCATTTTCCGATTGACCGGTGACGAATCACACTTGCGAATCGTGCGCGCCGAGCTAAATAGGAGTTTTGCAGCATTCAAGCGCCGGAGCCCAAGCCTGCTCGCGGTCAATAGTCTAAAAACGCTGCAGACCCGTTAGAAAATCGCTTCGGCATGCGCATCGGCGCGTGCCTCAACAAAGAGCCGTGTGCCTCATTGATGACAGGAAATATCAATGTCGAAATGCGCACGGTTAATTGGGACTTAAGGGACACGGCTTACAAACCAGACATGACTGATTCCTTCGGACGCCGCCGCACGAATATGCCGGCGCGCAAAGGGCAGGTTGGTTTGAAGCCGGAAATAGAGCGCTGCGCGACCGCGACGGCCGCGAACTGGAGCACAATATGGTAGCCAAAGCGACGCAAGCAGACGAGAACCAGGAAGCGAGCACGGACGGCCCGGATGGCCCGCTTCTCGATTTGTCGGATGCCGCCGTCAAGAAGATGATCAAGGCCGCGAAGAAACGCGGCTACGTCACTTATGACGAGTTGAACGAGGTCTTGCCTTCCGAACAGGTCTCTTCGGAGAAAATCGAAGACACGATGTCGATGCTGTCCGACATGGGCATCAACGTGATCGATTCCGACGAAGCCGAGGACGGCCCGGAAGAAGTCGATGGCGGGGAACTGGCCACGACCACCACGACAGCCGTTGCAAAGACCACCACCACCAAGGAACCTGCCGACAGGACCGATGACCCGGTGCGCATGTATTTGCGCGAAATGGGGTCCGTCGAACTGCTGTCCCGCGAGGGCGAGATCGCGATTGCCAAGCGCATCGAGGCCGGACGCGAGGCAATGATTGCAGGCCTGTGCGAAAGCCCGCTGACGTTCCAGGCGATTATCATCTGGCGTGACGAACTCAACGAAGCGCAGGTTCTCCTGCGTGACATTATCGACCTTGAAGCGACCTATGCCGGCCCGGATGCCAAGGCCGGCCCCCAGGTGGCAAACGATGATGTGGCTCCGGGCGAGTCCCGCGACGAAAAGCCATCGGAAGGTGCTTCCGAAGACACGGAGAACGAGAACGCGGAAGGTGAGGGCGAGGAAGAGGACGACGACGAGTTCGAATCCAACGTTTCCCTGTCCGCCATGGAAGCCGAGCTGAAGCCAGGTGTCCTGGAAACGTTCGACAACATTGCCGACAACTACAAGAAACTGCGCCGCCTTCAGGATCAGCTGGTCGAGAACAAGCTCGCCAACAAGACCCTGTCTCCCAGCCAGGAGCGCCGCTACAAGAAGCTGAAAGAAGACATCATCGTCGACGTGAAGAGCCTGTCGCTCAATCAGAACCGCATCGATGCTCTTGTCGCCCAGCTCTACGACATCAACAAGCGCCTCATGGGCTACGAAGGCCGCCTGCTGCGTCTTGCCGACAGCTACAATGTCGACCGCACCGACTTCCTGAAACAGTATCAGGGCGCGGAACTCGATCCGAACTGGCTGCGCAAGGTTGCCAACCTGTCGACGCGCGGCTGGAAAAACTTCATCGCGAAGGAAAAAGAAACGGTCCGCGAGCTGCGCCAGGAAATCCAGACGCTTGCGACCGAAACCGGTCTTGAGATCACCGAATTCCGCCGCATCGTCGCCATGGTGCAAAAGGGCGAGCGCGAGGCGCGCATTGCCAAAAAGGAAATGGTCGAGGCGAACCTGCGTCTCGTGATCTCGATCGCGAAGAAATACACGAACCGCGGCCTGCAGTTCCTGGATCTCATCCAGGAGGGCAATATCGGCCTCATGAAAGCGGTCGACAAATTCGAATACCGGCGCGGCTACAAGTTCTCCACCTACGCGACATGGTGGATCCGGCAGGCGATCACCCGGTCCATTGCGGACCAGGCGCGCACGATCCGTATTCCGGTGCACATGATCGAGACGATCAACAAGATCGTCCGCACATCGCGCCAGATGCTGCACGAGATCGGCCGCGAACCGACACCGGAAGAGCTTGCCGAGAAGCTGCAGATGCCGTTGGAAAAGGTCCGCAAGGTCCTGAAAATCGCCAAGGAGCCGATCTCGCTCGAAACCCCGATCGGTGACGAGGAAGATTCCCATCTCGGTGATTTCATCGAAGACAAGAACGCCGTTCTCCCGATCGATGCGGCGATCCAGTCGAACCTGCGCGAGACCACCACGCGTGTTCTCGCCTCGCTGACACCGCGCGAGGAGCGTGTCCTCAGAATGCGCTTCGGCATCGGCATGAACACGGACCACACGCTGGAAGAAGTCGGTCAGCAGTTCTCGGTGACGCGCGAACGTATCCGCCAGATCGAGGCAAAGGCGTTGCGCAAGCTCAAGCATCCGAGCCGGTCACGCAAATTGCGCTCCTTCCTGGACAGCTAAGACGCTGGCCAGTCGACGAGACTTGCGAAAAGCCCGGCTTCGATGCCGGGTTTTTTGTTTACGATCTGGACGTCTTTTGAAGAAATGGTGATTGCGGAAATTCGGTCGAGGGCTCTTTTTTGGCCATAATCGCAGATATGAACCGCCCGATGATCGAGGCAGCCAAAGAAGACCGGCAGACATTCACCTGGGGGTTGGCGACGTCGCTCGTCCTTCACGGAACGCTTGCGCTTGTTCTTTTGGGCAACATTTCCGGCTATGTGACGGAACCCGGTCAGGAACCGGTCGAGGTGGAGATCATCACGCTGCCCGCGCCCGCCGAAGACGAGGCCGCGGCGGAAGAGCCGGCCGAGGAGCAGCCCCAAAGCGAGGAACAGCCGGAAGAACAAGACGAACAGGAGGAAAACCTCCCGCCTGAGCCGGCACCGGAGCAAGAGGAAACAGAAGAAGAGGAAGCGGTCGAGCCGCCACCCGAACCGGAACCCGCTCCTGAAGAGGAAGAAACCGTGGAAACGCCGCCGCCGCCCTCCATTCAGGAAGCGGTGCAGGAATTCGCCGAGGAAGAACCCGAACCGCAGGAGACCGAGCTTCAGCCGCTTCAGGATCCTGTCGAAGAAGACGTGGCGGAGGCGGAGGACACTCAGGACGCCGAAGAAACGGAGCCCCTGGAAGAGGCCGAGCAGATCGCCGACGCCGGCACCGACGACAGCGATGTTGCAGAGGACGTTGCCGAGGAAGAGACGGCAGAGGTGAACGAGGAGGTCGTGACCTCCGATCCGGCCGACGAACCGGTCACCGAAGACGAGGTTGCCGAGGCCGATACAGCCGAGACAGATGTTCCGGAAGAAGAGTTGCCAGAACAGGACGTGCCTGAAGAAGAGGTCGCGGAAGCGGAGGAAACCGACGTGGAAACGCCGTCTGAAACCGAGGTTGCGGACGATTTCGATCCGCTTGCA
>JBCBUA010000148.1:0-14023 GCA_039818365.1 Pseudomonadota bacterium
ACAGGATCGCGATCGCTCCCAGCGTTGTTGAAAAGCGGCGTGACAAGGTCATGGGCAGGCGAGCCTTTCGATGACGGGCAGGGAGATGCCGTCAAGGGCCGCTCCCGTTGTCACGGGTGCATCGTAAAGGCGCAAGACGAAGCGCAGTCCGTCGCTTGCCTTTGCGCCTTGCGCGATCGGCAGCCAGTTGCCGGAGTGGGGCTTGCCTGCGGCGTTGATCGTGAAGGTGCCATCCGGGTTGCGCAGAAGGTTCTGGCTGTCGACCTGGACCCGGCCGGGGAGTGTTTCCGTCAATCGTCCATCCCCGTCGGTCGCGGTCAGCGTCCAAAGTCTGGCGGCCGGGGTCTGGCCGGAAATCCGGTAGACGCAGGTCGGGTCCAGCAGGTTGCCGGCATCGTCCTCACGTGCGACCAGGGCAAGGCCCTCGCCGGAGGCGAGCGGCACAACGGCACCCCGTGTGTAAATTGCGACCGAGTAGGGGTCCGCTTCCGCCGTCCCGGCCTTCGGGTAGGCGCGCCAGGCACCGATGGAGACGGCGTTGAGAGGCTGTTCCCGCTCGATCATGACATAGGCGGAGGCGATCCCGAGGAGGGTGCCGATCGCGACGATGACCGACAGATACAACAGCGTGCGGAGCGGACGGCTTCGATGCGGCCGGATCGCGAGCGGCAATTCCTGCACGGTGAAGTCGGTTTCGGCGTAACCGGTTCCGTCAGACGTCGGAGAGGGCACCGTCATCGCGCCGCCGCGAAATCAGTCGGTTCATTGTCGCGACCCGATCCGTTGCTGGCGCTGTCCTTTTCAATGAGCCCCTGCAAGTTGCGCCCGATCCGCAGCAAGAGGCCCTGGGTCCGGCGTTTGAGAACGCGCGGCTGCGAAAACACGGTGGTCGCCTCGGCAACCTTTTTCGTGGACGGCTTTGAAAGGCGCGGCAGGGTGTCGGCATCGACACCCGGCATGCTGGCAAGCTCGATGCCGTTATGGGCGTAGTTCATGTAGAGCTGCCAGGTCATCGCCGGCAGGCTTCCGCCGGTGACCCGCCGGGTGGAGGTGAAATCATCATTTCCGACCCAGACAGCCGTTGAGAAATTTCCCGTGTAGCCGACAAACCAGGCGTCCCGGTAGGCGTTTGTTGTTCCGGTCTTGCCTGCGGCGACGACACCGTCGATGCGTGCGCGGCGGGCGGTTCCCGCTTCGACCACATTGACCAGGATGTCGTTCATCATGTGAACCTGTTCTTCCGGCAACACGCGTTTCGGCTCCGCCGCGGCTTCATCCCGTTCCCTCCGGTAGAGAAGGTCCCCGTCGCTGTTCCTGACTTCCAGGATCGCATATGCCGGAGCTGCATAACCGCCGTTTGCAAAAGTCGCATAGGAGGACGCCATGTCGATCGCGGTGACTTCCGACGAACCGATCGGGAGCGAGATGGAGTTCTCAAGCTCGTGGGTCAGTCCCATCGCATAGGCGGTTTCGATGATCTTTTCGCGCCCGAAATCGAGGGAAAGACGCACCGGAATGGTGTTGATCGACTTGGTCAGGGCCGTCTTGAGCGTAACCGGGCCCCGAAAGCTGCGCGTGTAGTTCTTCGGCGACCAGTTGCCGATGGACACCGGGCGGTCAGGCACGATGCTCTTGGATGTATAGCCGTTCATGAAGGCGGTCATGTAGACGAACGGCTTGAACGATGAGCCGGGCTGACGCAAGGCATTGACGGCACGGTTGAACTGGCTTTGGCCGTAGGACCGCCCTCCGACCATGGCAACAACGGCACCGTCGGGGATCATCGAGACGAGCGCCGCTTCGCTTGCATCGCGCAGTTTGCCGTTTTCGCGCAGGATCGTTTCCACGGCAAGATCGGCCTGACGCTGAAGCGCCGGGTCCAGCGTCGTGCGGACGGTGACGATGCGATCGCGGGCAAGCGCCGGGTTCCGGCGGGCCAGTTTCTTGACCTCCTCCAACGCCCAGTCCAGGAAGTATTCCGGCAATTGGTCCTGCGATCTGTCGACCGCGATTGCCGGGTTGCGCCGTGCGCCAATAACCTGTCCTTCGGTGAGGAGTTCCGCCTGAACCATGTTGGTCAGCACTTCGTTGGCCCGTGCACGGGCCGCCGGCAGATTGATGTGTGGGGCGTATTTCGTCGGGGCCTTGTAAAGCCCTGCGAGCATTGCGCTTTCCGCCAGTGTCAATTCACGGACGTTCTTGTTGAAGTAGAATTCGGCCGCTGCCGTCACCCCGAACACACCGCCACCCATATAGGCACGGTCGAGATAGAGTTTCAGGATTTCCTGCTTGCTCAGGTTGGCTTCCAGCCACAGGGCCAGGTAGGCCTCCTTGATCTTGCGGCTGAGGCTGCGCTCGTTGGTCAGAAACAGGTTTTTCGCCAGCTGCTGGGTCAGTGACGAGCCGCCCTGGACGACACCGCCGGCGCGCGCGTTCTCCACCATGGCCCTGAACGTACCGACAGCATCAATGCCGAAATGGAAGAAGAAGCGGCGGTCCTCGGTGGCCAGCGTCGCCTTGATGAGGGAGTCCGGGATTTCTTCCAGCGGCACACTGTCGTTCAGGACAATGCCGCGTCTGCCGATCTCCTTGCCGAACCTGTCCTGGAACGTGACCGCGAATTCATCCGTTGTCTTCCAGTCGGCATAACGCGTTGCCTCGAAGGCAGGCTGGGCGAAGGCGAGCACCACAAAGAACCCGATCAGGCCGAGGGTGAGGCCGTCTGATGACAATTCGGATAGGCCGCGCCAGATGCCCTTTGCCCGGAAACGGCGCAAAAACGCGTCATAGCCTTCGAAAAACCGCCGGATGGCAGATCCGCTTTTCCAAAGGGCAGTGTCGACGAATGCATCAAGTGACAGGAAAAACCGCCTGATGCGGTGCTTCTTGCCAGGTGCATTGTCGACGGAATGGGCGTTCGGTTCGGGCTTTTCCGTCACGCGTTCAGATTCTCCTGATTATATGCGCGCTATCAAACTATCTCTTTTTTACCAAACTGGAAACATGCTGCCCGCCTGCAAGTGGATTGCTCCCAGGTAATTGATCCCCCGACGTGAAACGGCGGATTAGGAAGCACCTTCTCGTGCGGGCGTTGCAGCTTTGCGGTTTGCGTGCTACGCGCTCAGGTCATCGGCGCGAAAGGTAGGCGAGAGCATGGGTTCCACCGCGGATCAGGCCCTGAGCACAAGTGCTTTCTGGAAGACAAAATCGCTTGAGGAGATGACAGCACAGGAGTGGGAATCGCTTTGCGACGGCTGTGCCCGCTGCTGTCTCAACAAGCTTGAAGACTGGGACAGCGGCGAGATCGTCTGGACCAACGTTGCCTGCACGCTGCTAGATGGTGAGAGTTGCCGTTGCAGGGACTATGACAACAGGGCCGCGACCGTGCCCGACTGCATTCAGCTGACACCGCAAGAAGTAAAGACCCTGACCTGGCTGCCACCGACCTGCGCCTACCGGCTCGTTGCGGAAGGTGCTGATCTCTACTGGTGGCACCCGCTCATTTCGGGAAGCAGCGAGACTGTGCACGAAGCCGGTATCTCGGTGCGGGGACGTACGGTTCCCGAAGACGGCATGGAACTGGAACAGTATGAAAACCATGTCGTGAGCTGGCCCGGCGAATTGCCGGAAAACGCCTGACCAGGCCCTCAGGCCTCCAGCAGATAGGCCTCGACATGCCGGCGCAATCTGGCTTCCAAAACGGTTCTGTCCGTGATCTGGTGGCTTTTGAACAGGATGGCGCCGTGGATCATGAAGGCGATCAGGCCGTCCACCAGGTCTGCCGGACGCCTGTCCTTGCGCAAGGCCGGCAGAAGACTTTTTGAGCCCTGCCACATCTCCAGGAACGCGGCGAGATCGGCATCCAGGGCGTCAAGAGTTTCAACGAACTCAGCAGCGCAATTCGCCTTGGTGACACCAATATTGTCGAGAAACAGTCTCAGGATTGTCGGGCTGTCCGTGATCACGGCAATCAAGGCCATCATGCGTTGCATCAGCGCGTCGACCGGATCTTGAGGGAGAGTCTTCGGTGCCGGGTTTTCCGCGGCACCTGAGCGCAGTGCATCAAGACGCTCCAGCAACACGTGAGACAACAACCCGTCCATGTCGCCGAAGTGAGAGAACACGGTTCCCTTGGCAACACCTGCTTCGCTTGCGACGGCCTCCGCGGTCAAGCTTTCCAGCCCGTTTTTCCGGCTCAGGTCCCGCGCCGCCTGAAGCACTCTGGCCCGTGTGGCAATGCTGCGCTGTTGCGGTTTGCGTGTCATGCGCGTCCTTAAAATTGACCGCGGTCAAATAATTCTTGATTCCCGAGCATAATGATGTCAAAAAATGACCGTGGTCAATTTTAATTGGCCTGTCCTCTTGTTGAGAGTGAAGACATGACGAGAATACTGATACTCGACGGAAATCCGGCGAAAGGATCATTTTGCGGTGCATTGGCCGGCGCATATGCCCGGGAAGCTGCAGGCGCGGGCCACGAGGTGCGTGTGCGCCACTTGTCGGACATGGCGTTCAACCCGGACTACGGCACGTCGGACTTCGACAAGGGACCGAAGCTGGAGCCCGACCTTCTGGATTTCTGGGATGACGTGACCTGGTGCGCGCATCTCGTGATCGTGCATCCGCTCTGGTGGGGTGGCCACCCCGCGAAACTGAAAGGCTTGTTCGACCGGGTGCTTCTGTCCGGGAAAGCCTTCAAATACCTGGAAGGAAAGGCGCTTCCGCAAAAACTGCTGACCGGCCGCACGGCACAGGTTCTGGTAACCGCGGATACGCCCGGCTGGATCTTCAACTGGATCTACGGGGCCGGCATCCGAAAGCAGACGGAAAAGCAGATCCTTTCATTCTGCGGATTCAAACCGAAGGGCTACCACGTCTTTTCACCGCTACACGGATCAAAGGAAGCGGATCGGAGCAAAATGCTGTCCCGGGCCGCCGGGCTTGGGAAAAAGGCAGCCTGACCGACCGGCGCCGCCGTACCCTAGTCGGCGGCGGTGCCGGTCTGTTCGTGTTTGCGCGCGTTGTGAAAGACGACGTAGTACTGGTAGATGTTGCCGACATATTCAATGGGCTGGCGGCCGATCTGGGCGGCGACGATCCACTCCACATTGCCGAACCACTTGTCAGGGTCATAGCCCTGCTGTTTCGCTTTTTCGCGCAGTTTTTCAAAGCGGCTCGGCCCGGCATTGTAGGCCGCCAGCGCAAAAAAGGTCTGGTTGGCCTGCTCGCCCTTCAGGTCGGCGAAGTACCGGTCGGCGATGTAGCGCAGGTACTTTACGCCTGCATGGACATTCTTGTCCGTGTCCGCCGCAATTCCCTTGATGCCGATAGGTTTGCCTTCAGCCGTCGACGGCTTGATTTGCATGAGACCGACGGCACCCGCTCTGCTGTGCGCCTTGGGATCGAATTTCGATTCCTGGAAGCTTTGCGCGGCGATCAGGAGCCAGTCGAAGTCGTATTCCTTTCCGTATTTTTCGAAGAGATCGGTGAATTTATCCAGATCCGCATGATAGCTTTCGTCGCGCATGTCCCGGAGATAGTCAGCTTCCTGAAGATATTTCTTGAAGATGATATTGCCGAGCAAAGTGCCCTTCTTGACGGTCGCGGCAAATCCGTTGATTTCCCCAAGGAGTTTGGGCGCGGACTTGCGCACGGCAATCGCAATTTCGCCATCGGTGCGCACCGCCGCTTCCGGATGGATCTTGAGACCTTCCAGGATCTCAAGCCAGAGTTCCGCCTTGTGCTGATCCACAATGGTCATCGGGATGGTTCCGGCCGCGACCATCTCCAGAATGTCTTCGTCTTCAAGACGCTCATCGGCGCGCTCGATCCGGATCGTCTTCGTGCCGTCGCGGGCGAATTTCCGGTTCAGGTCTTCAAGGCTCTGATAGTAGGAAGCCGAATTGCGGACATAGATGGTTTGACCGGCAAGGTCCGCCGTCGAGGTCAGGCCGCTCACGGTATCCAGCGTGACGGGGACTTCGTGGACGTCTTTCAGAAGCGGAACGGAGAAATCCGCCAGCTTCCGGCGGTTTTCGGTGATCGTCAGGTTGCCGATCGCCAAGTCTCCGCGGTTCTCGCCAAGGTCGGTGAACAGCCGCTCGCGCGGGGTCGGCATCAGAACAATCTCGAAGTCCTGCACCTTCTTGCCGTAGGCCTTGTCCAGATACTTCTCGAACTCCGCCATCAGGTCGACGGAGACGCCGCGCTGTACGCCCTTGTCGATAAAAAAGCCGCTCTTTGAAAACGGGATGAGAACCCGCATGTAGCCACGGTCGAGAATGGCATCGAAATCGCCGTCAAACGGAGTGCTGAGTGTCTCCTCGAGAGTTTCGGCAAGTTGCTTTTCGCTTGCCGGTGCGGGCGCACCGAAAAGGAAGAAGACGGCAAGCGTCGAGAGCGCGGAAATGAAAGACTGAAAACAGGTTTTTGCAATGGCCATCGAAATATCCCCCCAGCATCATCCAAATAGCCCTGGGAGGAGTTAAGCCAATCAAACGTGCGCGATCAACCTGTCTAGCGGAGTTCGGGTAACCCGCGTTACTTTGTGAATGTGAGATCCACGGTTCCGATCGTGAACCCGGCCTTCTTCACTTTGGCCGTGTTGCGCACGGTGCGGCGGTCCACTTGAGTCAGCGTGTCGTCGAAGGACAGCAGAAGCGGACCGTTTTCCGTCTCAAGTTCGGCGATATAGGCAAACCGGATCGCGCCGTTGGCATCGGTGGTGACGTTGGTCGGCGCAATGACATCCGCACGCTGACCGACATACCGGCCCTCGGCTACCTTTTGGAAAAACCACGTCTTGGTGTCCTTTTCGCCGTCTTCGTAGACGAAGTCCTCCCGGAGCCTCAGCGTGAACGTGCGCGGGTTCCAGGTTCCGGTGAGATAGACGGTGAAGGGGCGGTAGACGCCGGCGATCTTGCTCTCAAAAACGCCCTTTCCAACCGTCTTGCCTCGAAAGAAGTCCTCGAGCACGAGGGTATTCGCGGCAGCCGGGAGCGCTGTGACAGCAAGAAGAATGAAGGCAATCAACAGGTGAGGGCGGAACCTGGGCATCGGGCTGACCTTTTTGACGTCTCATGTGCCCAGACTACGGTCGACGCCCTGCTTCAGATTTGTCTAGGCACCAAATTTGTCCTGCCAGGTCGGTACAGGATCCCCGGGGGCAGCGGAGGCATTGTAGATCCCCCTTGCAATGGCACGCGCGAGGCAGGACGCCGCCGCCGCGCCAAGCCGAACCATATCCTCAAGGCCGCTCTCCAGCTTGCGCTGACCGGTCGACAGTGCGAAGACAAGATCGCCGTCCAGCGGCGTGTGCGCAGGCCAGAGCGCGCGGGCTAGCCCGTCATGTGCCATGACGGCGAGGCGCTTGGCTTCGCCCTTTGTCAGGACCGCATCCGTTGCAACGGCGGCAATGGTCGTGTTGGCGCCGGCCTTGAGCGCATCGAGCTTGGTTCGCACCTCGACAGCATCGAGCGGAAACGGGGCGGTGATGCCGCGTCCACCGAATTCGTCTTCCACCTCGAATGGCGCGGCCCAGAAGTGAGGACCTTCGCCGATCGTTGCGCGTCCGAGCGCATTTACGGCAACAATCGCACCGACGGTGACGCCGTTGTCGAGGACCTGGGAAGCCGAGCCCAGACCTCCCTTGAGATTTGCGGTGGTTGCGCCGGTTCCCGCTCCAATCGAGCCAAGCGCAAAATCAAGGGAAATCGCATCAAGTGCGGAGCGTCCGAGATCCCGGTAGGGGGCGGCCTGTCCCCAGCTTTTGTCGCCGCCGTTCAGAAGATCGAACAGAATGGCGGTCGGAACGATCGGAACCCTAACGGGGCCGACTTCGAAGCCGTAGCCCAGTTCCGCCAGCCGCCCCTGAACACCCGCGCCGGCATCCAGCCCGAAAGCGGACCCGCCCGCCAGGACGATGGCGTCGATCTTTTCAACCGTCTGCTCCGGCTCGAGCAGCGCGATTTCCCGTGTTCCGGGCGCGCCGCCATGGATTGCGACGGAGGCCACTGCCGGTTCATCGGGAACGAGCACCGTTGCTCCCGATTTCAGATCCAGATCGGACGCGTTGCCGATCTTGAGGCCGGGAACGTCGGTGATGAGATTGCGGGGGCCGGGCATGCGGGGAAAATCCAAACCTGAGACTGAAGCGCAGTTTGATCCGGCAGCAATCAGGTGTCGAGGCTTTTATAGCCTCTGCGGACATAAATGAGTGATTTGCCCGGGTCGGTCATGCGTAGGTCGACAACGGTGCCGACGATGATCGAATGGGTGCCCATTTCCGATACCGAATAGATCTCGCAATCGACGCTGAGCCGGGCGCTGTCGAGAGCCGGGCAGCCTGTGGCCAGACGTGTCCAGGCGGCCTTGGCGAAGCGTTCGGGCATTTCCAGGTTGTCGCGGCCGGCGAAGCTGTCGGAAATGCCCTCGTGGTCATCGCTCAACGTGTTCAGGCAAAAGCACCTGTTTTGCAGCACGGCGCTGTGCACCCGGGTCTGGCGGTTCAGGCAGATCAGAATGCTGGGGGGATCGTCACTGACCGAGCAGGCGGCGGAAACCGTTGCACCCTGTTGCCCGCCGGGGCCGTCGGTTGTGACCACGTGAACGGCCGCCGCGATCCGGCTCATGGCCTCGCGGAAGCTTTGCGTGTCGAGCGGCAGCCGGCCTTGCTCTGATGCGGGAATCGTCATGTCATAATGCTCCTGGGCCGGCCTTGGCGGAATCGGGTATGGTCGCGGTTTTGGGGCGAAGTTTAGACCTAGGACCATGGTATGCCTAGGCAAAATAGAGCGAAACGCCGTCCCGCAAAGATCAAGCCTGAAATTCGATCCCTTTATCCGGATTGAGATTTTTTGCCGTCGGCGATAGGGATGAACGGTAGTTTCCCACGTGCTGGAGAACCGGATGACACAGTGGCGATTGACATTCACAGCGGCTTTGCTTGTCGCTGGCCTGACGGCCGGTCAGGCCGCTGCCGAAATACCGATTGCGGTGGCGGGACCGATGGATGGGCAGTTCCGCGACCTCGGTGCACAGATGCGGGCAGGCGCGGAGCAGGCTGTATCCGACATCAATGCGGCCGGCGGTGTGAATGGCGAACGTCTTGTGCTTGAGGTGGCAGATGACGGCTGCGACGCGGACAAGGCCGTGGCCGTGGCCAACCAGCTCATCGGAAAGGACGTTGTGTTCGTCGCCGGGCATTTCTGCTTCAACGCCTCCATACCGGCGAGCGAAGTCTATGCCGGGGCCGGCATCGTCCAGATATCTCCGGGAACGACTTTGCCGAAATTCACCGATGAACGCGCCGGTGAGGGCGTGTTCCGTCTGGCACCAAGGGATGACCAGCAGGCCGAGGTCGCCGGCCAGTTCCTGGCTGATACGTTTCCAGGAGCGCGCATCGCCCTGCTGCATGACAAGACCGCCTATGGCAAGGGTCTGACCGACGCTGTCAAGGCGATCATGAACGGGCTGGGCAAGTCGGAGGATATTTCGCTCGGATACGATGCGGGCGAGGATGACTACCGTTACCTCGTTTCGCAACTCGGCCTTGAGAATGTGGGCGTGGTTTTTCTTGGCGGTTATCATCCCGAAGCGGGACTGATCAAGCTTGAGATGAACCGTCAGGGACTGGATGCGGTCCTGGTGTCGGGCGATGCGTTGATGACCGACGAATTTCTGGCAGTGGCAGGCGAGGCAGGCAACGGTACGCTGCTGACCTATCCGATCGACCCCCGTGACATTGAGCAGAGCGCCGCGGTGATCAGTGCTCTGGAAGAGGCCGGGAAGTCCGCCGACCGGTATGCACTGGCAACCTATGCCGCGGTCCAGGCATGGGCACAGGCTGCGAATGCCGCCGGGGACACCGAGCTCCAGGCTGTTGCCGATGCGCTGTCAACGCAGACATTCGAGACCGTTCTGGGCGCTGTCGAATTTGACGAGAAGGGAGACGGCAACCGTCCGCACTACGTTATCTACGAATGGCGGGAAGGGGCTCCGAGATTGCGGTAAGGCCTGCTTGAGACGGCCTTTGCGCACAAGCGAAGGGGACGCAACCCGGCCGGGTGTGCGTCCCCTTTCGTTTCAGACCGGCTCGTTCAGGTGCGGCGGCCTGTTCCGCTGATCTTGATGTTCACCTTATCGGCGTAAATCGGCAGACCGGCTTCCATGCCGTAGAAGCTGCGGAAGAAGCCGCCCGACACCGTGAAACCAACACGGCCGCTGCCGTTGTTTCCCGTGATCTGAACGTCGAGCTTGGTGCGCTTGGTCTTGCCGCGCAGCGACAGGACGCCCTCAACTTCCGCCGAATATTTGCCCGTGATCCGGATGCGTGTGCTCTGGAACTTGGCGACCGGATACTTTGCGACGTCGAACATGGCGGAGCTTTTCAGAAAGCCCGTTACCTTGTCGTTGTTCGTTTTCACGCTGGAAAGGTCGATGGTCACGTTGACCTTGCTTTTTTCCGGCCGGTTCTGATCCAGAACCATCTTGCCCGAAACCTTGCCGAATTCACCTTGAACCGGGCGGCCACCCAGAACCCGAACGGAAAATCCGGTATCGATGTTCGCAGGCGTCAGCGTGTAGGTCCCGGAAATCGAGCCGGCGGCGGCGGGAAGCGCCAGCCCGCTTATGAAGGCCAGCGATAGAATGATCGACTTCAGGGTCCGAAGACTGTTTGCGGTGCGGGGACGCCGGAAACGAATGTGGCGCATGTGACTGTTCCTTCCTTGACTATCGGATCTCGTCTGGTTGTTGCGAAGCGAGACAGGGCCGACCGGGTTGCGGCGGGTTACTGCCTCTGTTCGTTCCAAATGCCGTTTCCGGGCGGCTCTTCATAGTGACGGATGTCACACCCAACGCACCGGATGCCTCATTCTACGCCGTATGTCCGGCACGGTTTCACCGATGCCGCAGGTTTGACCGCACCGTGATGCACAGATCCGGGAATTAACCTTCAGTTAAGAAAGTAGAGGCACTCAGCTTCTTTCAAGGTGGCAGGCGCGGTATTTTCCCTTTCAAAACCAGGGAAAAGTCATGCGTCAAAATTCCTGTAAACGGATCGGGAGCCTGTTTTTTGCTCTCGCAGTTTTATGCAGTTTTCAACTGCCGGCCGCAGCCGCCGAACTGGTTGGTTTTTCCGACAACAGGTTTCGACCCGGTACGATCGTGATCAAGAATTCCGAAAAGCGCCTCTATCTGGTTCTGCGCGGCAAGAGAGCCATCCGCTACAAGGTCGCGGTCGGAAAGCCGCGCAAAGCCTGGACGGGACAGGCGCAGATCACCGCGAAATATGTCCGGCCCGACTGGTCGCCTTCACCGGAAGTGCGCCGGGATTTCCCGCATCTGCCAAACGTCATAAGGGGAGGCGCGCCGAACAATCCGATGGGCTCAGCCGCCATGACGCTTTCCAATGGCAACTACGCCATCCATGGCACCAACAGGCCGGGCTCGATCGGACGCGCTGTGTCCTACGGCTGCATCCGCATGGCCAATGCCGATATCGAAGACCTGTTTCAAAGGGTTGGCGTCAGGACACCCGTGGTAGCGCTTCCCTAGGACCAGTCTTGCCAGGCGGTCGCAGGGACAGCGTGACGCATTTAGTTTCGAAAGTATGAAACTATGCTTGGCGTCGGGTTTTCTAAACCCAGCATAAGACCCTGCCGGTTCCAAGTGCCCCAACGCTGATCCGGCAGGGTTCTGGCCGTCCGAACCGCCTTGGTTACATCTTGCGACAATTCAGGCCCCAATCCGGGACATCCGTGCGACATCTCTTTTGTAGCCTGTTTGGGTCAAGGGTTGAGTCAATGGATTGGCAGAGCGGGTGTCGGCAATCAAAAACATACTGAATTCGAAGGCGTTCATCTGGGGTCTTCTGGCCGTGCCGTCGATCCCGATGATGCTGGCGCTTGCCAATGGCGGCGCCTCTGAGGACGGACGCCCGGCGACGGAATTCCTGCTGCATCCGACCGGGGAATTCGCTGCACGCTTCATGATCATCTCCATGATCATTTCACCTTTCCGGCTGATGTTCCCCAAAAATGCTTTCTGGTACTGGATGCTGCGCAGGCGGCGTTACTTCGGGGTCGCGGCATTCCTTTATGCGGTATTGCACACCGTGCTCTACATTGCCGACATGGGCTCCTGGCAGTCCATTCTCGGTGAGTTCTGGGCGCTCGGCATCTGGACCGGCTGGCTGGCCTTCTTCGTTTTTGTTCCCATGGCGGTCACGTCGAACGACGCCTCGGTCAGGCGTCTCGGGCGATACTGGAAACCCCTTCAGCGCCTCGGTTACCTGGCCGCCGTGGCGACGCTTCTTCACTGGATGTTCGTACACAACGAGTTTGGTCCGGCCCTGGTGCATTTTGTGCCGCTGGCCCTCCTTGAGGGCTACCGGGTCTACCGGTTCTACAATCCCGTTCCCAAACCGGCGGCTGCCTGATCGGCACCCCTGATCTTGAAAGGACGAAACGATGAACTTTACGCTTCACACGGCAACGTCGCTGCTGACGTGCTTTTTCACCTTTCCGGTCTGCGCAACGGGCATGTACGAATGCGAAGCAACGGAAAGAGCTGCGTGGCTTTCCGAACAGCAGGTTACGGAACGGCTCGTCAGCGATGGCTGGCAGGTGCGCCGGATGAAGGAAGACGGCGGTTGCTGGGAGGTCTATTGCACAACGCCCGAAGGACAGCGGGTCGAGGTCTATGTGCACCCGGTATCTGGAGAGGTCCTGCTCATCAATCAGCGGGGCACCATTCTCTACCGGAAGGAAAGCTAGATGAGGGTATGACCTAAAGCCATTTCCGTGGATCGTTTGCGTCGATCTTCCGCTGGTCCCCGGAAAGGGCATTGGCGAGGTCCGCAACCGCGTCGAGGGAATGTGCGGCACGGAATTCGTCAACATGCGGCAGCATGGCCCTGATGCCCTTGGCCTTTGCCTCGAAGCCGTCGAAGCGCAGCAGCGGGTTCAGCCAGATCAGATGACGGCAGGACCGGTGCAGGCGATCCATCTCGCGTGCAAGATCCTCGTCGGTGTCCCGTTCCAGCCCGTCCGTGATCAGGAGAACCGTCGGCTTTCCGGAGAGCACCCGTCGCGACCAGTGCTTGTTGAAGTCGTGAAGTGCCGATGCAATCCGGGTTCCCCCGGACCAGTCCTCAACCCCGGCAGAGCACGCCTCAAGCGCCTCGTCCGGATCCTTCATGCGCAATTGACGCGTGACATTGGTGAGCCTGGTGCCGAACAGGAATGTGTGCACATCCCGGCGCTCGGCGGTCGTGGCATGCAGGAAATGCAGAAGCAGGCGTGAATATTGGCTCATCGAGCCGGAAATGTCGCACAAGGCGACCAGCGGTGGCCGCTTCTCGGCCGGTTTTCTGAATTTCAGGTCGATGATCTCTCCGCCGGCGCGCATGGAGGCGCGCAGTGTCTTGCGCGGATCGACGCGGCCGCGCGGCGCAGCCGTCAGGCGCCGCAGTCTGATCTTGTCCATTGGCATTGCCATCGATCGCAGCACCTTCTTGGCCGCGGCGACCTCTTCCGCCGTCATTTGAGCAAAGTCCTTCGTCTGCAGCAGTTCCTTGCCGGAGACGGTGAATTTCGCATCGATCTCGATTTCGGGGACGGTTTCTTCCGCGAGCCGCTCCTTGGCCGCCTGGAAGGCTTGTGACACACGGGTCTGACCGGCTTTCTGCTTTTCCGGAGCACCGCGCGGAGGGGCGACGGGCGAGAGGATTGACAGCATCTTCTCGATCAGGCCGCGGCTTTGCCAGTAGATCCTGAAGGCCTCGTCGAACAAGACCTTGTGTTCACGCTTGCGCACGAAGACCGAATGCAGCGTCCAGTAGAGGTCGTCCCGGTTTTCGATCCCCGAGACTTCCACCGCACTGACGGCATCGACAACCGACGCAGGCCCGACCGGAACGCCCGCCTTGCGCAGCGTTCTGGCGAAATAGACGATGTTGTCGGTAATCCTTGAACGGAGTTCGGGGGCTGCCATCTGTCAGGCGCTCAAACAGCCGGCATCG
>JBCBUA010000149.1:0-13975 GCA_039818365.1 Pseudomonadota bacterium
CCGATGCGCACGCCTTCCGGATTGTAGCCGTAGGCCCCGAAAGGCGAGGTGCCCGCGGTTCCGATCCACTTGTTGCCGCCCTGGTGGCGCTTTTCCTGTTCCTTCAGGCGTTCGCGCAGCGTTTCCATGAGCTTTTCAAAGCCGCCAAGCGCCTCGATCTGCGCTTTTTCCTCGTCGCTCAGATGTTTTTCGGCCAGCTTGCGCAGCCATTCCTCCGGAATATCGGTGACCGGAACGTCGCTCATCAGGTCAAGGCCCTTGAAGACGTGGCCGAACACCCGGTCGAACTTGTCCAGATTGCTTTCGTCCTTCACCAGCGTCAGCCGGGCGAGATAATAAAAGTCCTCGACGCTGCGCTCGGCGAGATCCTTGTCCAGCGCGTCCATGAGCGTCAGGTATTCGCGCAGGGAAACCGGTATGCCGGCGGATTTCAGTTCGGAAAAGAAGCTGATGAACATGGCTCGAACCTAATGACCGATCCGGACCGTGTCGAGACGGGAATTGCGGCATAAAACCCGCCGGTTCTCAACATGCCGGTTCATTTCGTTTCCGCTGCTTCCTTTTCGGCCTTTTCAGATGAGGCGATCAATTCGCCCATGAAGTCCTTCACGTTCGGACCGCTGCTGTCAACGAACGGGGCCGGGCGGCAGACGGATATTGCGGCAATGCCGATCCGTGCCGTCAGAAGACCGTTGATCACGCCTTCGCCGAGCCGGGCGGACAGGCGCGCTGCCAGGCCGTGCCCGAGGAGCTCCGATGCCAGGCTGTCGCCTGCTGCCATGCCGCCCGTTACCGCCAGATGCGCGAGCACATGCTTGGCAAGCCGCAGAAATCCGAGCGTTCCGGGTCTGCCGCCATAGAGCGCGGAGAGGCGGCGGATGATCCGCAGGTTTTCGAACAGGACAACAAGAAGATCGACAAGGGCCCGCGGGCTGACCGCGGTGATCACGGACACCCGCTTGGCGCTGTTCATGACGATCTTGCGGGCCTCCTGATCGAGCGGAGACAGGAGATCGCGTTCGGCAAGTTTGACGAGATCGCGCCCGTCGATCACTTCGCGCATGTGCCCGGCAAGCGCCTTGCGGCCCTGGGCTGTTGCCGGGCGGTCCCGATAGAGGTCGAGAAGTTCCTTCAGCCCGGCGGTGGCGCGCCTGGCATCGTCTTCCTCCGCGGCGATCTGCAGGTTTTCCCGCAGGTGATCGATCTTGCCAAGGCGCATCAGGCCGGCCAGTTCGCGCAGCACGAGCCCGAGCAGGCCAAGCGCGGCGACGGCGGCAAGTCCGACACCGAGCCAGCCGAGCCAGTCGGTGCGCGCGAACAGATCGCGGATCAGGCTGTCGACAGCGAGACCCACGGCAAGCGAGACCAGGCCGGTCAGGCCGATCATGAGCCACTTGCCGAATCTGAAGACGGGTTTGGGATCGCTGGCAGCGCGTGGCAGCCTGACCTCGTCCTCCGTCAACGCGGTGCGCGCGATGATCGCCTCGTCCGCGGCAGGCACCCTCAGGTCGTCATCCGACAGGTGCACCTTGCTGTCATCGAGGCGGAAGGCGGTGGGTTTCCGCGTTTTTGTCGGCTCAGATCCGCTCATGCGAGACGATCTCCAATCAGGAATTCAAGCGCCCGGTCCAGACGGATATGGGGCAGGGACAGGGTCAGGCCTTCGGCGGTGGTGTCGAGTTTCGGTGGCCGGAACCGCAAGAACTGCAGGTTCGACTTGCCTTTCCGGATCTTCGGTCCGGTTGCTTCAGAAACAGATTCATCTTTTCGAAAAAGTGATTCAGGGTTCTGCGGCAAGTCACCGGGAAACATGGCGATTTCGGTGTTGCCGTCATAGCTTTCACCGTTCATGCGCTCGCCCGGAAGCGGCGTTCCCAGGATGGCGGGGAGCTCCTCGCCGCGATGTTTCACCGTTGCCTCGCGTGTTGCACGCACGGCGGCCATGGCAAGGACGTACACCTCGGCGCCGCGGAAGCGGGCGCGTTCCTCGGCGCGGGTGACGAGCCGTTTCAGGATCGCCTCCAGCCGGTCGTGATCCGCGCTGTGCAAATGATCCGCTTTTGTCGCCGCGAACAGGATGCGGTCGATGCGCCGTGCGAGAATGGAGGAGAGCCAGCTGCGCCGCCCGGGCCTGAAGGCTCCAAGAACCTCGCTCAACGCGATTTCAAGGTCTGCAATCGCGTGCGGTCCGGCGTTCAGCGCATGCAGCACGTCAACCAGCACGATCTGCCGGTCAAGCCGCGCGAAATGATCGCGGAAGAACGGGCGCACGACGTGGTTCTTGTAGGATTCAAACCGCCGTTCCATCATCGCGCGCAGGGTGCCGGACCGCGCCGGCGGTGCGTCGGCGGGAACGTCAAGCGGCGCGAAGGTCAGGGCAGGGGAGCCGTCCAGATCGCCCGGCATCAGGAACCGGCCGGGCGGCAGCATGGACAGGGCATGGGCATCCGCCCGGCAGTCGGCGAGATAGGTCTTGAAACGCGCGGCCAGTTCCTGTGCGGTTTGTTCGCTCTCCTCGCTGCCGGGGTCGGCCTGCGAAACGGCGTTCAGGAACGGCGCGGCAATCTTTGCGCGGTTGTCCGCGCGGGCGCGCTGAAGCGCTTCGGCGGAGAATGCCGCGAAGTCCTTGCCCAGAAGCGGCAGGTCGAGAAGCCATTCGCCGGGATAGTCGATCAGGTCCACATGCAGCCGGCCGGGACCAAGTTTCCGGTAAAGAAAGGATGCACTTTCAAAGTCGATCGTCAGGCGCAGTTCGGAAACCTGCCGGGTCGAGTCGGGCCAGATCCGCTCGTTGACGAGCGCGTTGACATGGGCCTCGTAGTCGAAGCGCGGCACCGCATCGTCCGGCTGGGGCTGCAGACAGGCAGATGTCATCCTGCGCCCGGCGGAGGCACTGAACAGAGGCAGGCGGCCGCCGTGAACGAGATTGTGCACCAATGCCGTCAGAAACACGGTCTTTCCGGACCGGGCAAGACCCGTCACGCCCAGCCTGAGGCTCGGCACGGCCAGTCCGGTCGCGGCATCGGCCAGGTTCGCAAGCGTCAGCCGCGTTTCTTCGGTCAGCGAAGTCAATGTGTTCACAAGCACCTCCAGGGCGTTCATGTAGGCGAGCGGCAGGAAGAGTGCAATTGCAGAAGAAAGGGTCAGGACAGTCAGGATGGCTTAGACGCGGTCCAACTCCGGTTGCCCAATCTCGGCGATCCAGGCGATTGGGGCCGCTGAATTCCAACAAATTACGGCCTGACGGAACGTCTGCGTTCCATCAGGCCGCGTGATGCCGACATCCAGAACGGAACCGACCCTCAGAAGATCTCGTCGGTGAAGCTGAACGTGTCGCTGAGCGGGGAGAGGTCCAGGGAGACCCGCTGGGTGACTTCCAGGCTGCCGAGGCGGGCGTTCTTCGCGAAATCGGCAATCCCGAGCGCCGTTTCGCCGCCATAGACCACGTAGCTGGAGCCCTTGAGGGCTTCGGAGCCGTAGTAGCCGGCAACCGAGAAATCGGCGAAGCCGTCGCCATTGGTGTCGCCCAGGGACTTGATGTCGCCGAAGGCATCATCGGCGAGGCCGAACTCCTTGAGGTTCAGGCTCTGAAGCGCGCCGTCGCGCCCTCCGAACACCAGGAAGATTTCCCCGGGCATTTGCGACCCGTAGTAGCCGCACGTCACGGCGAGATCCCCGATCCCGTCGCCATTGACATCGCCGAGCGAGACGGCACCGTGCAGCGCCTCGTCCAGTCCGATGAAGGTGTTGAGGTTCGAGACCCCGGTCTCGCCCTGGGGATTGCCGAAGATCACGAGAACGTCCTCGACCTCCTGGCCGTAGTAGTTGCCATAGTAGTTTCCATAATAATTGCCGTAGTAGCTGGCGACGCCGATACCGACATCGGCGAAGCCGTCGCCGTTGATGTCACCCAGTTCGTAGACATCGATCGCCGTTTTTTCAGGACCGGCCAGACTGCCGAGGCTGACAGGCGGGTTGTCGTCACCGAGGAACAGGAAGACATCCCTGATATCGGACCCGTAATAGCCGTAATAGCCGTAATAGTTGGCGACGATCCCGACAAAATCGGAGACGCCGTCGCCGTTGATGTCACCGACGGCCTCGGCGTCGACGAAGCGGGCATCGGTATCCACCAGCCGGTTCAGGCTCTGTCTTTCGTCGAAACCGCCATCGCCGTTGCCGAACAGGATGACGACGTCTTCGGTGAACTGGCCGTAATAGGAAACCTCGTCCGGATCTTGGCCGTAGTAGCCATAGTAGCCGTAATAGGTGCCGACGGTTGCCGCGACATCCGCAAAGCCGTCCCCGTTGACGTCGCCAAGCGCGCTGACATCAAGGACGTTGCCGGAAAATCCGAGCGCGCCAACACTGACCGGATCGAGCGACTTGCCGCCGAAGATGATGTAGGTGTCGTCTATTGCCTTGCCGTAATAGTTGGCATTCGCGCCCCGGCCGTAATAGAAGCCGACGCTTGCGGCCAGATCATCGATGCCGTCGCCGTTGATGTCGCCAATGGATTTGAGGCCAATGACATTGCCGTCGATCCCGTCGAGGCTGCTGAGGCTCGCCGCCTTTTGCCGGGTGCCGCCAAAGGTGATGTAAACGTCATCGACAAGCTCGCCGTAGTATCCGACGACGCCTGCGTCCGGTCCACCGAGACCATAAAAACCGCCGCCGCCGGCGAGCGTTGCGAAGTCATCAATGCCGTCACCGTTGATGTCGCCGAGGGCGACAGTCTCGATGATCGGACTCTTGATCCCTGTTGTCCGCCCGAGATCGCGCACTTTCGGCCCGTCGTCGCCGCTCAGGATCACAAGGTTCTTTTCGATTTCCCGGTTCCAGTTGTAGCTGCGCCCGAAAAATCCTTTGAAGCTGTACTCGATGTTTCTGGTCAAGGCCAGGGAGTAGTCGGTGATGCCGTCGCCGTTGATATCACCAAGAGCGATCAGCTTGACGTCGGCATCGGTCAATTCCTTTTCCAGACGTCTGTAGAACCACTTCCAGAAGAAACCGCATCCGTCAAATTCCTGATAATTATGGCCTTTTCTAAATCCTCGTGCCATTACAAATCCCCCTTGAAATAAATGCGGGAAAAAACATGGTTAACTAATGACGTAACGTTAACATGCTTTGGCAATTCCACCAATAACGGGACTTACGATGCCGCCACGGCAGCGCTTCAGGCGAGGGAAAGGATCTGTTCGGCGGCGCGCTGACCGGTGCGCCAGGCCTCTCCGGGTGGCCACTTGTGCGAAAACGCCGCTGTCGCCTGGGCTACCTGCCGTGACGCGCGGACCAGGTCGATGGCATGAAGGAGCTGTTCCGGTGTCGAGTTCCCGATCAGTCCCAGACCCAGATGGTTGCGCGAGAACGCATGCGCCATCATGGTCTGTTCCGTGTGGTTCGGAAGCCCGATCTGGGGCACGCCGTGCAAGGCAAAATTGGTCGCGATGTTGGAGGAGGCGTGAGAGATGCCCAGATCACACTGCGCCAGCAAGGGTTCGACATTCACGGGGCCGGTGAAGAGGCGCACCGTCGTGTCGTTCAGGCGTTCAGGAAGCGATGCCGGTGCGCCCGGCGCGGCCAGGATCGTGTCCGTTGTCGCGGGCAACGACGCCAGGGCCCGCACGGCCGTTTCAAATCTCGGGTTGTCTGGCCGCAGGTAGGCGAAGATGCGGGTATCCGCTTCCGGCCGCCAGCTGACGTCCTCTCCAAAAGAGATGCCTGCGATCGGGCCGAGATAAGGTGTGTGGTCCGGTTCAATGGCGGCACGGTCACCATAGTGTTCGAGCTCGGGCACGGTGACTAGGAGATAGCGTTCCGCGTCCAGAATGTCGCTGAAGGACGTCAGTTGCCGGTGGCCCCTTTTGGCAAGTGCCGTGTTGGCGTTGTCGACAACCACGGCCTCGCGCCTGAGCAGCTCCTCCCGGTTGCACGGCTCCCAATGAAGGAAGTGCGGCATGGGTGTCGCCCTTGGCGGCAGATCGTAACCGCCGCCGATAACGATACGCGGAATGCCGATCGCGCGGGCCGCGAGAAGGGCGGTCGGCGCCGCCTGCGTGACAAGGATGTCGGCGCGCAGTTCCCGGATCAGAACTTCCCAGCACTCCAAATAGGCCGTCAGTATGCCGGCGTCGTGCCAGCCGATAAACCGCAGAACATCGGGATAGCTGAGTCCGACGGCTTCCTTTCTGGTGACTTTGATATCCGGCGCGAACGGGGCGGCTGTCACGTTGACGCGCGGATCGCCGATCAGCGTGCGAAAGGACACCGGGTCGCGCACGGCAGCGATGATGTCCCAGTCCTGCGGCAACCAGGGCAGAAGCTGGGACATCTTCGCGGCATGACCGTAATTCGCCCCGACCTCCCAGCACATGAGGATCCGCTTGCGTGCCGTCATCGGTCTTGCCCGTTATGCGCGTCGATGTCGAAAGGGGCGGGGCGGATGACGAAACGCAGGTCCGGCTGCACGAAGCCGTGGATCATGGGTCTGCGCACGCCTTTCAGCACCGCAATGTCATAGAGCTCGCTGACAATCCCATCGAAGACCAGCCGGTGCTCGATCTTTCCTGTTGTCAGGTTCACGATGGCGACATGGCAAATCGGTTCGAGACGCGCCTCCGCCAGCCTGTCGGAGAGCGCCAAGCCACCGAAATGCCTTTCATCTCGCGGTTTCGATACGCCGATGATCGCGTAGTCACCGACAAAACTGAGCCCGCGGGCAAAGCCCTGCAGCGCACAGATCGGCGTGAACCGTCCGTCGTTCAGATCAAGCGTACCGAACTCTCCCGTGCCGGACTGGATGAGATAGCACCGACCGTTCCTGAGGCGGGGGGAGTGCGGCATGGAAAACCCGGCGGCAACGGTCTCGCCGCTGCCGACATCAACGACGATGCCGCCATCGCGTCTGTGCTCTCTCCATGCGCCGCCCGCATTGGTCGGGGCCACGCAGGTCACGAGCCGGGGTTGGTGATTTTCCACGGCCATACCGTTCAGATGGCAGCGGTCTTCGGCGACAACGGCGTCGATGAACCCGGGCATCCAGAGCGGCGCAAAGCTGTTGTCAGCGTCCAGCGTGGCGATGCAGTTGAACCGGGACACCACGAAGAGGGGAGGCTGGCCGGGCCTCGGGTGGATGTCGTGGATGTCGACCTCGCCGACGGTGCGCCCCTCGATCGGCACGTAGACCGCGTCATACGGGCTCGTGGCCGCTTCCCTGGACAGAAAATCCTCAAAACGCCACAACTGAAACTGGGACGCCAGCCACAGCTGTTCCGCGCCCGGGGTGGCGGCCAGACCCATGGCTCTGGCGAATGTCCGCTCGAACACGGAAATACGTCCGGTTTCGGCATTGTTGCCGATAAGGAAGATCTTGGCCGCCTGATAGGTTGAAATGGCGAGCGACACGTCCTGGCTTTCCAACCAGGAAGACAGCCCGGGTGAGGCTTCCAGTTTCAACTGTCCGGTTTCGCTCTGCATCACACGTACCCTGTCGAAAAATCCGGGCCGGCACAGGCACATTGCCTGACTGCGGGACAATCTGTTGCGGAAATAGATGTACTCAGATCTCGTCAATCAGCTTCAAAGTGTCGGAAACCCCCTTGATTGACAAGACCTGCATTCGACACCGGCGTGACGCAACGGTGTACCTGTTTACCTGTTGTTAAGTGTGCCCGGCTTGACTGTTAACTTGTGTTTGACCTTGGGAGAGGTGAACATCAACCACGATGCGGAGCGAACAAGCCGCACGCCAGACCGGCAGGGGAACGACATGGCAAACCCGGGAAAAGGCACTTTCTTCAGGCGCGTGTTTTCCGCGCATTCGGTTCCCGTACTCGCTGCCGCGGCCCTTGTTTCCGCATGCAATTTTGCGAGCATGCCGCAAGACGCGGTCGTCGCCACGGACGGATCTCCGTATCCGACACCTGCAACGCAGGGACCGGCACTTGCGGGCCAAACCACTGCTTTTGCGGTTGCCGCAGCAAGCACCGAGCCGTCGGCCGACAAGGTCAAGTCTGCCGTCTCCGCCGATCACGGCGACGCGCCCTGGATTTGCACGGCCAGCGGCTTCGGACAGAAATCCAAATGCCGCGCACGGTCCGGCAAGGGCTGATGCTGCAGAAATATTTCACTTTTTCCAGAATTATTTGATTTTCCGGCTTTTTTCTTTCGATTACTTCAATCTTGCTGCCGGATTAAGAATATTTAATACACCGCCAATTTTGTTGAACTGCATGCGCAATACCTCCACCTCTTGCATTGATAGGATGTGAAGCTTGCCAGATGCAATCATTCGCTGTGTATGCGAATGCCCTGCTTCTGCCTGGTGAAACCCGAGCCCCGACCGGCAGAGGGCGGATCACTCCTGCGAATACTCGATGCTCAAAGCAAAGGCAAAACTGCCGTTTCGCTTTGGAAACGCGTCCCGGTCCGTTCCTTTGATGGCGCCGGGAAACCCTCGCGGTTTGCCGGATGGCGGCCGCGGCCGATTTCGGAGGAATGCGATGAAGACCGACGGTGCGAAAACCGGAAAAGACCAGCGGCAACAGATCCCTGCGGCCCGGTTCAGGCCCGCGAAAACGGCTCTCGTAACAGGCGGGGCGGGGTTCCTGGGGTCGCATCTGTGCAGACGGCTCCTCGGCGAGGGTTACAAGGTCATCTGCCTGGACAATTTCTCCACGGGGCGGTTCGAAAATGTCTCGGACCTAACCGACTGCCAGAATTTCAGCCTGATCGTTCAGGACATCGAAACCCCTCTTAGCGGCATCAGGGAGAACCTGGACGAGATCTACAATCTTGCCTGTCCCGCATCGCCGCCGCATTACCAGCTGGATCCCGTTCGCACGATGAAAACCAACGTGCTCGGCGCCATCAACGTTCTTGACCTTGCCGAGCGAACCGGTGCAACGGCGTTCCAGGCGTCAACGTCGGAAGTCTATGGCGATCCGCTGGTGCATCCGCAGCCGGAAAGCTATTGCGGCAACGTCAATCCGACCGGACCGCGCGCCTGCTACGACGAAGGCAAGCGTGCGGCGGAGACGCTGTTTTTCGACTATGCAAGAACCCGGTCGGTTCCGATCAAGGTCGTGCGGATCTTCAACACCTATGGTCCGAACATGCGGCCCGACGACGGCCGTGTCGTTTCAAACTTCATCATTCAGGCGCTGCGCGGTGAGGATATCACGATCTACGGCAGCGGCCGGCAGACCCGGTCGTTCTGTTATGTCGATGATCTGATCGAAGGCTTCCGGCGTCACATGCAGACCCCGGAAAATGCGCTTGGTCCGATCAATCTGGGCAATCCCGGAGAATTCACGGTTCTTGAACTGGCCGAGAAAGTCATTGCCAGGACCGGTTCCCGGTCAAGGCTTGTTTTCCTGGAAAAACCCGTCGACGACCCGCAGCAAAGGAAGCCCGATATCAGCGAGGCCAGGCAATCCCTCGGATGGATGCCGGAAGTCAGTCTCGACCAGGGGCTGGATCTGACGATCTCCCATTTCGACGATCTGCTACGCAGCCGGACCGAAACCCACTTCACAGAGGCGGCAGAGTGATGCGCCGGCGCATTCTGGTGACCGGCGGTGCCGGCTATATCGGCAGTCATACCTGCAAGCTGCTGGCGTCCAGTGGCTGGGAGCCCGTCACCTTCGACAATCTGAGCACGGGAAACCTCTCCTCCGTGCGCTGGGGGCCTTTCGTGGAGGGCGATATCCGGGACACGGCGCTGCTTCAGAACACGCTGGTCATGTTCGACATCGAGGCCGTCATCCATTTCGCTGCCTCGGCCTATGTCGGGGAATCCGTGGTCGATCCCGCCACCTATTACGACAACAACGTCCGCGGAACGCTGTCGGTTCTGGATGCCTGCACGGCAGCGGGTGTGGACCGTCTGATCTTTTCCAGCAGCTGCGCGACCTATGGAATTCCGCGCCAGTTGCCGATCAGCGAAGACAGCGAACAACAGCCGATCAACCCCTACGGCAAGACGAAGCTCATGGCCGAGCACATGATCCGGGACTATGCCCAGGCCTACGATCTGAAATATGTCATCCTGCGCTATTTCAACGCCTGCGGGGCCGACCCGGAAGGCGAATTGGGGGAGTGGCACGACCCGGAGACGCACCTGATCCCCCGGGCGATGATGGCGGCCGCCGGCCGGCTGACGCATCTCGACGTTTACGGCGACAGCTACGAGACCGAGGATGGGACCTGTCTGCGCGACTATGTCCATGTTCAGGACCTCGCCGAAGCGCATGTGCTTGCCTATCGCCGCCTCGATACGGGCGGCGACAGCGCCGTCTACAATATCGGGTCTGGCAACTGCCTGTCAGTGCGCGACATCATCAACAGTGTGGAGCGCATAACGGCGAAATCCGTCCCGGTCAATCTGCGGGACAAGCGGCCCGGCGATCCTCCCGTTCTTTACGCCAATCCCCAAAGAGCGCAGTCCGAAATCGGCTTCAAGGCGCGTTACTCGGACATCGACACGATCGTGCGCACCGCGGCTCCCTTCTTCGGTCTGGGGACACGGTGACATGCGGCGCGGTTCTGTGACATCTGCGGATGAGGCAGCGGGACCTTTTTTAGTGCCGATGCTCTCGCGCGCGCAGAAACTGAGGTATCTGGCTGGCGTCGGGCTCTGGATCGCCGCGATCGTCTATTTCTGGAGCTGGTGGCTGGATCCCGCCCACAATGCTGGCATCGTCCGCTATGTTTCCGTTTCGGTGATCCTTGCCTGGATCACGCTGCTGCCACTCTATTTTCTGGCGATGTTCATTCCGGCAAAGGTACCGAGTTCCCGGCATCGTCTGCCACAGGACGCTCGTGTGGCCATGGTTGTCACCAAGGCGCCGTCCGAACCGTTTCCGGTCGTGCGCAGGACATTGCAGGCCATGCTGGCGCAGACAATGCCGCACGACACCTGGCTGGCCGATGAGGATCCGAGCGCCGAAACCATTGCCTGGTGCGCGGAAAACGGGGTGCGGATTTCCACCCGGAAAGACAGGACGGATTATCACCGGCAGAGCTGGCCGCGCCGGACACGATGCAAGGAAGGCAATCTGGCGTTTTTCTACGATCAGTATGGCTATGACAGCTATGATTTCGTCAGCCAGCTGGACGCCGATCACGTGCCGGAGCCGGACTATCTTGAGAAGGTGACGGCCCCCTTCGCGGACCCTGACGTCGGCTATGTGTCCGCGCCGAGTATCTGCGACAGCAACGCGGACAGGAGCTGGTCCGCGCGCGGACGCCTCTACGCCGAAGGCACGCTGCATGGCGCCTTGCAAGCCGGGTACACAAACGGCTGGGCACCGCTTTGCATCGGGTCGCATTATGCGGTGCGCACAAAAGCGCTCCAGGATGTCGGCGGGCTCGGTCCGGAACTGGCCGAAGACCATTCGACCACGCTCCTGATGAACGCGGGCGGCTGGCGCGGCGTGCACGCGATAGACGCGATTGCGCATGGCGACGGACCCAATACGTTTGCCGATCTGGTGACGCAGGAATTCCAGTGGTCCAGAAGCCTGGTCATCATCTTGTTGCAATACATGCCGCGCTATGTCGGCAAGCTGCCGGGAAGGCTCAAGTTCCAGTTTCTGTTCGCGCAGATCTGGTATCCGCTGTTCGCGTTTTTCATGACGGCGATGTTCGCGCTTCCGGTCGTTGCCCTTGTTGCGGGCGTGCCGTTCGCCAATGTCACCTATCCGCAGTTCCTGCTGCACTTCCTGCCGATTTCCGCCGTGCTGGTCATGATGGCCTTCTGGTGGAAACGGGACGGCTGGTGCCGGCCCTATAATGCGAAGGTGCTTAGCTGGGAGGCCCTGCTTTTCCAGGCCGCGCGCTGGCCGTGGGCGATGCTGGGGTGTCTTGCGGCACTCCGGGACTGGCTGACCGGGTCCTTCGTCGACTTCCGGGTGACCCCCAAGGGAGGCGATACCGCTGCGCAGCTGCCGGTTCGTGTCCTCGTGCCCTACGTGATCCTCGTGCTGGCCTCCGCGCTGCCCGTGCTGGTGTTGTCCGATGTCGGTGACGCGCGCGGGTTCTATCTCTTCGCGGCCCTCAACGCGATCATCTACGTCTCTTTGCTGGCCGTTATCATCTTCCAGCATGCGCGGGAAAACGGTCGCCCTGGTGCCGCATTCAACGTTCGCCCCTTCGTTCAGGGCGCGTGTGTCGCGGTCCTGGCGATCCTGCCGGCGTCCGCGCTTGGCCTGAGAGCGCCGGTTGGCCTGGAAGCCCTGGAGATCGGGGCCGAACCGGTCAAGCTGACCCGGTCCACCTATTCGGTCGCTGGCGCCGGCATGGGAAGCGCAGGTCTCCGAACCGTCCATATAAGACCTCATCTCGTGACACCATCACCCCCTTCTTTCAATCGGCAGGCCGAGGCTGCGGCAGAGACCGCACGCTCAACCTAGTGCGCTGCGGGCAGCGACAAACGATCTGGAGCTTGACATGAAACACAGAGCAACTTTACCGAAGCTATCGATCCGGACGGGAATTCTCGCGACAGTCGTGGGAGCTGCCTCGATGGTGGCCGTGGCCCAGGTCGCCAATGGCAACACGGATGCCGGCGTCGTCGTTCCGCAGGCGAGCACGGACATTGCCCTTGGCGCGTATGATCCGCCGGGATTTTTCACCGACAGGAGTGGCGTCTCCGTCGAACACCTGTTCCTGCCCTGGGAAGACGTTGAGCTGGAAAGCCTGCTGCTCGCCGATCAATACGCGAAACAGCGCGGCCGGTCGGTGCTTCTCACCATCGAACCGTGGACCTGGGGCGAGAACTGGGATGTGTCTCCGGCCCAATTGCGCGCAGGCATCGCAGCCGGCGACTATGATCCCAATATCGCCGCCATCTGCACGGTCGCCGGATCCATGGAAAGCCCGGTGATGATCCGCTGGGCGCAGGAAATGGAAAGCACCTCCGGACGGTTCACCTGGTCCGGATGGGAACCTGAGGCCTATATCGACGCCTATCGCCACGTGGTCGATCTCTGCCGCGACAGCGCCCCTGATGCGCGTTTCATGTGGTCTCCCAAGGGCGAAGAGGGGCTTCAGGCCTACTATCCGGGAGACGACTACGCTGATGTCGTCGGACTTTCGATCTTCGGCCTGCAGCAGTGGGACAAGGACAAGTTCGGTGGTGACCGGTCTTTTTCCGAGACCCTGCGTCCGGCCTATGACCGCGTCGTCGGGTTCGGAAAACCGGTTTACGTGGCCGAACTCGGCTATGTCGGCGACCGTGCCTATGTGACCGACTGGGCCGGAGAGGTCACCGCGGTTGGGAATGAATTCCCGGAGCTGACGACGGTTATCTATTTCAACGACAAGGAAGTCTGGCCCTGGCCGGATGGCTACGGGTTGCCGGACTGGCGGATCACCGAACAGATCCTGCCGGCCAATTCGTGAGCTGAAGCGACACCCGTCACAAGACAACGAGGAGCGTTAGGATGAAACAGAAATTTGCAGCATTGGCGATCGCCGTCTCGGTCGCAGGGACAGGATTGTCGATCGGAGCAACCGACCGGGCAGAAGCCTCGACACAGCAAGCCGTGAATGCCGCCGCGCAGGCAGCCAGCCCAATGTCGGTCGACGAGGTCTTTGGGCTATATGCCAACAGGTCGTGGATCTGGAGCGACGGTGCCGGCTATTTCGCCAACAGCAAAAGGGCCTTTACCGCCTATTCGGGACGCGGCCGCACCGCCTCCTACGGTGAGGGCAACTGGTTCATCAAGGCGGACGGGACCCTGTGCTTCAACGCGACCTGGGTCGCGGCGGACGGGTCCGCGCCGGCGGTGACGTGTTTTGCCCACCGCAAGGACGGCAACACCATCTACCAGAAGAAGGTCGGAGAGGGGGACTGGTATGCGTTTCAGTCGACACCGGCGCTGCGCAGCAACGAGATACGAAAGCTGAAGAAAGGCGACTATGTCGGCCGGAAGATGAACCGGATCAAGTCGCAACTGGACAAGGCCGC
>JBCBUA010000150.1:0-13874 GCA_039818365.1 Pseudomonadota bacterium
CGAAATCCGGCCGGATGACCGGGGCCGGTGAAACGCCGGGAGGGCGGGTGACGGATCCTTTCATTCGGTTTTCGCAAGGCCGCCAGGAGGGCGGTTCATGTGCATTCAAACACGAGATCAGACAAGGCTTTTGGCCGGGAAATGACTGGAAAAGACGATAAAAAACAGGATGCTGGCCGGACAGCACCCGGTGCGGGCAAGGCCGCCGCTTCTGGCGCGAAAGGAACGTCCGGGTCATCAAAGGAAGAGCGTCTTGCCGAGGCCCTCAGGGCAAACCTCCGCCGCCGCAAGGCCGCCGCGAAAGCCAGGCAGGTCGACTGAGATTTCACGCAACGCGCCGGGTCCTGTTTTTGCCTGCCTTGAAAAGGCCTGATCGCGAACGCAGGGCTGCCTTGCATGGGCCGCAACTTGTGTGTAGACCGCAGGTTTGTGCATGTCTTCAAATGGGACGGCCGTTGGTAAAGACGGCCGGATGCGGGGTTTCATATGGATAGCATTAAGGTCGTCGGCGGCGCTGAACTGAACGGTGTCATTCCGATTTCGGGCGCGAAGAATGCGACGCTGCCCCTGATGATCGCCTCGCTGCTGACCGACGAGACCCTGACGCTCTCCAACGTGCCGCGGCTGCGCGACGTGGCGCAGCTCATGCAGATCCTCTCCAACCATGGTGTCGACTATTCTGTTAACGGCAAGCGCAGCGGCCAGAACGATCTTTCCGGCCAGACGCTGAACCTGACCGCCCGCGAAATCGTCGACACGACGGCACCCTACGAGCTTGTCTCCAAGATGCGGGCGAGCTTCTGGGTGATCGGCCCGCTCGTGGCACGCATGCGCGAGGCGCGCGTGTCGCTTCCGGGCGGCTGCGCCATCGGCACACGGCCGGTCGACTTTTTCATCGACGGTCTGGCAGCACTTGGCGCCGACATCGAGATCGAGGGCGGCTACGTGGTCGTCAATGCGCCGGGCGGGCTGACAGGCGCCCGCGTCGAGTTCCCGAAAGTGTCCGTCGGTGCGACCCATACCATCATGATGGCGGCGACGCTGGCCAAGGGCGAAACCGAACTGGTGAACGCCGCGCGCGAACCCGAAGTGGTTGATCTAGCCAATTGTCTGAAAGCCATGGGCGCAAAGATCGAGGGCGCGGGAACGTCGACCATCCGCATCCAGGGTGTCTCCCGGCTTCACGGCGCACACCATGCCGTGGTGCCCGACCGGATCGAAACAGGGACCTACGCCATGGCGGTCGCGATGACGGGCGGCGACGTGCTGCTGCAGGGCGCCCGGTCCGACCTACTGGAGAGCGCACTTGACACGTTGCGGCAGGCCGGCGCGGACATCACCCAGACGGATGAAGGCCTCAAGGTCTATCGCAACGGCAACGGCATTCAGCCGGTCGACGTCACGACAGAACCGTTCCCGGGCTTCCCGACGGACCTGCAGGCGCAGTTCATGGCGCTGATGACCAGGGCGGGCGGTACAAGCCGGGTCACCGAAACGATCTTCGAAAACCGCTTCATGCATGTGCAGGAACTCGCCCGGCTGGGCGCACAGATTCAGGTCGATGGCCGCACGGCCCTGATCGACGGGGTTTCGGAACTGCGCGGCGCGCCGGTCATGGCAACAGACCTGAGAGCCTCTGTTTCCCTGGTGATTGCAGGCCTTGCAGCGGAAGGGGAAACCACCGTCAACAGGGTCTATCATCTGGATCGCGGTTTTGAACGGCTGGAAGACAAGCTCACCCGCTGCGGCGCCCAGATCGAGCGGATTTCGGGCTAAGACGGCAATCTGCTAGCGCCGCCGCCGAGGGCGGCGCAACGCGGCTTACTCCGAAACCCGGCGCTCGATCACCCGGCCTCTGGTCGTGAAGGACGGGCCCGGTCCGCCGCTGCCGCTTGTCATGATTGCCTCGGCGATCGGGCTCAGAGCCGGGGCCTCCGACATCCAAACGACAATGAAATTCGCACCGACACCACCGCTGGTGTCGTTGATCGGGATGAGCACCGTTTTCGACTGGAACGGCGCAAGTTCCAGCGGTTGTTCAAGCAGGGTGCGCAGCACCTTGCCGTCTTCGCCGTGGTAATCGACCCGTGTGAGCGTGATCGTCGTCTCCGGGTCGACATTGTGAACGGCAAGCGTGGCGGCCAGCAGATCGGAGCGCTGCGGATAGGAAAAGATCCTGGAATAGGCCGGGACGTAGATGCTTTCGCCAAAAACCTTTTCGCTCATGTCCTGTGCCAGCCCGGCCGGTGCCAGGAATAAGAAAAGCGCGAGAGAGAGGATCGGGAGCCTGAATTGCATGGTTATAAGCTGCGCAGTTGGAGAAGAAAGACCGGGCCACTGTCCAAGATGCTATGGTTGATTGCAAGCTTGGCTAGAGAGATTCGCAGGACGGACTTGGGCCCTTGGCAAAGCACCGGGGGCGACGGCCAGAGGCAGGGAGAGCAACACAATGGGTGCACAGACGATCCGGTTTCTGATCCAGATTGGGTTCGCCTTTGCCGGAATGTTTGCGGTCGTCCTTGTTCCGCCGCCCTTTGGGCCGACACTCGGGTTCTTTCTGCTTGTCTTCGGGCTCTGGCTTGGCCGACGCGTGTTCAAGCGTCTCGTGTCACTCGACGAAATCAAGGACGACTTGCGCCAGCGCGTTGATGAAGGCCCTTGAGGCAAAAGCTTGCGCTCATTCGTGCGTTGCAAATTTCCTTAATCCGCTTTAGGTCAACATTCTTGGGATGCGGCAGAACCTCACCTATATGCGGACTGCCCGAAAACGAACGAACGGATCAGAATTCAGACCGCCATGGATCAGCTGAAACTTGCCGCCCTCGACCAGGAAGATCTTGAGGTTCTTTCCGCACATATCCAGGACGCCGTCCTCACGGTTGCCGATATCCGCTTTCTCCCCAACGAGAAAAAAGCGGTGTTCGTGATGAACCGGTTCGTCTGGGACAAAAAGGCGGACAAGCGCAGCAAGGAACACGAACGGCGCAGATCCGCGCTCGCGTTTACCCAGGTCACAAACATGCAGGCCCAGAACATCCAGCAGGATGCGAAAGGCCTGGTCCTGGAGTTGCTCGCGGTCACGTTCGAGGCGGGGGAAGACCCCTCCGGCACGATCCAGCTGGCATTCGCGGGCGGCTCCAGCATTGCCCTTAAGGTCGAATGCATCGAGGCACAGCTGTCCGATCTTGGCGCCGCCTGGGCCACGCCCAACCTGCCCCAACACGACCTGAGTTGACTGCTGCTGCCGGCCGCGGTCGGCGCTGCGTGTTGAAAGAGCACCGGAAACACTGCCAGAAAACATGATGGAGCCGCGCGTGGTCCACCGCCTGAACAAATCTGAAGCCGGCTTTGACGCGAAGTTCGAAGCGCTTCTGTCCTCCAAGCGGGAAGTATCGGAAGATGTCGATCTTGTCGTGCGGGACATCATCGACGCCGTTCGCAGCAATGGCGACAGGGCCGTGCTGGACTACACCGCCAAGTTCGACAGGCTCGACGCGGACAGCATGGCGGCGCTGACGGTCTCTGAAGTGGAGATTGACAGGGCCGTCAGCGAGGTTCCGGCCGAAACGCTTGAGGCCTTGCAGCTCGCGCATGACCGGATCAGTGCACACCACGCGCGCCAGATGCCCCAGGACGACCGCTATCAGGACGCACTCGGCGTGGAGCTAGGGTCGCTCTGGACGGCGATCGAGGCGGTAGGGGTCTACGTGCCGGGAGGCCTTGCAAGCTATCCGAGTTCGGTTCTCATGAATGTCGTTCCGGCGCGGGTCGCCGGTGTGGACCGCATCGTCATGGTGGTGCCGAGCCCCGACGGGGTCCTGAACCCGCTTGTTCTTGCGGCCGCAAAGGTTGCAGGCGTTACGGAAATCTACCGGATCGGCGGCGCGCAGGCGATCGCCGCGCTCGCCTTCGGGACGGAAACCATCGCCCCGGTCGCCAAGATCGTCGGGCCGGGAAATGCCTATGTCGCCGCGGCGAAACGCCGTGTGTTCGGAACGGTCGGTATCGACATGATCGCCGGGCCCTCGGAAGTTCTGATCGTTGCCGACGGGGAAAACAACCCGGACTGGATCGCCGCGGATCTGCTGGCCCAGGCCGAACATGACACGGCCGCACAATCGATCCTGATCACGGACAGTCCGGATCTGGCGCAAGAAGTTGAAAAAGCGGTTGAATCGCAGCTGAAAACCCTTCCGCGCGAAGATGTTGCCCGGGCAAGCTGGGCGGATTTCGGCGCCATCATCGTGGTGGAGGATCTGGACACCGCCATGCCACTCGCCAACCGGATTGCGCCGGAACACCTGGAACTCGCGGTTGCCGATCCGGAGGATCTGCTCAAGAAGGTCCGCAATGCGGGTGCGGTTTTCCTTGGCCATTACACGCCCGAAGCGATCGGGGATTACGTCGGCGGATCCAATCACGTGTTGCCGACGGCACGGTCCGCAAGGTTTTCCTCAGGTCTTTCTGTCCTGGAATTTGTCAAACGCACCTCGATCCTGAAATGTAATGCGGATAACCTGCGGGCTCTTGGCCCGGCAGCCATGACGCTGGGTGAATCTGAGGGCTTGTCGGCGCACGCGCGCTCTGTTTCCATCAGGTTGAACATGTAATCGGGCGTTGAGAGGTTTCTCGCACATGAGCGATTCGCAACCGGACACCAGTTCGCAACCCGCCGGAGGGCGGTTGGTCGATGTTGTTCTGGACGAGGCCTCGATCGCACGTTCAACACCGGAAGTGGAACATGATCGCGCCGTTGCGATCTACGATCTGATCGAGGAAAACAGCTTCCAGCCCGTCGGACATCCGGCCACCAGATACGTTCTCAATCTTGCCGTCGTCGAAAAGCGGCTCGTTTTTCGCATCAAGACGGAAGACGAGCAGGATGTCGTCACGCACGTTCTGTCTCTCTCGCCGCTGCGCAAGATCGTCAAGGATTACGATCTGATCTGCGAGAGCTACTACGAGGCCATCCGCCATGCGACGCCCAGTCAGATCGAGGCGATCGATATGGGGCGGCGGGGTGTTCACAATGAAGGATCGACGATCCTGATGGAGCGCCTGGAAGGCAAGGTCGAGGTGGACATGCAAACGGCAAGACGATTGTTCACGCTCGTTTATGCCCTTCACTGGAAAGGCTGACAAAGGTGACCGGGCCGGGCCTCCGTCCGACTGCGGTTCTGTTTGCGTGCGGGATGAATTCCGTTCGCTCGCCCATGGCCGAAGCGCTGACGCACAAATTGTTTCCGGGCAGGATCTATGTGCGCTCCGCGGGCGTGCGCGAGGGCAAGACCGACCCGTTTGTGGACGCGGTCATGTCGGAGATCGGGATCGACATGAGCCGGCATCAGCCAAAGACATTCGAGGACCTTGATGAATCAGGCTTCGACCTGATTGTCTCGCTCGCACCCGAGGCCCACCACAAGGCACTGGAAATGACCCGGACGGAGGCCGTCGACGTCGAATACTGGCCAACCATGGATCCGACACTGGCAACCGGAAGCCGTGAGCAGATCCTCAATGAATACCGGGCAGTACGTGATCAGTTGATGATGCGCATCAAGAAACGCCTCGACTGGTCACCGACCGCGGCAGACTGAATTTCTTTTTTGTAAGGAACGGAAAGAAAGGTTCACTTTCGCCCGCTAATCCGTTAGTTTCCCCCGCACCCGCGGGCTAGGCCCGCTTTAATCAGGATATCAAATGGCCAAAGAAGAAGCTCTGGAGTTTCCGGGCGTCGTAACGGAACTGTTGCCCAATGCCACGTTCCGCGTAAAACTGGAAAACGATCACGAGATTATCGCCCATACGGCAGGGCGTATGCGCAAGAACCGGATCCGCGTTCTGGCGGGCGACAAGGTTCTCGTTGAAATGACCCCTTACGATCTCACCAAGGGGCGGATCACCTACCGCTTCAAGTAGCGGCTTTGATTGTGATGCCGGCTGCAAGGTTCCTTCCCACATGACCGATGCTCCTCAGCTCATTCTGGCTTCTGCATCTCCGCGCCGCCTTGCGCTGCTGCAGCAGATCGGCCTTGATCCCGATCACCTCATGCCGGCCGACATCGATGAAACACCGAGAAAACACGAAACACCCCGCAGTCTTGCGCTGAGGCTGGCCAGGACCAAGGCGGAAACCGTCCGCCAGTCCGCCGATGCCCTGCAGGAAACGGAGGGTGGCATTGTGCTCGCCGCCGATACGGTGGTTGCCGTCGGACGCCGCGCCTTGCCGAAGGCGGAGCTGACCGAGCAGGCACTCATGTGCCTTTCGATGCTGTCGGGACGGGGACACCGCGTCTTCACCGGCGTCGCCGTCGCGGAGGCGAATGGCAAGGTCCGCTCGAAACTGGTTGAAACGCGTATTCGCTTCAAACGCTTGTCGCGCAAGGATGTTGATGATTACATTGCGTCGGGTGAATGGCGCGGCAAGGCTGGCGGCTATGCGATCCAGGGCCTGGCAGGCAGTTTCGTGGTCAAGCTCGTCGGGTCCTATCCCTCCGTGGTCGGGTTGCCACTGGTTGAGACCGTCAATCTGTTGACGGCGGCCGGCTACCCGGTGCACCAGGGCTGGGCGACCGCCGCCGCCTGATCGCGCCCCCTGATCTCGCCCCCTGGGGACGACGCCAAGACGAGGCCCATATTCGTGAGCGATGACAAGACATCCACGCGCCGCATGCGCCCGTGTCCGATCTGTTCCAAGCTGTCCACGCGCGAAGACTATCCCTTTTGCTCGGACCGCTGTGCGAAGATCGACCTGAACCGATGGTTTACCGAGGGCTACACGATCCCGGTCGTGGAAACCGACGATATCGACGAAAGCAATTTTCCGGACGACTGATGTCGGCGTGAACGTCCTGCTTGTTTCTTGAGGTCGTGGCAACACACGGAGCGCCGATGCTTTTGACGGCGCGTCGCGCGCCGTGAGCGCCGCATGCGAAATTATGCGGCTAAATTTATTTCCGTCTTGGCACCATGACCGCTTGCGGTTGCAGGGATTCTGTTCAAAGATTTGCCTTCACCGGCCAGTCGGTCACGGGACCGCGAGGCGCAGGTGCCTCTGAGCAAACAAACAGAATCAAGGGCGAGGGTCCGATGAAGAACCGTTTTCTGATCGCTTCGGCGCTGTGTCTGTCGACAGGCCTGTCGACGGCGGCATATGCCGACTATTCACTTTCCATATTGCATCTGAACGATCTCCATTCACGCATTGAATCGATCAACAAATACGATTCAACCTGTGGCGCCGAGGACGAGGCGGAAGGGAAGTGTTTCGGCGGCATCGCCCGGATCAAGACCATGCTCGATCAACGGCGCGCGGCACTTGAGGCCGAGGGCAAGAATGTCATCGTGGTCGATGCCGGCGACCAGTTCCAGGGCTCACTCTTCTACACCACCTACAAGGGCGACGCCGCGGTGGAATTTGCCAACGGCCTTGGTCTCGACGCCATGGTGGTCGGCAATCACGAGTTCGATGACGGTCCCGAAGTCCTGGCAGGCTTCATCGACAAGGCCGAGTTTCCGGTGATCTCGGGCAACATCGATGTCAACGCGGAGCCATCGTTGAAGGGCAAGGTTCCGGGCATCGTCATTCTTGAGCGCGGTGGCGAGAAGATCGGCATCGTCTCGGCGCTTGCCGAGGACACCTCCGAAACGTCCTCGCCGGGAGACAATGTCCGCTTCATCCAGGCCGAGGATTACCTGAAGGGTGCCGTCGAGGGCCTGGAAGCCGCCGGCGTCAACAAGATCATCGCACTGACGCATATGGGTCTCTCGCGCGACATGGAAATCGCCGCAGCGGTTCCGGGGATCGACGTGATCGTCGGCGGGCATTCGCACACGCTTTTGTCGAACACGCAGGAGAGGGCCTCCGGGCCGTACCCGGTGATGGTGACCAACCCGGATGGCAACGAGGTACCGATCGTCCAGGCCTACGCCTATGGCAAGTTCCTCGGCGAACTGGATGTGACCTGGGACGACGACGGCAATCTTGTGAAGGCCGAGGGTGAGCCGATCCTGCTGGACGCATCCGTGACCCCGGATGAGGGCTTCGCGGCCCGCGTTGCGGAACTCGCCGCGCCGATCGAGGAACTGAAGGCCAAGGTCATCGGATCGAGTGAAGGTGCGATCGACGGTGACCGCGGCTCCTGCCGCGCCGGCGAGTGCCAGATGGGCAATCTCGTCGCCGACGCGATGCTCGACCGCGTGAAGGACCAGGGCGTTCAGATCGCGATCCAGAACGGCGGCGGCCTGCGCGCCTCCATTGACGGCGGCGAAGTCACCATGGGCGAGGTCCTGACGGTCCTGCCGTTCCAGAACACGCTCTCCACCTTTCAGCTGAAAGGGGCGGATGTTGTGGCGGCGCTGGAAAACGGCGTTTCCCAGGTCGAGGAGGGCGCCGGGCGCTTTCCGCAGGTCTCCGGCATCAAATATTCCTGGACCCGCAAGAAGGACCCGGGCGCAGGTCGTGTCCTGTTGGTGGAAGTCATGGAAGACGGCAACTGGGTGCCGCTTGATCCGGACAAGGTCTATGGCGTTGTTTCCAACAATTACATGCGTGGTGGCGGCGACGGCTACAAGGTCTTCGCCGAAAACGGCACGAATGCCTACGACTACGGTCCGGGCCTGGAGGTCGTCGTGGCCGACTACATCGCCGCACAGGGCGGCTATGCCCCCTATACGGACGGCCGGATCACCGAACAGTAAGCCTGGGCACAACCGGGAAACGAAAGCGCGCCGCAGGACGGCGCGCTTTTTGTTTTCTGAAATGGTTTCCCGCCTTGCAAACCGCTTTGACAATGCGCAGAAAGGCGATATTTTTCAGGGTCTTGGGGTCTCCGATCGCTGTCGTCATCCACACCGCCGCCCATGCGCAAAAAACTTTGCCGGAATGCTGGACAAGGTCTGAGCGAGCCTCTATAAGAACCGGGCTTTCAGCGAACGGGGCACGGCTCCAAACGCCTGCAAGCGCGCCCAGATAGCTCAGTTGGTAGAGCAGCGGATTGAAAATCCGCGTGTCGGTGGTTCGATTCCGCCTCTGGGCACCATCTCCTCTTTTTCGTCAGTGTCGTCTCGCAAGTTGGCTTGTGTTCTGCGAAACATGCAGTCTAACGTCGCAGCAGCCTTAGTTCCCGGTGCGCCGGAGGCGTTTGTTGATGCGCTGGAAAAGGTGGTGAAAGCGGCTATGACATCTTCAGATATTGCGCTCTCGGCGTAATTCGCTGCCGCTGCTTCTCTTATAGTTTTCTTCCGTTCAAGAGGCACGACGCGGATCCCATCACGGATCAGTTCGCTCTGATTGTAATGCATGCGCGGACACGGCGCGACGAGATCGTGAGGCCGCGAAGCGAGGAAACCGCGCACCCAAGAGGTTCGCCTGCACGCTCTTGGCGGTAATACGGGAGCGCTTGAGCAACATGAAAAAGGAAGCTGCAGCACAGGTCGTTGACCTGTTTATAGAATTCGGCGCCAGGCTCGATCAGTCGGTGTCGCTTGTTCAACAATCCAGCTCTGAAAGCGAACTCAAGACCTATCGCCGGTCTGTTGGAAAACTGATGGGGCGCATGTTGCTCGAAATCATGAATCCGATCTTCGAGGCTTATCCCGATCTGAAACCAGAGGGGCTGGAGGAATTGCCTCGCGAGACCGGAAAAACGATGAGGGCGTCCCCAGAACGTGGCATTTATGGCTCAAGTGTCAAACGCGCCATGCATAAGACAGCCGGTCTTGCGTTGCTTTTCCTGCAATGGGGTTTGTGTCTCAACGGCCTGCTGCTCATCGCGGTCGCTGGCAACACCTATGTCATGGAAAGTCAGCTCACGCTCGGTTTGCCCCGGGCGGCGGAAACAGCTGACACCTATGTCGTGCCAGTCTTTCAGCGCCTGATGACCAGCGTCGCAGCGGGCCTTATCTCGGTGGGGCTCGGTGCCGTCCTTTACTATCTGCGCCGATCACGCGTTTGTGCACCGTGGTGCTGGTTGGAAACGCCCTCAGATCCTCGTGGAAAGGGGACTTGATGCAGGCGGGGTCGGTCTCCGCGGCATTGCCTGTGACGGCGAAGGCCTGGCAGCGGCAGCCGCCGAAATCGATATCCTTGCGCGGGCAGGCCTTGCAGCGGTCTGACATCCAGTCCGTTCCCCTGTAGGCGTTGAAACTGTCCGAGCGCTCCCAGATCGCCCGCAGAGGCTTCTCCCGCACGTTTTCGAACGACAGGCTCGTAATCGATTGCGCCGCATGGCAGGGCAGCATGGTGCCGTCCGGCGCGATCACGAAGGCGTCTTTCGCCCAGCCGCCCATGCACGGCTTGGGGTAGTCGGCGTAATAGTCGGGGGGCACAAAATCGATATTGAGGACACCGGTCAGATCCTCACGCGCCTTGGTCACGAAGTCGATCTGTCGCGCAACCTGCTCGCGGTCGGGCAGGAGGGCCGCCTTGTTGAGCTCCGCCCAGCCGTAATACTGCACATTGGCAATTTCCAGACGCTCCGCGTCCAGCTCCAGGGCAAGGTCCACGAAGGCCGGTACTTCCGCGATGTTGAGTCTGTGGATGGGCGCATTGATGGTGAGCGGCAGGCCGAGCGCGCGCGCCTGACGGGCGGCTGCGCGTTTTTTCTCAAACGCATTCCTGTAGTGACCGATCCTGAACGTGGTCTCGTCGGTCGCGCCCTGGAAGCTGATCTGGATATGATCCAGTCCCGCGTCCCTGAAAGCCGCCAGCCGGTAACCGGTCAGCGTGACGGCAGCCGTGATCAGGTTGGTGTAGACGCCGTGTTCGGCCAGGACGGCGATGATGTCTTCCAGGTCCGGCCTCAGGGTCGGTTCGCCTCCCGATAGGTGCACCTGCAGGATGCCGAGATCGGCGGCCTGCCGGAAAACATCCAGCCATGTTGGCGTATCCAGCTCCCGATTGGCCTTCAGGAGCTCAAGCGGATTGGAGCAGTAGCCGCACTGCAACGGACACCTGTGCGTGAGTTCCGCAAGCAGCCCAAGCGGCGTCTCGGTGTTGCCGTTCATGGCATGCCTCCGGCCTGGCCTGCGAGCCTGATGAGCAGCCTGTCGCTCCAGTCCTGAAGAAACTCCAGAATGTCCTCCTGTATTTCCGAACGGGGTGCGCTGAACTCCTGTGACAACGTTTGAGCGATTTCCCCAATGGACCTGGCACCGTCGCAGTTCTGCAGGATCAGCACGCTGATATCGTCCGGCCACAGGATTTTCTCAGGTGCGAGCACCACCCAGCTGTCGCGCTTTTCATTGAAAACCAGGCGCACATGCGCGGGCAGCATCGGAACACTGTCTGCTGTCAGGATCATCCGTTTGCGAACCGCCGTCACTGCCTGCTGCCGCCTTTATTGTCTCGTGTCTTCCTCGCGCGGACGGAACGCGCCGGGTGGGATGCTTCCGGGCGAAACATAGGCATGCTGAAGGGCGTCCAGCATCGCCCACAAGAGGTTGCACTTGGCAAGCAGCGCGTCCACCGCATCGGCCTGTTTGTCAGGTGTGTCCGCCCAATCGATCACGAGGCCGAGCGCGTGTTCGGCATCCCGGGGCGCCTGTTTCAACCGTGGTGTGAAATAGGCCAGGGTGTCCTCTGTGATGTAGTCGTAGCGCGCGAGCATCGCGGGCACGCGTTCGCCAATTGCGACCGGCGAGAACAGTTCCGTCAGCGACGAGGCGACGGCCACGAGAAGGGAGGAATTGGAGACCAGATCGAGATAAGCGCCGACGGCATAGCGCGTCGCGGGCAGGGCAAACTTGCGTGATCGAACCGTGCCGGTGTCGAGCCCGAGCCCCTCCGCGAGCTTGAGCCAGCGCTTGATACCACCATCCTGTTCAAGGCTGTCACTGCCGTCGTGATCGACGATGCGCTTGATCCATTCGCGCCGGAACTCAGGGTCGTCGGACCGCGCCAGGATGATGCTGTCCTTCTTCGGGATGGCATCCTGGTAGCAGAAGCGGTTGAGGGCCCAGGCCTGCATCTGCGCCTTCGTGAGGCCGCCCGCATTCATCATTTTGTGGAACGGATGGTGGATGTGATAGCGGTCGAAACCGGCGGAGCGTAAGACGTCGGTCAGTTCCGCAGCTGACAGCAGTTTGCCGCGCTGCCTGATATGATCCGCAGCCGTTTCCGGGACGCCACTGCCGATCGGCTCCGAGGCGGCGGGATGAGAAAGGGCGAGATCGCTCATAAGTCCAGCTCCATTCCGTCAAAGGCGGTTTCCCAGCCCGCCGCCCGGACCGCAGACGCTTCGCTGGAATGCGGATCAAGGACCGGGTTGGTGTTGTTGATATGGATGAAGATACGGCGTTTCAGGTCGACATCGGCAAGCCCCGCCAGGCTTCCATCCGGCCCGCTCATGGCAAGATGTCCCATGCGGGCGCCGGTTTTGGACCCGACACCCGTACGGGCCATTTCGTTGTTTTCAAAGACGGTCCCGTCGAACATCAGGCAGCCTCCGCCCGCTATCTTCTCCTTGAAGGTGTTCTCGATCGCCGCACAGCCCGGGACATAGAACAATGTCCTGTCCGGTTGGCCGCCGTGACCGGCGCGGCGGATCGCGAGGCCGATCGTGTCGCCGCCGAACGTGCCGAAGTCCTTCTTTTCCGGGTCTTCAAGAAACAGCGCAACCTTCCCTGGAACACTGAATGTCTCGATGGAAAGGCCGATGGGTCCATCAGGGCCGTGAAGCTCCGTTTCCCCTTCAAGCGCCAGTTCGCGGCGGTCGACATAGTCCGGGTTGAGCACCTGAAAGATGCTGTTGGCGGCCAGTGTGTCGAGAACCCGCCGCGTTGCGTAGAGCGTGAACGGCTCCCGCTCGCGCAAGGAGAGCAGGCCCGCAATGTGATCGACATCCGCGTTCGTGAGGACAACGGCCTTTATCGGCGTCGACCGCAACGGAGCATCGGCAGAAGGCTGGAGCTCCGGTGTCGCGGCGATCTGCTGGCGGATGTCGGGAGACGCATTGAAAACGGCCCAGTTCCTGCCATCGGCACTCGCAGCGATGCTGGATTGCGTTCTGGCGAGAAACCCGGGCCGGTTTTGGCGAACCGCGCGGCTCAGAGGCGCATTACAATTCCATTGCGGGAAGCCGCCTCCGGCTGCCGCGCCCAGAACCCTGATTTTCATCGTGGCTTTTGCGAGGCCGCGAATTACTTGCGCTTGCAGGTGCCGATTTCGGCAGGCATGTAGCGCGTGACTTCGAAGCCGGCTTCAGTTGCTTTCGTGGACGGCTTTTTCCAGGTTTTCATGTTTTCCTCCTCTAAGCGATTTTCGCAGGAAAAAATCTAGCATGCCTGCAGGGATAAGTAACCGGTACTTTGGTGCCGGTATCGCTGCAGACTTCCGGGCGCGGCAAGTCAAAGGGCCGATAACCGGCACCTCCAAAAGAGAGTGTTGAAAAAGACGGCTACGTCTGATTGCATAGCGCTCGCGGGGACCTTCCAGATTTGGAGACACAAGTGAAACTTGTCTGGTACACCGCGCTCGCCGTCATTGCGCTGCTCCTAACCGGAACCCTCTACGTCACCAACCAACTATCGGAACGGATTGCCAGACTGGAACTTCAGGCCGGCAATCAGCTATCCGCACGGGTTGAAAGGCTGGAACTGGTCAAGCACACCGAGGTTGCGGCCTTTGTCAAAGGGCTGTCGGTCCTGTGCGGTCATCAAGAGCTGAAAAAGAATCTCTTTGAATTCGATGCCACGCAGGGCGCTGATCTTTACACCGCCAATCTGGGCGGTGTCATTTTGGTGACACGCCTCAAGGATTATGGCCTGCGGCCTGAAAAATCCTTTTGTGACAACGAACTCAGCCAGTTCATCACGCAGAACGGTCTCTAGGCGATGGACCCGTAAATGAGGCTGAAATGGCAGGCGAAATGGCG
>JBCBUA010000151.1:0-13846 GCA_039818365.1 Pseudomonadota bacterium
AGGGTTTGTCGATCTTGGCGCGCAGGCGGCTGATATGGGTCTCGACCACGCTGGTGGTGGGGTCGAAGCTCATGTCCCAGACCTGTTCCAGCAGCATGGTGCGGGTCACGAGGCGGCCGGGGCGACGCATGAAATATTCCAGAAGTTTGAATTCCTTGGCCATCAGCTCGATGGTTTGCCCCTGGCGTTCACAATGGCGCGCAAGCAGGTCGAGGCTGAGATCCCCGAACCTGAGCACGGTCGGTTCGCCGGCTTCCGACGCTGTGCCTTCGCGCCTGCGTCCAAGTGCGTTGACGCGTGCGGACAATTCGACAAATGCGAAAGGTTTGGTGAGATAGTCGTCGCCGCCTGCCTCAAACCCTTCAACGCGGGCGTCCACCTCCCCGAGAGCGGTCAGGAACAGCGCCGGGGTTGTGTCTTTCGACGCGCGCAGCGACTTCAGGACGGCGAGGCCATCCAGGCCCGGGACCATGCGGTCGAGGATCAGAAGATCGTAGTCCTGCCCCATCGATGCCAGCAGGGCCTCCTTGCCGTCCGTGAAGTGATCGACGACATGGCCCTCTTCACGCAGGCCCCCGGCGACCCACGGTCCCAGCTCCCGGTCGTCTTCAAGAAGCAAAATTCGCATGTCTTTCCATAGGCCGTTTCTGTCCGGTGAAAAAGGCCGCCGTTTCCGGCAGCCTCTTGCGGGATGCATGTTTTAGCCTGCCGACTTGCCGTCGTCATCATCATCGTCGTCGCCGTCCGCCTCGATCTCCAGGACCGCGCCGGTCGCAGCATCGATCTCGACTTCCATCTCCTGTCCGTCGGCGGTCAGGATCTCGATCTCGTAGACCTGCTTGCCGTCCTCTTTTTCCAGCTCGGATTCCTGAACCGTGCCCGGGACCTCCTTGAGGGCGATCTCAATGGCTTTGGTCATATCGAGGTTCGCCGCTGCAGGAACGGACTGTGCCGAATGGGCCCCAATTGCGCTTGTCACCAAAAGCATGCCGGCCGCGACCGTTCCGCAGATCAGTTTCTTGTCCATGTTTCTTCTCCATCTCCAGGTTGCAGAAAGGCACCGCGCCTTTCGATGACCTGAAGATGGGCGACGCAGCTTACGCTCATCTGCGCCCGACTTTACAAATGTGTAAGGAACGCCATTGCCGGTCTGGCACGTCTGAAAGGTCAAGGTAACAGAACGGCGCGCTGCGGGTTGCGCCGCTCGCAGCTACCGGGGCCGCTGCTTCACAAGGCGCTCGCGCCACATCATGTAAAGGCCGGAGGCCACGATCAGGGCTGTGCCGGCCAGCATCGATAAACCGGGGCGTTCGCCGAACACCACCATGCCGAAGATCACCATGAACAGGAGCCGCGCATAGCGGAAAGGGGCGACGACGGAAAGACTGGTCGAGCGGATCGACGCGGTCAGGAGCAGGTATCCGAGCGAGCCCAGCAAGATGATGGAGATGAGAAACACCCAGTCCGCCTCCGGCGGCAGGAAGGTGTCTCCGTCCAGCACGATCCAGGCCATGGCAAAGGGGAGGGCAGCGATCGCCGAATAGGCCGCCAGGCTGGCGGAAGCCATGTCAGGCGGGGTCATGCGGGTGGTCAGGTCGCGCACGGACAGTCCGATCATCGACAGAACCGCCCAGAGGGACAAGGCATCAAAACCGGCGGCCCCCGGCTGCACGATGAGAAGAACGCCGGCAAATCCGAGCACGATCGTGCTCCAGCGCCGCCAGCTCACCTTTTCTCCGAGAAACACGACCGCGCCCAGTGCCACCAGCAGCGGGGTTGCCTGGATGATGGCCCCGACCGTTGAGAGCGGCACGAGTGCCAGCGCCATGACCATGCCGACCATCGCCACGACTTCGGCGAGATAGCGGACCAGAAAGACCGGCGCGAAGACCCGGCGGTCCATCAGCCGCGCGCCCTGCAGCTTTGCGATCAGGCAAAACATGACCGACCCGCCGGCCATCATCAGAAACATGATCTGAGCCGGTGCGACGGCTTCCGAAACCAGCTTGATCAGGGTGTCGGCCATGGCGAACGCAGCCATGGAAAGGACCATCAGGATGATGCCGCGAAAATTCGACTCGATGGTCTGGTCCATAATGCCCCGGTGCGTGTGTTTCGAACTTGGTTCCTTAAACGCATATGTTCCCAATGTCCAAAAGCCCGCAATGGGCCGCAGTCGCGATTTGCCGATCCTGCGAAGGGCATTAGGTGATGGCCCCATCACCGAGCCCTGGAGGAACTGGCAGACAGCCTGAACCAGATGGCGGCACCAGGTGCAGTCGCGCAGTCCAAAGGCAATTGCGCCAATGCCGCGCCGTCCGGCGGAACTTTTCCGGTCGCCCTTTCAGACGAATAAGATGCTTGTTCTTTGACCGGCATTGGTGCCACTTATCTATGGACAGAATCAGGAGGGTATTTCTGTGTTTCATGGCAAGGTACTGGTTGCCCAGGGGGGCGGTCCGACGGCGGTTATCAATCAGTCCATGGTTGGAGCGGTCCTGGAATCACGCAAATTCCGCTCCGTCGAGCTGATCTACGGTGCCGTGCACGGCGTGCGCGGAATTCTGGACGAGGATTTCTACGACCTGACACAGGAGACCACCCACAATCTGGAGATGGTTGCCAACACACCGTCGTCTGCGCTCGGCTCGACACGCGACAAGCCGGATCTGAAATATTGCCAGGAACTGTTCAAGGTCCTGCGTGCGCACCAGATCGGTTATTTCTTCTACACCGGCGGCAATGATTCCTCGGACACCGTGCGTATCGTGAATGAAGAAGCGCGCAAGGCCGACTACAACATGCGCTGCATCCACATTCCGAAAACGATCGACAACGACCTCGTGGAGAATGATCACACGCCCGGCTTCCCTTCGGCCGCGCGTTACGTGGCCCAGGCGTTCATGGGGATCAATTTGGACAATGCGGCGCTGCCCGGCATCTATATCGGCGTCGTAATGGGACGGCATGCAGGCTTTCTCACCGCCGCCTCGGCGCTGGGCAAGAAATTTTCCGATGATGGCCCGCATCTGATCTACATGCCCGAGCGGACCTTCGAGATCGACGCGTTCATCAGGGATGTCAAGGAGGTCTATGAGCGGCACGGGCGCTGCGTTGTCGCCGTCAGCGAGGGCATCCATGACGGTTCGGGCACGCCGATCATCGCCAAGCTGGCGAGCGAGATCGAACGCGACGCGCATGGCAATGTGCAATTGTCCGGCACCGGCGCCCTGGCCGACCTGTTGACGCAGAAGGTCAAGCAGGAACTGAAGATCACGCGCGTGCGCGGCGATACGCTCGGCTATATCCAGCGCAGCTTTGTCGGATGCGTGTCCGATGTCGACCAGAACGAAGCCCGCGAAGTCGGTGAAAAGGCCGTGCAATACGGCATGTTCGGTGATCGTGACGGATCGGTGACGATCAAGCGCACCGGCCACTATTCCGTCGACTATGAACTGGTGCCGCTGGAACTGGTAGCGGGCAAGACCCGCACGATGCCCGACGAGTTCATCACCGCCTCCGGTCATGACGTTACCGACGAGTTCCGTCTCTATCTGCGCCCGCTTCTGGGCAAGGGCATGCCCGACGCGCATCGCCTGAGGCCGAACAAGGTGCCGAAGATCCTCGCCGGATCGTCATAGCAGCAGCGCCTGAGCGGTTCAAAGAAGAGGTCGTTCCGCTCTTTTTCAGGCGCCACACAGCAAACCCCGGGGCGAATCTGGACACAGCGTACCGCAAGCGCTTTCTGCGGGATGGATTACGGTCGGTCAGTTTGCTAGCCTGCCCGCCTGCCAAGGACACGCGAACACGTCGGTCCGGAGGTTGAGGCAAAAAAGAGCCGGTCCATTTCGGCCTGACAAAAACAAAATGCCGGGGGGCGCACAAGGTGGAGGCAATCACTCTAACCTACCCGATGATGGTGGTTCTGGGTCTGCTCGTTTTCACGGTCATACTGTTCGTATCGGAGATCGTTCGGATCGATTTTGCCGCCATTCTTGTCATGGTGGTGCTCGGGCTGCTCAGCCAGATGCCCGGTCTGCATTCCCTGGCGGATGTCAGCAAATTGTTCAACGGCCTCGCCTCCAACGCCGTCGTTTCGATCATTGCCGTCATGATCATCGGCGCCGGGCTCGACAAGACCGGCCTGATGAGTAAGGTCGCGGCGCTGATCCTGAAACACGGCGGCAGCTCCGAGGCCCGCGTGGTTCCGATTGTCTCGGGCACGGTCGGGGTCATCTCCTCATTCATGCAGAATGTCGGTGCCGCGGCGCTGTTTCTGCCTGTGGTCAGCCGCATCTCGGTGCGCACCGAATTGCCGCTCAGCCGCCTGCTGATGCCCATGGGTTTCTGCGCGATCCTCGGCGGCACGCTCACAATGGTCGGATCCTCGCCGCTGATCCTGCTGAACGACCTGATTGTGACGGCCAACCGGTCGCTTCCGGAAGCGGCGCAAATGGGCACCTTCAGCCTGTTTTCGGTGACACCGGTCGGCGTTGCCCTCGTTGCTTCGGGCATCTTGTATTTCATGATCTTCGGCCGGTGGATCCTGCCGGGCGAGCAGGAAGCCGGCGATGCGACCAGCGCTCAGCCGATGAAGGAGTATCTCAAGAAGATCTACGGCCTGAAGACCGACATCTTCGAGATCACGATCCCGGCGGGACATCCGGTTGAGGGACAAACCTTCGATGACGTCATTGAGCGCTACCATGTCTACATCATCGGAAGCGCCTTCCACGGCAAAACCTGGTTTGCGCCGGTCATCACGACCAAGATCACAACGCCGTGCCGACTGGCCGTGCTCGGGCGGGCGAAAGAAGTCCGGCACATGGTCGAGGACGCAAATTTCATCCTCCACGACAAGCTGGATGTCTTTGCCGAGGACTATGCGCCAACCAAGTCCGGCGTGGCCGAAATCGTCGTGACACCCGGGTCCTCGATCATCGGCAAGTGCGCCCATGATGTCGTCTTCCGGAAAACCTATGGCGCGAGCATGCTTGCGATCCACCGGGGCGAGGAAACCCTGAGCCTGGTGTCGACGGAAGATCATGAACCGACCCAGATCGCAGAGGTTCCGTTTCGCGCCGGAGACACAATTGTCATTCTGACGACCTGGGAAGCGCTGACGCGTCTGACCCAAAATCGCGACTTCGTGGTTGTCACGACCGACTTTCCGCACGAAGAGCTCCGACCGAAAAAGGTCGTTTGGGCGGTGTTGTTCTTCCTTGTTTCCCTGTCGCTGATCCTGCTCACCGATCTTCGTCTGTCCCTGTGCCTCCTGACCGGTGCGGCCGGGATGATCCTCACCGGGGTTCTCGATATCGATGACGCCTACGAGGCCGTGAGCTGGAGCACGGTCTTTCTTTTGGCCAGCCTCATCCCCCTCGGCCAGGCGGTGCAGACATCAGGCACCGCTGAATGGATCGCCCAGCAGATCCTTTTGTTGCTGCATGGCTGGCCGGTGTGGCTGCTGCAGGCGGGTCTTGCCGTTCTGGCCACCGTGTTCACCCTCATCATGTCCAATGTGGGGGCGACGGTTCTTCTGGTGCCGCTCGCGGTCTCCATTGCCGTGGCTGCCGGTGGCGATCCAGCCATCTTTGCGCTTACCGTGGCAATTTCGACATCAAATTCCTTCCTGATCCCGACCCACCAGGTCAACGCGCTCATCATGGGTCCAGCCGGATACAAGGTGACGGATTTCATCAAGAGCGGCGGGATCATGACCGTTCTCTTTCTTGTCGTGTCGCTGGTGGTCATGAACCTCGTTTTCTAGGGTATGGGACTTGTTAGTCGCCCCTGCCGCGCTGGCGCTCACGGTGACGTCAGCTCACTGGAAAGCGCATCCCATTGCCGGCCGCCGATCGCGTTCCGCGCGGCCAGCAACCAGTAGGTTTCGGTGTGTTCGTAGACATCATTGCCGAGCCGGATCAGTGTGCCTGCGCGAAGTTCCTCTGCGCAAAGTGCAAGCGACCCGAGCGCAACGCCCTGTCCGGCCTTGGCCGCGGCGATCGCCCCGTGCAGCGTGTCGACCCTGATCCGGGGGATCGGCGTTGAGGGAATTCCGAAGCGCTCGCAGAAGTGGCCCCAGTCTGGACGCGGGCCGGTGCAGGCGATCCGCGGAAGGGTCGTCCAGTCCTGCGAGACCAGCTTCGGTGCGCAAACGGGAGCGAGCGTCTCCTGGTAAAGGGGGAGCTGGAAGTGATGCGGCCAGCCCCCGGAGCCGTATCTGATCTGAATGGTCGTGTCCGTTGTCGCGGTCTGTCCGCCCAGAATGTAGGACTGCACGGATATCTGGGCACCGGTCGCCGCGCAGGCGTGGGCCAGCCGGGGTGCCAGCCACATTGAGATGATGGACTGACTGGCCGAGATCGTCAGGCGCAGCCGCCTGCTGGCAAACAGCATTTCCGCGCTCTCGCTCAAGGTGCGCAAGGCTGCCTGCACGTGGGGCAACCATGTTTCGCCATCAACCGTCAGCGAGATCGTGCGTGCCTGGCGCAGGAACAATTGCGTGCCGAGGTGCTTTTCCAGCTGTCCGATCCGCTGGCTGATGGCTGGCTGCGTCAAGCCGGTTTCGGCCGCGGCTGCGGTAAAACTGCCCAGACGGGCGGCGGCCTCGAACGCGCGGACCCACTCCAGGGGCGGGAGCTTGTAGAAGGATTCATCCATAAGAAAAAACACTACTCAGTCAGGATCTTTATGATTTGAGTTTATACATCTTTTTCGCTCAGATGGGAGGTGCGACCTGGCGCTGTTGGCCGGGAGGGAGACGCCATGAAGACGACACTCAGCCAGGACGGCGCTGTCCTGACGCTTCATTCCGATGCGGGTTCCACCCGCTTTCATGCCATCTGGCTCCGGGACAATGCGCAGGACCCCGGCACACGTTCCGCGGGGAATGGCCAGCGTCTGATTGCCTTGCGCGACATTCCCGCGGAGACGAGGATCGTTGCCGCCGCCGTGGACGGCGCTGCGCTGCATGTGACATTTGCGCCGGAGCAAAAGACGGTCGCCTACAGCCTGGCCTGGCTGGAAGCGCATTCCTATGACGTGCCGGGCCGGCCGGAACGCGGATGGCTTCCGGACGATCTCCTGCCCTGGGATTCAACCTTGCAGCGGGATGTTCCGACCGGTCAATATCCGATGCTTGCCCGGCGCGGCGCAGAGTTCGCCGGCTGGATCGATCAGGTCGCGCGGTACGGCTTCGGCAAGGTCGAAGGCGGGCCGGTCGAGGAAGGGGCGCTGTTCAAGGTCGTCGACTTCTTCGGCTATGTGCGTGAAACCAACTACGGCAGGCTGTTTGAGGTGCGCACCGAGGTGAACCCCACCAATCTGGCCTATACCGGTCTCGGATTGCAGGCCCATACCGACAATCCCTACCGCGACCCCGTTCCCACGATCCAGGTGCTTTACTGCCTGGAAAGCTCTGCCGCGGGCGGGGAGAACATGGTTGTTGACGGCTTTGCCTGTGCCCGCCGTCTGCGGCAGGAAAATCCGGATTATTTCAACGTGCTCGCCGACCACTGCGCCCGTTTCGAATATGCAGGCGAGGATGGCGTTTGCCTGACGTCCCGCCGTCCGCTCATCGAGCTGTCACCCGATGGCGAACTGATCGGCGTGCGTTTCAACAACCGGTCCCTCGCGGCCGTGACGGATGTTCCTTTCGAGCAGATGGATCTCTGGTACGCCGCCTATCGCCGGTTCGGCGAAATCATCGATGACCCGGCGATGGAAGTCGTGTTCCGTCTCGACCCGGGCGAGGCCTTCGTGGTGGACAACACGCGCGTCCTGCACGCCCGAAAGGCTTACTCGGGTGCCGGCAAACGCTGGCTCCAGGGCTGTTACGCGGACAAGGACGGGCTCCGTTCGACCCGCGACGCGCTTCGCCGCAGATCACCGGAGGCGGCAGAGTGACCACATCAACACGCGACCTCACCGCCGAGACGATCGTTGAGTTTCTCGCCTCGATTTTCGAACGCCGGGGATCGGAGGAATATCTTGGCGAGCCCGTGACCATGGGCGAACACATGCTGCAAGGCGCGACCATTGCCGAACGGAACGGTCAGACCGACGAGATCATCGTGGGCGCGCTGTTGCATGACATCGGCCATTTCACCTCCGAATTCGGCACGTTCACGATGGAAGATACCGAAGACCGGCACCACGAGGATGCCGGTGCCGAGATCCTCGAACGGTTCTTTCCAAGCGTCGTGACCGATTGCTGCCGGTATCATGTTGCGGCAAAACGCTACTTGTGCGCGACCAAACCCTCCTATTTCGAACGGCTTTCGGAAGCGTCCGTCCATTCGCTGAACCTGCAGGGCGGGCCAATGAGCGCGGAGGAAATCGCCGAATTCGAGACAAACCCCAATCTCAAGGCGATCATCGCCGTGCGGTATCTGGATGAGGCGGGCAAGGTGGCCGGCATGGAAACGCCGGATTTCCGGCATTTCGCGCCCAGAGTTCAGCGTCTTGTCGACCGCCATATGGAGCGTGACGCTGGTCAGGCCGGTGTCCGCTGATTAGCCGGGTTGTCTGCCATGAACAAGGTATGCCTGATCGTGATCGACGGGTTGCGCGATGACACTGCGCGTGCAGCGTGCCACACCCTGATGTCCGCCGTGGCCAGCGGTGACGCCCAGATCCAGACGATGCGTGCCTGCCTGCCGACGATCTCGGCGCCGCTTTACGAGACACTTCACACGGGCCGTGCGCCTGTTGATCACGGGCTGACGGACAATGAGGGCCTGCGCCCCTCGTCCGACCCGAACGTCTTTTCCGAAGTCAAAGCGGCAGGCGGACGGTGCGGAGTTGTCGGTCATTGCTATTTTCATACGCTTTTCGGCGGCTCGCCCTTCGACCCGTTCTCGCATGTTGAAATCAACGATCCGGATGCTGCCATTGCCCATGCGCGCTATTACAGCATGGACGGGTATGATGGCGACAACAGCGTTCAGCCGGCAGAGATCGATCTATGCGCGCAAGCGTGGGTGCTCGCCGACCGTCATTCACCCGACTACCTGCTGCTGCATTCCTCCAGCTGCGACACGCTCGGACATGCGCATACCGGTCTCGGACGTGCTTATGTCCGGCAGGCCGAAAAGGTGGATGCGGCACTGGGGCAGCTCATCCCGCGGCTGACCGCCCGGGGATATCATGTGCTGGTGACGGCAGATCACGGCATGGACGAGGAGGGTAATCACGGAGGCGACGCAGCGAGCGTGCGTCATGTGCCGTTCCTGTCCTTTGCCGGAAGTTTGAAGGCCGGGCCCGACGAGATCCTGGACCAGCGCTGCGTCGCTCCGTCGATCCTGGCGCTTCTTGGTCTTTCCCCTCCGCAAACGATGCGACATTCATCCCTTTTTTGAGCATTCAACGGGTGCAGCCTGGCCCGGCTGCCACAGCTCTGCCGGTTCCTTGCGCTGCCGTTTTACTTTGCAACTGCTCGTAAATAGACTGACGTTGCGCAGCGTTTCGCGCGGGCGCGCCGACAATCCGCGTAGCGCCGGACCCATTTCGATTGGATCATTGCCGTGACCGATATTCTTGTGGAACCAGAGACATTTCAGGCTGTTCTTGATCAAGCTTCTGCGGGCGACACTGTGCAGCTGTTGCCGGGAACCTATGATGGTGTCTACACGATCAGCCGCCGGCGCGGCGTAAAGGACAAGCCGATCGTGATTGAGCCTGCACCCGGTGTTGATCCCATGGAGTGCTTGATCAGCCAGCGCGTGAGCGCCGAGGCTTTTCGTCCTACCTCCAACCGGATGGCGCGATACGCGCTCGAAATCGGATATGATTTTCCCGGTCTTTACCCCTGGATCGATGACGCGAGCCTGCGGATTTACCGGTGCCAGCACGTAACCGTACGCGGCCTGGCCTTCTCCAAGTCCTGGCCGACCCACATCTTTATCGAGTCCGCTGCAGATATCAGCATTCAGGACTGCGCCTTTGAAGATGCCACTTTCTGTATCGGTGCGCTGGGCGCTGTCACACGGGATATCCTTATTGAGAACTGCACGTGGACCCAGGACACGGTTCCTGATCGTCTCTGGCACCAGATCCCGTGGTTGCGCGTCCATGGTGAAGTGGTAGACCAGGAAAAAGACTACCGCCTGTTCGACGGGGACTTCTTCCGGTCCAATGAAATCTCCGGCGGCGTCACGATCCGGCATTGCACGATCAAGGCTGCCTTCAATGCAATTCACGGATACAACACATCGGCCGAGGCCAAGCTGAACCGCGATTTCAACATACATCACAACAGGTTCGAACAAATCCGGGATAACGTGTTCGAGCCGGAAGACGGGGCGTCGAACTGGTGGTTTCACCACAACGACATGATCGACGTGCACAAGTGGTTTTCGATCGAATGCGAAACGCGCGGGCCGATCTACATTTTCTCCAACACCGGGTCGTTCCGCACACAACAAGGGTCGGATACGTTTTCCGGCGACACCGACGGCAACAAGGGCGGTGCCGTCTTCAAGCCGATCAAGGAGGTTGAGCGCGCGAAGGGGCCTTTCGAAGGTCTCTACGTGTTCCACAACAGCTTCGTCACCCGATCCAGCTACATCAAGAAGGGGCTGCTGCCGGGCCTCAGCCACAAGAACAACGCAATTCACTATGCCCCGGCGAAGGGTGAAACGCCCAGAAAATACGGATTTTTCGGCAAGGTTCACCAACCCGAATACAAAAAGCGGTTCACGTCCAGCTGGGACCGGTGGATGATAGAGTTCGACGGGGATGTCATCAGCTTTCCGGCCTTTGCCGGCGAGGTTGTCGATACCGGCTATCCGCTGGGGGACCACATCAGTGACGAAGGTCCCGATTTCATTGGCGCGGGACATGCGCTTGACGAGTTCGAACTTGGCCCCGACAGCCCGGCGAGAGGAACGTCCATTGCGTTTAGCGTTCAGCTCCCCTCAGGCGTATGGTCCTCGCCTGGCGGCTTGAATGTGGGTGCGTTGCAAGGTGCGCCCGGGTCTCCCGCAAGCGACCGCTTTCAGGGACCCGCCTTCGAGCCGACACTTGGGACACGGCATTACGATACATTTGTCGGGGTCTAGGTCGATCGCGTTTGCTTTGCAGAGTCCGGGCGCCTACCTGCACTCCGCCGGAACGGCCGGGTAGAGCAGGAAAACACGGTCGTCGCTTTGCATGAGGTCCGGCGAGACGTCATCGCCTTCGACTATGAGGTAATCGACGATCGACATGCGCAGGTTCTGCCCGCGGCCGGTGAACTGGATACGGCCACCATCGCCTTCCGTGCTGCACGAGCCGTCAGCGCGGCAATAGGCGGCGCTCTGGTAAAACCGGCCGTCCCGCAGCGTGAACGCAAATCGCAGCGCGGTGGTACCGTCTTGCCCGGGCATGGCCGGATCGGCGGCGAACCAGATGCGGGCAACCTTCTGTCCTGGGTGCCTGGCGAGGTGATCCGCCGAATAAACGCGTGAAAAACAGGACCCGCCGGCGAACCTTGCTGCAACATCCTGGGCTAAGGCGGTCTCCGTTCCTGCAAGAAGACCGGCGGCTACCAGCGCGCTCGCCAGAGCTTTCCAGCTTGCACCAAATGATCTTCCGGGCACGGGGCGCTCCTTTCAACGTCTGTTTGTTGGTCTCGGCGACGCCGCAGCATAACATCTTGACCGGGGAAACGGTTTCGCGAACCAATTCTGAGTTCCTGATACCAGTGCTGAAAGCGGCCGGAGACGTAGACATGTCCATCAAAACCAGCAACACCCGCGTTGTCAGGTCTTTCGTTGACGCGTTCAACGCAGCCGATCATGAGGGCATGGCTTCCTGTCTTGCCGATGCGCTTGTGGCCGAGGTGACGCAGAGGGATGGCAGCACGAAGCAGGTGAAGGGCCGGGACGCCTACATGGGCCTGATCGCACAACTGGATATCGGGACCGTTCACCCGAGCCTGACGATCACCCAGATCGCCGAGGTCAATGAAGACCAGGTGCTGGTGATGATCGAGGTGCAGGCGGCGCGCAAGGGCCGGAAGCTGCACAACTTCGCGGCCTATCTCATGACCATATGCGGCCAGCAGATAGACAGGATCTGGATGGTTGAAGCACTGCCTGAGGAGAGCGACACATTCTGGTCCGCCTGACACCGATGCATCAAAGGATTTCGACCGGAAATTTCAGGAGAGGTTGTGGCAACGCCGTGCGCATATTTCAAACATCAAGACACTGAAACAATTGTGTTTTCAGATAGGTCCCGATGTGGCTCTGCCGCCGTTTTGGAAGCGGAAAAACGGGTCGTCTAAAATTTGAAGCAAAACGCAGCTGCGGCCTGAACGAAGTATCAGGGAGGTTACGCTACATTATGCATACATTGCGTGGAGGGACGGCGGACCTTGCAGTCTTCTGGTGATGTTGCCTTGCTGTAGTACCCACTTCACGCGGCGGAGCCCCCGGGCTCCGCCGCAGTTCATTCGGCCCAGCTTGCTCCTCAAAGCTCGATTTTCAGGAACTGACCGTTTTTCGTGTCCGACAGTTCGGCTGTGTCGAGCGCGGCCTGAAGGCGTGCGCCGTGGGCAAAGTCGGGTTCCGGTTCCGCCTTTCCCAGGACGGCATCCACGAACCGTTCGTAGACGGTTGGAACCGGCCCTGCGGCGACGTCCTGCCAAAGGGCTTCGGTCAGATCCGCACCCCGGCAGATCCGCAAACTCTCCTCGCGCTTTTCAAACAGGACTTCCAGACCGCCCTTGTCACCATAAAGGCGCAGGCGCAGGTCGTTGAGGTGGCCGGAGGCAAAGCGGGTCGCGGTGATCGTTCCAAGCGCCCCGTTTTCCAGTTCCGCCTGCAAGGTGAAGCTGTCATTGGCATCGAGCGGGTAGTCGCCGATCCGGTTTCCCTCCGCCTTGTCGAAGGTCTTCAGGCGGCAGGACAGTTCCGAAACCGGGCTTTGGGCGGCAAAGGTGGCGAAATCCAGGATATGAATTCCGACATCGCCGAGCACGCCTTTCGAGCCGTGCGCACTCGACAGGCGCCATAGCCACTGGGGCTCCGTGCGCCAGTCACCCCAGGCCGGCTGGGTCAGCCAGCTTTGCAGGTAAGACGCCTCGAAATGCCTGAGCGCGCCGATTTCGCCGTCGGCGACCAGTTGCGCCGCCTTCTGCAGAACGGCCACATCCCGGTAGCTCAGGTTGACCATGCCGACAACGCCCTTTTCCCGCGCCAGCGCAGTCATTTCAGTTGCGTCCGCAACATTGGTTGCAAGCGGTTTCTCGCACAGAACATGTTTGCCGGCATGGAGAAGCTGCATTGTCGTCGGATGGTGGGCGGCATCGGGGGTCACGTTCGAAACGGCATCGAATTCGCCCCAGGCGATCGCCTCTCCAAGATCCCCGAACCGGTGCGGAATCGCGTAGCTGTCACAGAATGCGTTGAGCATCTCCGGGCGCCGGTCGACGCCCGCGACGATCTCAACGGCCGGGTTTTTTTGAAAGGCGGCAGCGTGATTTCCGGCCATGTTGCCGGTTCCCAGAATGAGAAGGCGGATCGGACGATCAAGAGTGGGCATGGGAAACTCCGTCCAATTGTGAAACGGGACCCGGTGCCGGACACACCGGGTCGTTGAAGTGTCCGGTCAACGGAAGCCTTCTTCACCGTCGGCGTGAAGCTTCGGTCCGCGTTCTTCGATTTTTTCCGGCGCGGCCTCGACCGGAACATTCGGCGCGGCATTGGGATCCGCAACACGCGCCATCGGATTGAAGGCCCATTTGACGCCGTTCTTCAAAACGGTCTGGACCGTCGCGTCGTGATAGGTCGGATAGGTTTCGTGCCCGGGACGGAAATAGAAGATGTTGCCGGCGCCGCGCTTGTATGTCAGGCCGGAG
>JBCBUA010000152.1:0-3220 GCA_039818365.1 Pseudomonadota bacterium
ACGCTGCTGTGCATTTCCGACAAGCCGCTCCATGGAGAATTGAAGCTGCCCGGAATGGCGACGGATTTTTACAAGCGCCAGGTCGCACAGCATCTCCAGATCGGCATCAGCGCTCTGGAAAAGATGCGCAACATGACCGCCGAACGCCTGCACTCGCGCAAACTCAGGAGCTTTGCAGAGACGGCGTTTCAGTAGCCCGGAGTAAGTGTCGCCAGGTGGGCTGGCACTGTGTTCAGGGTTATTTGAGTCGCGGCCCACTCGTCACGTGTGGCGCAGGCACCTCAGTCCGTGACGCCTGCCAGAAGCCTCAGGGAGAGGACTTCCTGCCTGGCGACATCGGCCTCTTCCGAGTAGCCGGTGTCTGCAAGGATCTGGATCTGCGCCTCCAGCATATCCGCCAGTTGTGTCAGTAAGTCTTTCCGCATGCCTGCCTCCTCAAGTCATGTTAACTCTACGTTAATGAGGCGGCGGCGGATTATAAAAAAACGCGCGCCTTTCTGGGCGCGCGCATGCTTGTTTTGAAAAGCGCCGATTTTTATTCGGCTTCGTCTGCAGGTGCGGCGTTCAGGAGGCCGTAGCGTTCTTCGCCGATCTTCTCCAGCAGTTCGAGCTGGGTTTCAAGGAAGTCGATATGACCTTCCTCGTCCGCGAGTAGTTCCTCGAAAAGCGCCATGGAAACATAGTCGCCTTCGTCGCGGCAGATGTCGCGGGATTTCTTGTAGGACGTGCGGGCGTCATATTCGCCGGCAAGGTCGCTTTCCAGGACTTCCTTGATGTTCTGGCCGATGCGCAGGGGGGCGACTTTCTGCATGTTCGGATGACCTTCCAGGAAGATGATCCGGTCCGTGATCTTGTCGGCGTGATGCATCTCCTCGATGGATTCCTCGCGCTCCTTCTTGGCAAGGCGCGCGAAACCCCAGTCGTTCAGGAGACGGTAGTGAAGCCAGTACTGGTTGATGGCACCCAGTTCCAGAAACAGCGCTTCGTTCAGGCGTTCGATGACCTTCTCATTTCCCTTCATGGAAACCTCTCCTTATGAGCACATGTCAGCTTAGATTAGAATTGTTCTAGAATTCCTTTTTAGAATTATTCTACGGTACGTGTCCAGAAGAAGTTCACCGGAACACGCTTTTTTTTGGAACCGGTGTGTTGCTAACATCATTCGATTGCATTTTCGCGCCTTTCCGTCTGATCTCCGAAGCCGAAACAGAAAAAAGGCGCGGCCTCGGAAGAGACCGCGCCTTCAGCGGGTACATGATGGGGCTAAGGACGTACCCGTCTGAGCCTTAGGACTTCGGCAGGATCACGGCGTCGATGACGTGAATGACACCGTTCGAAGTTTCGATGTCGGCGCTGACGACTTTCGCGCCGTCGACCTTCACGCCGTCCGTGGCGTCGACGGAAATTTCACCGCCCTGAACGGAAGCAACTTCAGCTTTCTTGCCGGCGATGTCCGAGGACATCACTTTGCCCGGTACGACGTGGTACGTCAGGATGGCAACGAGCTGGTCCTTGTTTTCCGGCTTCAGGAGGTTTTCAACCGTGCCTTCCGGCAGGGCTGCAAATGCTTCGTCGGTCGGAGCGAAAACAGTGAAAGGACCTTCGCCTTTCAGGGTGTCAACAAGACCAGCGGCCTGAACAGCGGCAACAAGGGTGTTGAAGGAACCCGCGCCGACGGCGGTGTCGACGATGTCCTTTTCGCCTGCTTTGGCAGCGGACAGCGGCAGAACGAGGAGAAGGGCGAAGACGAATTTCTGGATCAGTTTCATGACACACTCCCGAGCTAGACACAGGCAAGGATTGGGCGTTCCGGGAAACGATTTTTTCCCGAACGGATACAAGGGGTTGCTGTGACCTGTGTTGCGGTGGAATACGGCTGCCGGACAAATTTGGATGAGGAAAAAGTGAACGCGGATTTACACGCTTCAACCGATGATCCAATCGGGTTTTTGATACGTCACGCGCGCGATCATGTTAATAAGGCCAGCAGGTAGAGGCGAAGCCTCACCGAAACCTGGGGCCATGGCTCCAGCATGTCAGGGACGACCGGGTTCCCCTTGTCACCGGAACAACCCTGTGGAGCATGAAGCTGGCAAAGACGATGGCGCTGCCCTGATCCCGCGGTGCGGACATGATCCGGCTGCCGAGATTGATTTCGAGCCCACCGCCCTCATAGGCGTCTTCCGGTGACAGCTGCGTCACGATCGTCGCCTTTCTGAACTGGGCAATCTGGCCGTCGCCGATGTCCGAGTGCCAGTCATAGTGACCCGCTTCGCTCTCGTCGTACCGGGCAACCTGCAACCGCTCCTGGAACTCGGTGATATCGAAATCGAATACCTCCCGGTTCGCCTGGGCGACAGCCTCCATGATACGCTTCATCACCCAGTCTGCCGGACCTTCGTCGTCGAGCCAGCTGATCCTGGCACGCCGGATACCCCCTTCATGGACGCCGCCGACTAGGCCGCCGCTATCCTGTGCGTCTCCCTCGCTCAGGCTAAGGATTTCATTGCATTGCGTTGGCGAGAAGAGAGAGGGCAGGGTGTAGGTGAACATGGGGCCGATCCAGACATTTGACCCTGCCTTTCAAGCGCTTTGCGCATCGAACCGCAATCCCTTTGTTGCCTGCTTTCGATATTCTTTTCGCGCACGCTCAGGGGGGCGTAATGCGTGGATCCCCGCCAAGCACATTCTGAATGTGTGCGCCTCCAGCGCGTGACGCTCCGGCTTACTCGCCGAAGTCGTCTATGATCCGGTCGATCTCTTTGCGCGCGGCAAGTGCAATCTTCTTCTGCGCGGCTTTCGCGCCCGTATCGGTCTCGCTTACTTCGCCAACGACGATGATGTTCTCATCGTTCGATTTGTTGGCCGGTTTCGTGTAGTTGAAACTGCCGAAGATCGAGACCTTGTTGTCGATCGTCATAAGCTTGTGATGCACCTTGCCGAGTTGGCCACGCCCGCCCGCGACGGCAACGTGGATGCCTGCTGCATGAAGCGAGTGCTTGGCGGCCCATTTCTGGTTGGCCTGCCGGCGGTCCAGCACGCCGTTGATCGTGATGCCGTTCTTGTGCGCGGCGATCAGTGCATCGTCGATACCGGAGGACTGTGCAAACGTGAAGGCCGCGAAATCCACCCGCTCCTTGGCTTTCAGGATCTGTTTCATGATCTCCATCTCCGGTGCGTGATCCGGGGCGAATAGCGGTTTCACGCGGATACCGGACAC
>JBCBUA010000152.1:3320-13815 GCA_039818365.1 Pseudomonadota bacterium
TCGTTGACGACGACCACATGGTTCAGGTTCTTGGTGACGCCGGTCGTGGTGAAATTCGTCGAACCGGTCAGGACCCGGTTGCCGAGGACCATGAATTTCTGGTGGAAGATGTTCGGGTTGAAGTCGACCTTCACGTCGGCGGTCGACCGCAGGATCGCGTTAAAGAGTTCGCGGTTGATTTCGTGCTTTCCGCCCGGCGCATGAGCGCCCGCCAGGTCCTTCGGCTTCTTGGCTGCCAGCAGGTAGCTCTGCTCCACAACCAGATCGATGACCGCACCCCGCAGCCGTGCCTGGATGATGGCGTTTGCGATCGCGGGATTGTCGATCTCCTGGACGGCGATCATCAGGTTTTGCCTGTTTCCCGCACGGCCGATGAATTCAAGTATGGGGTCCAGAAGGGAATCGGGGCCACCCTGTTCCTGAGGGCCGAGATGGATTTCAATATCACCAACTATTAAGGGCATAACGAAATTCCTTCGCACTATAGATGTAAATTCATACCATCTTTCATTGGCGGCGGCCACGTCCGAGGCAGGGGTTGGCGTGTCCCGTTTTCGTGGCGCGTTCCAGACTTTGGAAAAGGCGTCCCGCTTTGCTAGTCTCCCGTCAGGCACCGCCCTGAACAGCGCTGACCGGCCATGGAATACGGCACCGCCCGGGTCCATCGAGCGGGACGCAATTGAACAAGAGGTAGGCCATGCCTTCCGAAGAAATGAAAGATGTGAAGCTCGGCCGGATCGCGCCCATGCTGCCTGTCAGTGACATCGAAGCATCCTACCGGATCTACCGGGATGTGTTCGGGTTCAGGAAGGTGTTCGAGAATGGCGATTCGGTCGGGTTCATGATCCTGACGAAGGACGATGCCGAACTGCATCTCACGCTTCAAAAGTCACACAAGGCGGCGACGTTCAACGTGGCCCATATGCTGGTCTCCGATGCGGCGGAAACATACCGGATGTGTGAGCAGCACGGGCTGCGCATCATCAAGCGCCTGCAGGACAAGGACTATGGTCTGCGCGCTTTTGTGTTTGCCGATCCGGACGGCAACAGGATCGATGTCGGGGAAATCATCTGAGACGTCTGCCGTCCATAAGGTTTTAGCGCAGTGCCACTGCCAGCACCTTCCGCATTACCGTCGGCAGGGCTTCGTCCTCAAGCCGGTTTGAAGGTGACCACCAGGCATCGCTGGTTCCTTTGACGGCATCCTTCGACGTATTGGCGCGGAAGACCTGCAGCCGCAAATGAAAATGCGTGAAGGTGTGCTTCACTTCGCCTGCGCAGAGCTGCCAGTCATCCTTGAACGGCGCGAAATCCAGTGCGTCTGCACTGTCGAATGTTTCCGACCAGTCCGTGCCGGGAACTTCGGTCATCCCGCCAAGCAGCCCCCTGGGCGGACGGCGCCTGAGCAGCACCGACCCGTTCGATCCGTCCACAGCAACGAAGGCAGCCCCGAAACGTGTTGGCTTTTCCTTCTTGGGGGCTTTGCGCGGAAGGTTCTCGGCGAGGCTGGAATTCTGGACGCGGCAATCCGCCATCCAGGGGCACAGGCCGCAGGCCGGGCGTTTCGGGGTGCAGATCGTCGCGCCGAGATCCATCACTGCCTGGGCGAAGTCGCCGGGACGGTCTTCCGGCGTGAGCGCTGCCATTTCGCGTTTGATCTCCGCTTTGGCCGCGGGCAAGGGCGTTTCGATCTGCCTTAACCGCGACAGCACCCGTTCGACATTGCCGTCGACAACGGCGGCATGCCGGTCAAAGGCAATCGTCGCGATCGCGGCCGCCGTGTAGGGGCCGATGCCGGGCAGGGCGAGCAGGGCGTCTTCTGTCTCCGGGAACCGGCCCGCGTGCTCACGCGCGATCGCTTCGGCACATTTTTTCAGGTTGCGAGCCCGTGAATAGTACCCAAGCCCTGCCCAGGCTTTCATGACGTCTTCTTCCTTAGCTGCGGCCAGATCCTCGACGCGCGGCCAGGTCCTGGTGAACTTCTCGAAGTAATCCTTCACCGCCGCGACGGTGGTTTGTTGCAGCATCACCTCAGACAGCCATATCCTGTAGGGGTCTGGAACTTCACCAAGCTTCCTGTTGTCCGGCGGCACGCGCCAGGGCAGGCGCCGTGCGTGCCGGTCGTACCAGTTGAGCAATGCGTGGCTGAGCGAAGCATTTGTCATGAGATGGGTGTTGTACTCGTCAGTGGAATGCGCCGTGGGCCTCTGGAAAGCCTGGGGACAACTTGGGAAGATTTGATGGGCGGCAGGATGACCATTAAGTATTCGTCGTCATTTTGTCGTATTGTCTTGGGACACATCATCTCAATCTGCGATCCGCACCAAGACGGGTCCAGCCGGATGGCCGGTTGAGGAAGTAGGTCAACAGCGTGACGAAGGCAAATGCACATGGCAAGCCTCCCGGGGCGAAGCTGCTTGCTGATCTTGTCGGCAAGGCGATGACGCCTGCGTGCCGAAAGCGCGGCTTTGCCTCCGTCGACATCGTTGCGGCCTGGGGAGATATCGTTGGCGAGCGCTATGGTGCGCGGGTTCAGCCGGACAAGCTGGTCTGGCCCCGTCAGCCGGAACTGACGGATCCTGAAACACCGCCGCAGCCGGCGACACTTGTTGTGCATACGGACGGGGCGACGGCGCTCCTTCTGTCTCACGAGAGCGCCCAGGTGATCGAGCGCATCAACACTTTTTACGGCTGGGCAGCCATCGGCCGCATCAAAATCCTTCAAAAACCTGTTCCGGTGAAGACGGCAACGGAGCGAAAGCAGTTGCGCTCGCTGACGGACAAGGAAGAAAAAAAGCTCGACGAGCAGCTGGAAGGTGTTCACAACACGCGCCTGCGGGAGGCCTTGAAAAAGCTCGGGGCGCAGGTGATCGCCAAACATGATGACGAGGCCGCTTGACCAAGCGCCTGCGCTGGCTCCAGGGCTCAATAACAAGACAATAACATCATCGTGAAACGCAGCTTTGTGCTGTCCTCTCTCCTGCCACATTTGATAAGCCTTGTTGACGCGTGCTGCCTCAAAGGGCAAATGAAGCGATAGAACCGGCACCAGATGGTGCTGCGCGTTAAACAAGTGACAGGACGACCCAGTGACCCAGACCCGCAGACAGTTTCTCAAGACCACGGCCTTGGCGAGCGCAGCACTCGGTGTTGCTGCAAGCTTCCCGGCTTTCGCTCAATCCGTCGACATGGACGATCTGCTCGTACCCGGCCCGCTCGGAGACAAGATCCTGGGTGAGGAGAACGCACCGGTCACTGTCGTGGAATATGCCTCGATGACCTGCGGACACTGTGCAAACTTCCACAAGAACACCTGGAAGCCGCTCAAGGAGCAATATGTCGACACCGGCAAGGTGCGCTTCATTTTCCGCGAATTCCCGCTGGATCCGGTCTCGGCGGCCGCCTTCATGCTGGCCCGCTGCGCGCCTGCGGAGAAGTATTTCGAGATTGTGGATACCATGTTCGAAAACCAGCGTGCATGGGCATTTACGGACAATCCGTACAATTCGCTCCTCGACTTTTCCAAACAGATCGGATTTACACAGGAGTCCTTCGAGGAATGCTTGACAAACCAGGGTCTTCTTGACGCAGTTAATGCAGTGAGAGACCGCGCGGCGAATGAATTCGGGGTGAGTTCGACGCCGACATTCTTCATCAACGGTGCACGGCACCCGGGAGCAATGTCGATTGACCAGATGGGAGCACTCATCGACGCAGAGCTCTGAACCGGCGGAAATTTCGCCGGGCACTGGTCCGTGTGCTAAAAAGCCGGTCCCTCCGGCGGCGCTCACTTCAATCCGGGGTGAGCGCAAATGAGGTTTTCCAAACTCCGTGTGGTGGGCTTCAAGTCCTTCGTCGAACCGATGGACTTCATCATCGGCGACGGACTGACGGGCGTCGTCGGCCCAAACGGGTGCGGCAAGTCCAATCTCGTCGAGGCCCTGCGCTGGGTCATGGGTGAAAACTCCTACAAGAACATGCGCGCATCCGGCATGGATGACGTCATTTTTTCCGGGAGCCTCAATCGACCGGCGCGCAACACGGCTGAAGTAGCGCTTTTCCTTGAAAATACGGACCGGACCGCCCCAGCCGCATTCAACGATGCAGACCAGCTTGAAGTCAGCAGGCGCATTGAGCGGGAGCAGGGGTCCAACTACAAGATCAACGCAAAGGATGTGCGTGCCCGCGACGTTCAGCTTCTTTTTGCCGATGCGTCGACAGGTGCGCGCTCGCCTGCAATGGTGCGCCAGGGCCAGATCGGGGAACTGATTGCCGCCAAACCAACGGCGCGGCGCCAGATTCTGGAAGAGGCGGCGGGCATTTCCGGGTTGCACTCGCGCCGCCACGAGGCGGAGATCCGCCTGAGGGCCGCCGAACAGAACCTTGAACGCCTTGAGGATGTCCTGGTTCAGATCGACGGCCAGCTGGACAACCTGAAGCGCCAGTCCCGCCAGGCGAGCAGATACCGCAACCTGTCTTCCGAAATCCGCGCCGCGGAGGCGTCCATCCTCTATATCCGCTGGATCGAATCGCGTGACGCGCTGACCACGGCGGAGGTCCAGTTTTCCGAAGCGCAGAAACAGGTCAACGAGGCAACCGCGCTGCAGGCCGAAAGCGCCCGCATTCAGGCGATCGCGGCTCACAAGCTTCCCGAATTGAGAGACGAATCTGCCAGGTCCGCTGCCGCCTTGCAACGGCTCGTCCTTGCGCGCAACGAACTGGATGCCGAAGAGCGCCGCGTGAAGGAACGCCTTCAGGATCTGGAACGCCGGCTTGTGCAACTGGCCGACGACATCCGCCGCGAACAGTCGATGGTTTCCGAAAACGACGAGGTTCTGGAGCGTCTGTCCGAAGAGCGCGCCGAGTTGCTGGAGGAAAACGAGCTCGTACAGGAGCGCACGGAAGCCGCCGGCGAGAAGGTCACGGAGGCGGGCGAGATCGTCCGCGATCTCGAAACAAGGCTGTCCGACCTGACCGCGGCCGAGGCGCGGGCGAGTGCCGAGCGGCGTCAGCTGGAGCGCGCGGTCGCCGAAAGCCGCCAGCGCGCGGACCGTCTGCTGGCGCAGGTGCAGGATGCGCGCACCGCGCTGGAAGTGATCGATCTTGAGATGGCGGGCCACGACAGGATTTCCGAAAGCCGGGAAGAGCTGGAGCTGGCCGAAGAAGCGCTGATGGAAGCGGAAGCCACCGTCGAGGCTGCGGAGGCTGCAACCCGCGAAGCGCGGGACAGGGAACACTCCGCAAGAGCTCCGCTGAGCGAGGCGCAACAGCTTTTGCAGGGGCTTGAGACCGAGTCCCGGACGCTGGACCAGGTGCTGAATGCGCACACGGACCAGGATTTCACGCCCGTCGTTGAGAAAATCCAGGTTGAACAGGGTTTTGAAACCGCACTCGGCGCTGCACTTGGCGAGGACCTCGACGCCTCTTTGACCAGCGGTGCGCCAGTGAAATGGGGCGCTGCGCTCAGGCACGATCAGGATGCTGAGCTGCCCGATGGCGTTCGCGCCCTGTCCGAGGTCGTGATCGCTCCGGAGGAACTGACCCGCCGCCTGCGCCAGACCGGCATTGTCGCGCAGGGCGCGGGACCGGCACTGCGCGAAAAACTGAAACCGGGACAAAGACTGGTCTCCGTGGAAGGCGATCTCTGGCGCTGGGACGGCTTTGTTGTTGCCGCCAATGCGCCGACACCTGCCGCGCAAAGGCTGTCGCAGAAGAACCGCTTGATGGAACTTGCCGACGAAATCGAGACGGCGCGCCGCGCGCTTGAAGACCGGCAGCAGGAACTGGAACAGGCAGCTGGCGACGTTCGCGTGCGTGCCGAAACCGAACAGGCGGCCCGGGGCAAGGTCAGGGAGGCACAGCGCAGCACGGCATCGGTCCGCGAGGCGCTGGTGCTTGCGGAGCGGTCCGCCGCACAACTGACGGCGAAACGGGCGGCGGCTCAAGAGCGCTCGGAGCGGCTGGGCGAGGAAGCCGAACTTGCCCGCGAACAGGCGGCAGAGGCGGAGGAACAGCTCGCCGGGACGCCCCAAAGCACGGATTTCCAGGACCGGATTGCCGAGCTGCAGGCCGACGTCGCCTCCGCGCGCGGCGCACATGCGGAAGCGCGGGCCGTGTCGGAAGGTCTTGCCCGCGAGCAGCAGATGCGCGACCGGCGGCTTGAAGCCATCAAGCGGGAATATGATGGCTGGAAAACGCGGGCTCAGAACGCCGCACGGCAAGTCACGGTTCTGACGGAACGCCGCGAAGAGGCCGAGGAGGAACGCGCCGAGTTGGTCGAGGCACCGGACGATATTGAAATCAAGCGCCGGGATCTCTTTTCCGCGATTTCGAAGGCCGAGGACGAGAAAAAGGCCAGGGACGATCAGCTGCAGCAGGCGGAACTCGACCTTGCCGAGGTCGACCGCGCGGCAAAGGCCGCGATGGAGGCGATGGCCGGCGCGCGCGAGCAGAAGATCCGCGCGGAAGAACGTTTCGAGGCGGCACGGGACCGCAAGGCGGTGCTGGAGCGCCGGATCGATGAGGATCTTGAAGTCGCCGTTGCCGCACTTCCCGAGATTGCCGGACTGAAGGAAAGCGCGCCGTTGCCGGATCCGGTCGGCGTGGAACGCAAGCTGGAAAGGCTCAAGGCCGAACGCGAACGCCTGGGCGGTGTGAACCTGCGCGCCGAAGAAGAACTCAAGGAAATCGACGAACAGAAAACCACCCTGACGTCCGAGCGGGACGATCTGATCGAGGCGATCCGGCGGTTGCGTACAGGCATCTCCAACCTCAATCGCGAAGCGCGCGAGCGCCTGCTGGCGTCCTTCGAGGTGGTCAACGGACACTTCCAGCGCCTGTTCACGCATTTGTTCGGAGGCGGCACGGCGGAGCTGCAGCTCGTTGATTCTGATGATCCGCTGGATGCGGGGCTGGAAATCATCGCAAGGCCGCCCGGCAAGAAGCCACAGACAATGACGCTGTTGTCGGGCGGGGAGCAGGCGCTGACTGCAATGTCCCTGATCTTTGCCGTTTTCCTGACCAACCCGGCGCCGATCTGCGTTCTGGACGAGGTCGACGCACCGCTGGACGACGCCAATGTCGAGCGCTACTGCGATCTGCTCGACGAGATGTGCGCCAGCACGGAGACCCGCTTCGTCGTCATCACGCACAACCCGATCACGATGGCGCGGATGAACCGCCTTTTCGGGGTAACGATGGCCGAACGGGGCGTTTCCCAGCTCGTGTCCGTCGACCTTGAGACCGCGGAACGATTCCGCGAAACGGGCTGACCGTAGCCCCAAGACCTGCGTCACTTCGGAGCAGGCGTACAACTTAGGTCTTGTAAATTTCCTTCGGACCTAAAAAGATCAATTTTTTCAATAAGATAATTATTGATCAAGTCTCCTTGACACGGCATGAGGTGCCGACTATGGTGCGCGCGGCTTACGGGGCACTCCTGTTGATTGATCTGACATGTCGGGGCACTGGGGACAGAGGAACATGTCTTCGGAAAACGACCAAAATAAAGATCGGGACGGCGATGTTTCGCAAGCGGGTCTGTCGGAACGGCGGGCTCAGCTGAACCGGAAGCTTGAGGATCAGCGCGCAGTCGAGGAAAAGGCGGCGCGAAAGTCCGAGAGCAACTCATCCGGATATGCCCAGGCGATGAAATTGTCTTCGGAGTTCATCGCGGGTGTTCTGGTTGGGGCAGGTATCGGGTGGGTTGCCGATCAGTGGCTGGGAACGGCGCCTTTTGGGCTCATCATTTTCCTGCTGCTGGGTTTTGCGGCGGGGGTTCTGAACGTTCTGCGGTCGGCCGGCGTGGTCGAGCAGCCGCAAGTCGGAATTCGCCGCGACAAGGACGGACCTCAATAGAATTTGTCGCGCCCGAGGGCGCAGTGGTTGTGAACGAGCGAAGAAGGCTGGCCGGTGGCGAACGATCCGATCTCACAGTTCCAGATCCAGAAGATTTTTCCGATTGAAGTCGGAGGCATGGATTTCTCATTTACCAACTCTTCCCTGTTCATGGTCCTGACCGTGGCGGCGACTTCCGCATTTCTGCTGTTTTCGACCAGCGGCCGGGGCCTTGTGCCGAGCCGCGTGCAGTCGGTCTCGGAAATGATGTACGAGTTCATAGCCGGGACATTGCGAGATGCGACGGGGACGGACGGGATGCGGTTTTTCCCGCTGGTGTTCTCCCTGTTCATGTTTGTTCTTGTGGCCAACCTCTTCGGGATGTTCCCGTATTTCTTCACGGTGACGAGCCACATCATTGTAACGTTCGCCCTGGCAATGCTGGTGATCCTCACGGTCATCATCTACGGCTTCATGCGCAACGGCATGAGTTTCCTCAAACTGTTCGTCCCAAGCGGTGTGCCGGGTGCACTCATCCCGCTGGTGACGATGATCGAGGTCATCTCGTTCCTGTCGCGCCCGATCAGTCTTTCGGTTCGTCTGTTCGCGAACATGCTCGCCGGTCACATCACCTTGAAGGTCTTCTCCGGCTTCGTCGTCAGCCTCGGTGCCATGGGTGCCGTCGGGATTGCCGGCGCGATTCTGCCCCTTGCAATGACGGTCGCCCTCACGGCGCTGGAGTTCCTGGTGGCATTTCTGCAGGCCTACGTCTTCGCCGTTCTGACCTGCATGTATCTGAACGACGCACTTCATCCTTCACACTAAGGGTTATCCAAATCACGCGGCCTGAGCGCCGAAAGTGAGAAATCTGCAAACACATCTAGGAGCACGTGTCATGGAAGCAGAAGCAGCAAAATACATCGGTGCCGGTATCGCATGTCTCGGCATGGGCGGTGCAGGCATCGGCCTCGGCACCATCTTCGGTAACTACCTCGCCGGCGCTCTGCGCAACCCGTCCGCAGCTGATGGCCAGTTCGGCCGCCTGATCTTCGGCTTCGCCGTGACGGAAGCTCTGGGCATCTTCTCCCTTCTGATCGCCTTCCTCATCCTGTTCGCTTAATCGCTCGATAGCAGCGACAAGAGATGCGACTCCGGTGGCGGCGCTCTAGAAGCGTCGCCAAGCCGGATTTAGGAGACAGGAAATGGCAGGCGATACGACCACTGAAAGCCAGACAGCGATCGTTGACACGGCCGCCGAACACGGCGTGGGTTTCCCGCCGTTCGACGCGACCACGTTTGCGTCCCAGCTGCTTTGGCTCGCCATCACCTTCGGCATCTTCTACTGGATCATGAAAAACGTGGCGATGCCGCGGATTGCAGGGATCCTGGAAGATCGGAAGGACCGGATTGCCGGTGATCTTTCGGAGGCAAACCGCCTGAAAGACGAAACCGATGCGGCGATCGCAGCTTACGAGCAGGCTCTTGCTGAAGCCCGGAACAAGGCACACAGCATCGCCCATGACACGCGTGCCAAGCTGAAGGCAGAACAGGAAGCTCGCCGCGAAAAGGCGGAGACCGAGCTGAATGAGAAGCTGCAGGCTGCCGAAGCGCAGATCGCAGGCATCAAGACCGAAGCCTTGTCCCAGATCGGAGACATTGCCGGAGAAACCACGTCAGCGCTTGTCGAGCAGCTGATTGGCAAGGCTCCGACAAAGACCGACCTGACAAAAGCGCTGAAGTCGGCGATGGACTGAGGAGACCATTATGGATGCAACATTTTGGGCCCTCGTCGGTCTCATCCTCTTCTTCGCCCTGATCATCTATCTCAAGGTGCCGGGCAAGATCGGCGGATCTCTGGACAATCGCGCCGACGGTATCCGCAAGGAACTGGAAGAAGCGCGCAAGATGCGCGAAGAAGCCCAGGCCCTGCTGTCGGAATACCAGCGCAAGCGGCACGAGGCCGAAGGCGAAGCTGAAGCGATCATCGCGGAAGCCAACGCCGAAGCCGAGCGGCTGACGGTCGAGACCAACCAGGCTCTGGAAGAAATGATTTCCCGGCGCACCAAGGCCGCAGAGGTCAAGATCGCGCAGGCCGAAACACAGGCAATCGCCGAAGTCCGCGCGAAGGCCGCTGACATCGCTGTTGCCGCGGCCGAGGAGATCCTGACGTCCAAGGTCAAGGACAAGGTCGCCGACGATATTCTGTCCAAGAGTATCGGTCAGGTGAAAGAACGTCTGAACTGATTTCAATCAGTCTCGACGAGGCAATTCAGGAGCGGCCCCAGGGCCGCTCTTTGTTTTTGTTCAGCTAGTCCTTCGTAGCCACCAACGCACACCGTCCGACGCGTTTGGCGCTCCTTTGAGACGGACCTTACGGTCCTCCTGCGGATGAGGTGGTTATCACAAACCAGATTGCAAAAGGACCGTCTTTGTAAGTCGTCATTGCCGGAGCTGATCTGGCAATCCATGACATTGCGTTTCGGCAATGAAAGGTCGTGCAATCGGAAATCAATCGGCATGGATTGCAGGGTCACGCCCACTTTCGTCCGGTTTATCGCTAAATAGGTCCCACAGGGCGCGCCCGCATCTGCAGACTTGTCATCCCTGCTGAAGCGCAGCGGAAGGCAGGGAACCAGTAACCGCTTGTTTCTCCGCCTTC
>JBCBUA010000153.1:0-7329 GCA_039818365.1 Pseudomonadota bacterium
ACCGCCAGTTCTTCGGTCGCGCTGCCTGAATCCGGGTTGTTGACGGTAAGGACCATCCGCCCTTCGTCGAGCGACAGTTTGACCGCGCGCCCGCGCTCTGAGGAAATTGTCGAAACGCGATCGACGGCTTCCTTGAACTCGTCCCGGTCGACCCGCATTTCCTTGTCGTTGTTTTGCGGGATGACGCGTCCGTAATCGGGAAATGTGCCGTCGATCAGCTTGGATGTGAGCACGATGGTGCCGGTGGTGATCCGGATCTTGGTTTCCGACAGTTCGATCTGAACGTTCGCTTCCGGATCTTCAAGAAGTTTCTGGATTTCTCCGACCGTCTTCCTGGGGACGATGATCCCGGGCATGCCGGATGCCCCCTGCGGTGCGCTCACTTCGGCCTGCGCCAGCCGGTGACCGTCCGTTGCCACGGCGCGGAACTGCTGGCCGTTGGCGGCATCGACGGTGTGCAGGTAGATCCCGTTGAGATAGTACCGGGTTTCCTCGGTCGAGATCGCGAATTGCGTGGTATCGATCAGCTTGCGGATGTCGGCAGCTCCGAGCGCAAAGCCATGGCTGAAGTCGCCGGCGGTCAGATCCGGGAAATCGGTCTCCGGCAGCATCTGCAGTGTGAATTTCGAACGGCCCGCCCGGATTTCAAGCGTGGCATTGTCTCCCGTGGTCTCCAGGACAACCTGCGATCCTTCCGGGAGCTTGCGCACGATGTCATAAAACATGTGCGCGGGAACGGTTGTTGCGCCCGGCATTTCGACCATGGCCGGCACGGATTCGACAATCTCAAGGTCCAGGTCGGTCGCCTTGAGATTGATCGCGTTCCCGTCGGCGCGCAACAGGACGTTGGACAGGATGGGAATGGTGTTTCGCCGCTCGACCACCCGGTGAACGTGCGTCAGGGACTTGAGGAGATCGGTCCGCTCGAGGGTCGCTTTCATACGCTTCTTCCGTGCTCGTGAAATGTCGGACCTGCGGCCCGACCAATCTGGACATTTGGGCTCCCATCGGGAGCGGGGGAAGACACTGCCCTTTACCGTCGGCAAAAGCAAGGGGGCGTCCGCGTGGAACGCCCCCAATTTCGATTGAAAATCGCGCCGTGAAGCGGTCAGGCGTCGAGCATGCGTTTCAGCAGCTCCAGCTCCTGCGCAAGGGCGTAGTCTGCGCGCGCCAGTTCCTCGATCTTGCGCACCGCGTGAAGAACCGTTGTGTGGTCCCTGTTTCCGAAACGGCGGCCGATTTCAGGAAGCGACCGCGGGGTCATCACTTTGGCAAGATACATCGCGATCTGTCGCGGACGCACGATTGTCCGGGTGCGGCGGGCCGAAAGGAGATCTGCCTTGGTGACGTTGTAATGCTTGGAGACGACGCGTTGGATGTCTTCGATCTTGACGCGGCGCGGTTCGCTGGACCGAACCAGGTCGCGCAGGGTCATTTCGGCCATTTCCTGTGTGATCGGCTGATTGGTCAGCTGGTTGTGCGCGATCAGGCGGTTGAGAGCGCCTTCAAGATCGCGGCCGGAGGACGCAACGTGGCGGGCCACATAGTCCAGAACACTGTCGGGGACCGCGAAATGCGGGTAGGACTTCTGCGCCGTTTCCACGCGGGACAGCAGAATGTTGCGGCGAAGCGTGAAATCCGGCTCCTGTATGCCGACAACCAGGCCACCCGAGAGGCGCGACCGCACACGGTCGTCAAGGGTATCGAGTTCGGACGGGGCGCGGTCAGCGGCCACGATGACCTGGCGGGCACCGTCAATGAGCGCGTTCAGGGTGTGGCAGAACTCCTGCTGGACCTGCTTGCCGTGCAGGAACTGCATGTCGTCGATCAGCAGCAGATCGATCGTGCGCAGCGTGTCCTTGAACGCGAGCGCCGACTGCGATTTCAGCGCCGCAACGAACTTGTACATGAAGTGTTCGGCCGTGAGGTAAAGCACTTTGTGCCCGTTCGCGCGCGCCTTCGCGGCGACCGCCTGCATCAGGTGGGTCTTGCCGAGCCCGACCGACGCATGAAGATAGAGCGGGTTGAACGTGACTGTGCCTCCGGCGGCAACCTGCCGCGCAGCTGCGAGGGCCAGATTGTTCGATTCGCCTTCAACAAAGGTCTCGAACGTATATTTCGGATCAAGCGCGGCGCCCTGCAGCACGTCACGCGCACTGTCGGTCCCGGTATCGCCGCGTCCAAGGGCCGCCGTCGCCGCTTGTGCGCGCGTCACCTGCGATGCGTCGGCGAGCGCGTCTGCGCGGCCGTCGGCACTAATGGCCTTGACGCCGCTCGGGGCTGCCAGGCCTGGCTGCGCCACCGGGGTCTGCCGGGGGCGGATCGCACCGCGCACCGTCAGCTCGATACGGTGGACGTTGTCGCACTCGCGCTGCCACAGACCCATCAGCTGGTCATTGTAATTGTTTTGAATCCATTGCTTGAGGAACCGGGTTGGAACAGACAGCCGCACCGTGCCGTCCTGGTGTTCCTCAAGGTCCACACGTGCAAACCAGCTGGTAAACACATCATCGCCCAGTTCTGCGCGAAGCTGCTTCTTTACCCGCTTCCAATGTTCGGAGCCACCTGCCTCCTGAACCTGCATATCATTTGCCTCCTGTTTCATGAAAACCGGTCCGCCACAGCCGGTCTTCGACGCCTTGCTGCTTTTGCAGCGTTATTTTGTCCCTTTTGGGACGGTTATTCCGTTGGCGGCAGTGTTAAGCCTGCCGCCGCTTCCCGACCTTTGGCAGGGAAACTAACTCTGAATCCAGGGTAAGCCGGCGGCCTTCCAACCGGCCTGTGTGCCGCGATGACGATCCGCGTCAAGCGGACCCTCAAACCCGTCTGAGATGTTGAAACACTGCGTGTGCCCGGCTTGGGTCAGGGCTATTGCTGCCGCCTGGCTCCGGGCACCGGAGCGGCACAAAAAATAGATTGGAGCGCTCAGGTCAAGCCCTTTTTTCGAAAGGTGTGCCGAGACCGCATTTGCGAACTCGGGATTCGGACCGGAAGAGGGAAAGCTCTGCCACTCGACCAGCATCGGTTCCTTGTCGATCGGGCGAAGATCCGGCACGCCGACGAAAGACCATTCGGCCTGCGTGCGCACATCGATGAGCACCGCGTCGGAATGCTCTGAAAGAGCGTCAAACGCCTCTTGCGACGTTACGTTTCCAGCGTAACCACCCACGCTTTGCACAGCTGCCCCCTCCGATAGCAAAGAACTATCGATTCAAAGTAATACCAAGAATGTCGAAGTTGAGAATTAGTCCGGAAATGAACTAAGAACCCCGTGAACTGAATACGTACATGTATCCATTCCACGATCTGGAAACCGCGTGCTCAGCTATACATCGTTTAGACTTATTCATGTTCGTTCCAAGCACCGTTTTTACGTTGAATGCTGGTCTTCGTCGCCAGCCGTGTCCCTAATATACAGACGGATTTAGAGGGGGCAACAGCGACTTTTGCCGATTTCCGGAAAAGCCTCGATTTTGCCCCAACGTCAGAGATTTTTTGCCTGTTGTGGGCTTTCAGGCAAATGCTTTTTACGGCAATAACTTTTCGCTCTTGAGCGCCGTGTCATAAGCCAAAAACGGCCATTTCAAAAAAATTTTCAAAAGGGATCTATTGACTCGTATCGAATCCGGTTCGATCGAGTTTACTGATTCCTACATGTCTGTAACATATTGATTAAAAACATTTTTTTGTGTCAGCATGTTGGCTGGTAAAAATTACGATATGGAAGGCGAAAAATGGAAAAAGATGTCATCCACAAAATTGCACGGCTAAAAAAAACCCGGCAGTGATGCCGGGTCTTTTTAACGGTCTGATGACGCTGCGATTCAAGCGCTGAGAGCCTTGATGCGTGCATTGAGCCGGGAAACCTTCCGGGAGGCCGTATTGGCGTGCATGACGCCCTTGGAAGCCGCGCGCATGATTTCGGGCTGGGCTGCCTTGAAGGCTTCGTTCGCCGCGGCCTGGTCGCCGGAAGCGATGGCTTCTTCAACCTGGCGCAGGTAGGTGCGCACTCGGCTGCGGCGCGCTTTGTTCGTGGCCGTCCGGCGGGCAATCTTGCGGGCCGCCTTCTTGGCCGATGGTGTGTTGGCCATGGGCTCAATCCTGATCGGTAATTGGGACAAGTGTCCGGTGGCGATCGGGATCCAAGCGCATCGGCGTTAAGACCCGATCAAAAAACAAAGGCGGCGGAAGACCGCCACCGATTGGGCGCTGCTTATAATCGCGCTTTGAGCCGCCGTCAACGGCTTTATCAAGGACATCGCCAAGATTATTTGTTGCGGAACTGGGGTGCGCGCTTCTCCGAAAACGCGGTCATTCCCTCTTTCTGATCCTCCAGAGCAAACATCGCCTGGAACACGCGCCGCTCGAAGCGTACGCCTTCCGAAAGCGTTGTTTCATAGGCGCGGTCGACGCTCTCCTTTGCCATCATGACGACGGGCAGCGAGAACTCGGCGATTTTCTCGGCCACTTTCAGCGCTTCTTCCAATAGGTCGTCGGCCGGCACGACCCGGCTGACGAGGCCGCTTCGCTCGGCTTCCTCGGCATCCATCATGCGCCCTGTCAGCACCATTTCCATGGCTTTCGACTTGCCGACAAAACGCGTGAGCCGCTGCGTGCCGCCGGCACCGGGGATCACGCCTAGCGTAATCTCGGGCTGGCCAAACTTGGCCGTATCGGCCGCAAGGATGAAATCGCACAGCATCGCGAGTTCGCACCCCCCGCCCAGGGCATATCCGGCGACGGCGGCGATGATCGGTTTGCGGTTCCGCGACACCCGGTCGAACGGCGTGATCAGGTCTGTCTGATAGGCGGAGGAAAAGTCGTGCGGCAGCATTTCCTTGATATCCGCGCCGGCGGCGAAGGCTTTTTCCGAGCCTGTAACCACGACACAGCCGATACGTTCGTCCTCGTCAAACCCGTCGAGCGCTGTTCCGAGTTCGGCTATCAGCTCCGAATTCAGCGCATTCAAGGCTTTCGGCCTGTCGAGCGTGATCAGGCCGACCTTGCCACGTTTCTCGACACGGATGTTCTTGTATCCCATTTCGCCTGCTCCCAGTGCCAGCACCTGTCAGTGTTCCGCGACATGCCTAACCGACCCGGGGCCGGTCTGGCAAGGCTGGCAAAAGGTGGAACGCGGCGGATGCATATCCGCGTGTCAGGTCTGGCAGGACGGACAATGAAAGGTCGACCGGTTCGATTGCACAACTCGGCTGACAGTGCCCTTGCAGCCATCCGTCCGGCAGGGCTCTCCCTCGCGCCCGTAAACGGCAAAGGAGTGCTGGAAGTATCCAAGCGTTCCGTCGGTCTGGGCATGGTCGCGCAGGGAAGACCCGCCTGCCTTGATGGCGTCGTTCAGCGTTTCCCGGATGTTGAATGCCAACAGATCCGCCTTCTTGGTGGCTCTTCCGGCTTTGGTCACGAGCGATCCGGCGGGCCGGAGCGGACTGAGGCCGCTGCGCCACAGGGCTTCACACACATATATATTGCCGAGCCCCGCGATGAGTTTCTGATTGAGCAGCGCGGCCTTCAAAGGCGTCTTCCGGTCCCTGAACAGCCGCGCCAGGGCTTCACCGCTGAGGTCATTGCCAAGCGGATCAAGCCCTAGGTCCCGGAACAGCCGGTGATCGGCCAGCTGCTTGCGCGGGATCAGATCCATAAAGCCGAACCGGCGCGGGTCATTATAGATAATGCGCGCGCGGTGGGAGCCTTGCAGGTGAAACACCACATGATCATGCTTGGGGTTCCTGTTGCGCGCATATTCGAATGATCCGGGCGTTTCGTTCAACGCTTTGTTCTCGATCCGGAACGATCCGGACATGCCGAGATGCATGACCAGGACATCGCCGCTGTCGATATCAGCGAGCAAATATTTCGAGCGCCGGGACAGTGCGGAAACGGTGCGCCCGGTGAGGCGGGACACGAACCCGTCCGGAAACGCAAACCTGAGATCCGGCCGATTCTGGTCGACCGACAGGATCTGAGCCCCTTCGAAGGTGGGCGCGAGGCCTCGTTTGACCGTTTCGACCTCCGGCAATTCGGGCATTTGCGAATGTCTCCCACTGGTGTCTTCGTCTGTTGCGCGCTATAGCCCTGCGGCAAATGGCTTTTCGTGGCCGGGAAAGATAGCGCTCCTGAAGTGCTTGTACTATTGTCCGCCGCGATTTGAAGCAAATTCGAGACAGCATCCGCCAGGAGGCGCATTCATGACGCAACAGGCTCACAGGCAAGCGGGAGGCTCCGGCCGGTCGCCGGAGGACATGCCGACCAGTTTCGGGTTTTCCAAAGTCGCCGAAGGGCAGAAGCAGCTGTTGGTCGACGACGTCTTTCACAAGGTCGCGGAACGCTACGACCTCATGAATGATCTGATGTCCGGCGGATTTCACAGGGTCTGGAAGGACGCGATGGTGTCCTATCTGGCGCCGCCGAAATCACCGCGCACGGGCTGGCGCCTGCTTGATGTGGCCGGTGGCACCGGTGATATCGCAACGCGTGTCGTGCGCAAGTCGGACGAGGCCGTGACCGCCGTCGTCTGTGACATCAACGACTCCATGTTGTCCGTCGGGCGCGACCGGGCCGCGAAGGCGGGCCTTGAGGATCTGATCACCTTTTCGCAAGGAAACGCCGAGGAGCTCCCTTTTCCCGACAAGAGCTTCGACGCCTACACCATCGCATTCGGGATCCGGAACGTGCCCGACATTCCCAAGGCCCTGCGCGAAGCGCGCCGGGTTCTCAAACGCGGCGGGCGCTTCCTTTGCCTTGAATTTTCCGAGGTGGACGTGCCCGGCCTCGACAAGGTCTATGACGCGTTCTCCTTCAACGCGATCCCGCCGATCGGCAGATGGGTGACCGGCGATGCCGACCCGTATCAGTATCTCGTCGAATCGATCCGCAAGTTTCCGAGCCAGGAAAGGTTCGCGGACATGATCCGCGATGCGGGGTTTGAACGTGTCGGTTTCCGGAACTACTCGGGCGGCATCGCGGCCCTGCATTACGGCTGGAAATTCTGACCTATGGCGGTGATGCCTTTTTTCCGTCTTGTGCGGGCCGGGTTCGTGATGGCGCGCGAGGGCGTGTTCGGCCTCGTTTCGCTGCCGGACCTGCCGCCGGGGCCACGGCTTGGCATCGCGCTGGCACGCCTGCTTGAACGGCGGGCCGTCAAGGAAAAGAGCGCCGAACTGCGTCTGTCTGATGCGCTCAACAAGCTTGGTCCGTCCTATGTGAAGCTCGGCCAGTTCCTGGCCACACGGGCAGACGTGGTCGGCAAGGACGCCGCGCGGGAGCTGTCCGCGCTGCAGGACCGCTTGCCCGCCTTCGATCATGAGGACGCGA
>JBCBUA010000153.1:7359-13802 GCA_039818365.1 Pseudomonadota bacterium
CGGTCGACGAGATCTTTGCCGAGTTCGGCGAAGCGGTCGCCGCCGCCTCCATTGCACAGGTGCATCCTGCGGTCCTCCGCCGGAGCGACGGCACGGAGAAAAAGGTCGCGGTCAAGGTCTTGCGGCCCGGCGTTTCACGCCGCTTCCAGCGCGATCTGGAAAGCTACTACCTGGTCGCCCGTCTCGCCGAACGGTTCCACGCGCCATCCCGCCGCCTGCGTCCCGTCGCGGTTGTCGACACGCTCGCCCAGTCGGTCGCCATCGAGATGGATTTCCGCCTGGAAGCGGCGGCCCTGTCGGAGATGGCGGAAAACACGGCGAACGATCCCGGTTTCCGTGTTCCCGCCGTGGAATGGCTGGAAACGGCAAAGGGCGTTTTGACCATGGAATGGATCGACGGCCGCAAGATGTCGGACGTCGACGGGCTGATCGAGGACGGCCATGATCTGGAGGCGCTGGGGGCTGCCGTCATCCAGAGTTTCCTCCGTCACACCCTGCGTGACGGCTTCTTCCATGCCGACATGCACCAGGGAAACCTGTTCGTTCAGGAAGACGGCACGCTCGTTGCCGTCGATTTCGGCATCACCGGCCGGTTGAACAAGCGCGAGCGCAGGTTCCTGGCGGAAATCCTGTTCGGTTTCATCACGCGTGACTACCGGCGGGTTGCGGAAGTGCATTTCGAGGCCGGCTATGTTCCATCCGATCAGGACGTCGACATGTTCGCCCAGGCGATCCGCGCGATCGGTGAACCCATTCACGGCCACGACGCCAGTGAGATTTCCATGGCGCGGCTGCTCACCCAGCTGTTCGAGGTGACCGAGCTCTTTGAGATGCGCACCCAGACCCAGCTGATCATGCTGCAGAAGACCATGGTCGTGGTCGAAGGGGTGGCCCGGTCTCTCAATCCTAACCTCGACATGTGGCGCACCGCCGAGCCGGTTGTCGGCAACTGGATCAAGGAACACCTGGGCCCGGTGGGCAAGCTGCGTGATGCCGGGGACGTGATCTCTGCGCTCACGAGAGCCGCCAACGACCTGCCGATCTTTGCCGACCGGATCGGTCACATGTCCGAAGCGCTGGAACACATGACGCGCGACGGGCTCCGGTTCGATGCCGAGACCGCCGAGGCCATCGGCCGTGCCGAGGCGCGTCACACACGCTCCGGACGGATTGCGCTCTGGGTGATTGCCGCCTGCGCGCTGGTTCTGACCTATCTTGCGATCTGAGCGGCGAGCCGCCGGGTAGCAGGCTGGACGGCAGGCGCTGTCAATCCGGCTGCGTGACCCGTCTCAGGGTCAGATTAATCCGTCCGCCATTCTTTAACAGCGTGGACGTTCCCTTCAGCACCCGGTCGATGCCGTGAAAGGCGAGGCGGGCATCACCGCCCAGAACCACGACATCGCCGGATTGCAGGCGGAAGGATTTGGTGGGGTCGTTCCGCTTGAGCCCGCCGACCCGGAAGGTTGCCGTGTCGCCGAGCGAGACCGACACGACCGGCGCATCGAAGGTTTTTTCGTCCCGGTCCTGATGCAGGCCCATCTTCGCGCTGCTCTCGTAAAAATTGATCAGGCAGGCTTCGGGCGCGGGCGCACCGGGCGCAACATCCTGCCACAGCGCCCTGAGCCGTGCGGGAATGCCGGGCCATGGCGTGCCGGTGACCGGATGATCGGGCTGATAGCGGTAGCCGTCGACATCCGACACCCACCCGAGCGGGCCGCAATTGCTCATCTTCACCGAAAACGGTTTGCCGGTCTTCGGCATCACGGGCTGATAGAGCGGCGCCTCGGCGACAATCGCGCGGATTTCTTCAAGAAGAGTTTCCTGTGCCGGGCGGTCGAAATGACCCGGGAGATAGGAAAGGCCGGTCAGGCCGTTGATCGGAATATCCTGCATGATGTCTTCATACAGGAGTTCGTCAGTCGCCGCAGCCTCCGCAGCCGGACCCGCCGCCGCCATCTCCGGCACCGCAGCCTGCGCCGCAGCCCGATGCATTTCCCGATGCCTTGCTGAGAATGGCCCGGATCGCGATGATCAGCACGACGATACCGATCACGAACCAGGCTGTATGCTCGCTCGCCCAGTGCCAGACCATGTTGCGCATCTTCTCGAAAAAAGTGTCTCCGGCCGGCTGCCCGTGGGCAAAGGCAAGCCCCGTTCCGAAGAAAAGCGCGAAGAGGGAGACAAGCGCGGCATAGGCGCGCGCAGGAACGGATCTCAGATATTGTCCCGTCTGCAAAACCCATCGCGGCACGGCCGGTTTGCGGACGATCCAGGCATCTTTCGTATTGATCCTTTGAAAGTGGGGCGCCTTGCCGAAGCGAATGTCGGCGGGCGGCCAGATATCTTCCGGCGGCTCTGAGGCGAATTCTGTCCGGTAAAGATCAAGTGTCTTCTCATAAGCCTCCCGGAAGAGCGCCGCCTGATTTGCGCCGCCCTTGGTCGGCATGTGGTGGAGGGCTCCGCCGAGCGCGTCCTTGAAGGCACCCCAGTAGTGGCGTGTATAGGTCAGGTGCAGGTGCCAGGCTTGATCGACCTCGTCGCTCGGGGTCACCATTCCGGCTTTCCTCCGGCTGAGATAGGCAAAGCGCTGATACTCGGTGACAACACGCAGGGCATAGTCATGTGTCCAGCCGTTGTCGCGGGCCAGCCGTTTCGAAAACGGAAAATCGGCCTCCACATCATCCGGGTGGCAGGTGCGTATGCGGTTCCAAAGATCAGGGTCGTTCATGGCAGCCTCCGCGAGCCCGACGGAAAGGGTCGCGGCGGAGCATAGAACCAAAGGCTGAACCAAATCCCAACGGGCCGGAAACCTTTGCACAGGATTGCCGATTTGCTATTGGTCCCGGCAGAGTAACCATCTGGAAGATTTATCCACCAGCGCAGGGCATTGTCATCGCTCACATGTCTTGCAGGTAATGTTTCATCCACCTATATAGCGGTCAAGCTTTGCGCCAAATCCCGAGCATTCGCTCTGGCGCATTGTCCGGGACCTCCCGGAACCCAAGTGAGAGGAGCCGGACTGACGCCTTCATGGGTCTATCCGGTTTGCTAGAAAGAGAGGCACATATGGCAAAGGTCATTGGTATCGACCTCGGCACGACCAACTCGTGCGTCGCCGTCATGGACGGCAAGGATTCCAAAGTTATCGAAAACGCTGAAGGCGCGCGCACCACACCATCCATGGTGGCGTTCTCCGACGACGGAGAGCGGCTGGTTGGCCAGCCTGCGAAACGCCAGGCGGTTACAAATCCCACCAACACGCTGTTCGCGGTCAAGCGCCTGATCGGGCGCCGCTATGACGACCCGACGGTCGACAAGGACAAGAAGCTTGTCCCGTTCGAAATCGTCAAGGCTGACAACGGCGACGCGTGGGTGGAAGCCAACGGCGACAAATACTCACCGTCACAGGTCTCCGCCTTCATCCTGCAGAAGATGAAGGAAACGGCCGAGAGCTATCTCGGTGAAACGGTGACCCAGGCGGTCATCACCGTTCCGGCCTATTTCAACGACGCCCAGCGCCAGGCCACCAAGGATGCCGGCAAGATCGCCGGTCTTGAAGTCCTGCGCATCATCAACGAGCCGACCGCGGCAGCGCTTGCTTACGGTCTGGAAAAGAACGACGGCAAGACCATCGCGGTTTACGACCTTGGTGGCGGTACGTTCGACGTCTCCATCCTGGAGATCGGCGACGGTGTCTTCGAAGTGAAGTCCACCAACGGCGACACCTTCCTCGGCGGTGAAGACTTCGACATGGTTCTGGTCGACTATCTCGCGGCCGAGTTCAAGAAGGACCAGGGCATCGATCTGAAAAACGACAAGCTGGCTCTGCAGCGCCTGAAGGAAGCTGCCGAAAAGGCCAAGATCGAGCTGTCGTCCTCGTCCCAGACCGAAATCAACCTGCCGTTCATCACGGCCGATGCATCCGGTCCGAAACACCTGACGCTCAAGCTGACCCGCGCCAAGTTCGAATCGCTCGTGGAAGATCTGGTCAAACGGACCATCGCCCCGATGAAGGCGGCTCTGAAAGACGCAGGTCTTGCGGCCGGTGAAATCGATGAAGTCGTTCTGGTTGGCGGCATGACCCGCATGCCGAAGATCCAGGAAACCGTGAAGACCTTCTTCGGCAAGGACCCGCACAAGGGCGTGAACCCGGACGAAGTCGTTGCCATGGGTGCAGCGATCCAGGCCGGCGTCCTACAGGGCGACGTCAAGGATGTTCTGCTTCTCGACGTGACCCCGCTGTCGCTCGGCATCGAAACGCTTGGCGGTGTCTTCACCCGCCTGATCGACCGCAACACGACGATCCCGACCAAGAAGAGCCAGGTGTTCTCCACTGCTGAAGACAATCAGACGGCGGTGACGATCCGGGTCTTCCAGGGGGAACGTGAAATGGCTGCGGACAACAAGGTCCTCGGTCAGTTCGACCTGGTTGGTCTTCCCCCGGCGCCGCGCGGCGTGCCGCAGATCGAGGTCACTTTCGACATCGATGCAAACGGTATCGTCAACGTGTCGGCCAAGGACAAGGGGACTGGCAAGGAACAGCAGATCCGCATCCAGGCGTCCGGCGGTCTCAGCGACAGCGACATCGATCAGATGATCAAGGATGCTGAATCGCACGCGGATGAAGACAAGAAGCGCAAGGAACTGGTTGAAGCCAAGAACCAGGGCGAGTCGCTCGTGCACTCCACGGAGAAGTCGCTTTCCGACTACGGCGACAAAGTCTCCGAAGACGACAAGTCCGCGATCGAAAGCGCTCTTGCGGCTCTGAAGTCCGCGCTTGAAGGCGAAGACCTTGAGGACATCAAGGCCAAGACGCAGGCGCTTGCTGAAGCATCCATGAAGCTGGGCGAGGCCATGTATCAGGCAGCGCAGGCCGACGCGGAGGCGGAAGACGGAGGCAGCGAGGAAGCAGCCACCGAAGCCGAAGACGACGTTGTCGACGCGGATTTCGAAGAAGTCAAAGACGAAGACGACAAGAAGTCCGCTTAAACCACGAAACTGCAGCCAGCCGGTCTTCCGGCTGGCTGTTCAATTTTGGCGCCGGCCGCAGGTCTGTCCGAACTGACGGATGCCCCTGTCCGGCGCTTTCGCCATGACTGGCGCCGGACTGATCCTGGCAGCCATCGGCGCAACAACAAGACCGAGAGATCTTGATGTCCAAACGTGATTTCTATGAGGTGCTGGGCGTATCACGCGACGCGGATGAAAAGGCGCTGAAGAGCGCTTACCGCAAGATGGCAATGCAGTATCACCCTGACAGGAACCCGGGCGATGGAGAGGCCGAAGCCAGGTTCAAGGAAGTCAACGAAGCGTACGACACCCTGAAGGACGGTCAGAAACGCGCCGCCTACGATCGCTTCGGTCATGCCGCATTTGAAAACGGCGGGTTTGGCGGCGGTGGCGGTGCAGGCGCGCACGATTTTTCCTCCACCATGTCCGACATCTTCGAAGAGTTCTTTGGCATGGGAGGCGGCCGCCGGTCCGGTGGCCGGGAACGCGGCGCGGACCTGCGCTACAATCTGGACATCACCCTGGAAGACGCCTTTACCGGTAAGACGGTCGAGATCGAGGTCCCGACCAGCGTGACCTGTGACACTTGTGCCGGTTCCGGCGCAAAACCGGGCACGAGCCCGACGACCTGCCGCACCTGCGGTGGTTCCGGACGGGTACGTGCGGCGCAAGGCTTCTTCACGCTGGAACGCACCTGTCCGACATGTCAGGGCAAGGGGCAGGTCATCACAGATCCATGCGAGAGCTGTGGCGGCACCGGCCGGAAGACCCAGGAACGGACCCTGTCGGTGAACATTCCCGCCGGCATCGAGGACGGCACCCGTATCCGTCTTGCCGGAGAAGGCGAAGCCGGCGTGCGCGGCGGCCCCGCAGGCGATCTTTATATCTTTCTCTCCATCAAGCCGCATGACCTGTTCCAGCGCGATGGCGCGGACCTTTACTGCCGTGTTCCGATCTCCATGTCGACGGCGACCCTTGGCGGCCAGTTCGACGTTCCCACCGTTCAGGGCAGCACGAGCCGGGTAAAAGTTCCGGAAGGAACCCAGACCGGCAAGCAGTTTCGCCTGCGCGGCAAGGGCATGCCGGTAATGCGGTCCAGCCAGCATGGCGACATGTATATTCAGGTCACGGTCGAGACGCCGACAAACCTGACACGGCGCCAAAGAGAACTTCTTGCAGAATTCGAGAAAGAATCTTCGGGCGAAAATCACCCGGAATCAGCCGGGTTTTTCTCCAAGGTGAAGGATTTCATCGACAACCTGGGCACCTGACCGACGCATTCCGTGCGTCCGTCTATAGCATTTCCCTACCGGCAGCTCTATATTCCGATTCTGGGGATCGGTGAGGTAACATGCTGAAACGCAACAGTATTCATGTTGAGCGTCTTCGCGAGAAGCTGGACAAGGCTGCAGCCGTTCGCGCCAAGGTTCTTG
>JBCBUA010000154.1:0-13812 GCA_039818365.1 Pseudomonadota bacterium
CAAGCTGGACGACCTGATCGGCCGCTCTGATTTCCTGGACAAGAATGCGGCGATCGAGCACTGGAAAGCTCAGGGCCTCGACTTCTCACGGATCTTCTTCCAGCCCGATGCCGAACCGGAAGAAACCCGCTGGACGCAGACCCAGGAGCATCCGATCGTCGACATTCTCGACCGGCGCCTGATTGCTGCCGCGCAGCCGGCGCTGGAAAGCAAGGAACCAACCGTCATCGACGAGACCATCTGCTCGGTCGACCGGTCGGTCGGGGCGATGCTGTCCGGCGAGATCGCAAAGCGGTACGGCAACAAGGGCCTGAAAAAGCCCGACACGCTCAGGATCAACCTGAAAGGCACAGCCGGACAGGCGTTCGGGGCGTTTGTCGCAAGAGGCGTCACCATCGATCTGGTCGGCGACGCCAACGACTATGTCGGCAAGGGTCTGGCCGGCGGCAAGCTGATCGTCCGCCCGCCGGAGAATACCCGCATCGTTGCGGAGAACAGCATCATCGTCGGCAACACCGTTCTTTACGGCGCGACCGAAGGCGAGTGCTACTTCCGCGGTGTGGCCGGTGAGCGTTTCGCGGTCCGCAACTCCGGCGCCGTCGCCGTTGTCGAAGGCGTGGGCGACCACGGCTGCGAATACATGACGGGCGGCGTCGTGGTCGTAATCGGCCAGACCGGGCGCAATTTTGCAGCCGGCATGTCGGGCGGCATCGCCTATGTCCTCGACGAGGACGGATCGTTCGGAACGCGCTGCAACCTGGCCATGGTCGATCTGGAACCGGTCACGGAAGAGGACGACCTTCTGGAAAAGCTGCACCATCACGGCGGCGATATCGAGCACAAGGGCCGTGTCGACCTGTCGTCCGACATGAGCCGGCATGACGATGAGCGCCTGCGCCAGATGCTGACCAAGCATGTCGAGCTGACTGGTTCGACAAAGGCGGCATCGATCCTGGACGACTGGGCGACATACCGGCCCAAATTCGTGAAGGTCATGCCGGTCGAGTACCGGCGCGCGCTGCGCGAAATGGAAGAACAGCGCCTCGGCATGGTCGCCGCGGAGTAATCGCATAAGAGAACGAAAAGGCTCTCGGCCGCAGTCAGCGGCCGATAGAAGCCACTTTGGGAAGACGCAAATTTGAGGAGGTTGCCTTGGGCAAGGTTACCGGTTTTTTGGAAATCGATCGTCAGGAGCAGAAGTACCAGCCGGCTTCTGACCGCATCCGCCATTTCCGCGAGTTCACGATCCCGCTGAACGATCAGGAAGTCGCCAGCCAGGCGGCCCGTTGCATGGATTGCGGCATCCCGTTCTGTCACGGCCCCGACGGCTGTCCGGTCAACAACCAGATCCCCGACTGGAACGACCTCGTCTACCAGGGCGACTGGGACATCGCCCTGCGCAACCTGCATTCGACGAACAACTTCCCCGAATTCACCGGACGCATTTGCCCGGCCCCGTGCGAGGAAGCCTGTACGCTGAACCTTGAAGACATTCCGGTCAACATCAAGACCGTCGAGCAGGCAATTGCAGACAAGGGATGGGAAGAAGGCTGGATCGTTCCCGAACCCTCGGCGCGCAAGACCGGAAAGGCTGTCGCGATCATCGGATCAGGACCGGCCGGAATGGCGGCGGCACAGCAGCTCGCACGCGCCGGTCACACGGTCCACATCTACGAGCGCGAACCGAAGGCAGGCGGCCTGCTGCGTTACGGCATCCCCGACTTCAAGATGGAAAAGCACTATATCGACCGCCGCGTCGAGCAGATGGAAGGCGAAGGTGTCACGTTCCACTACGGCGTGAATGTCGGCGTCGACACCACGCTCGAGGAAATCGCCGAACGCCACGATGCGGTCATCCTGTGCGCCGGTGCGGAACGTCCGCGCGACCCTGGCGTTTCCGGAATGGAGCTGGAAGGCTGCCATTGGGCAATGAAATACCTCGTGCAGCAGAACCGCCGGGTCGGCGGTGAGCCGGACGGCGATGAGCTGCCGATCTGGGCCGGTGGCAAGCATGTGGTCGTCATTGGCGGCGGCGACACCGCGTCCGACTGCGTCGGCACGGCCTTCCGTCAGGGCGCCCTGTCCGTCACCCAGCTCGACATCCGCCCGATCCCGCCGCTCAAGGAAGACAAGATGACGGTCTGGCCCTACTGGCCGACCAAGTTCCGCACGTCCTCCTCGCAGGCGGAAGGTGCTGAACGCGAGTTTTCTGCCGCAACCCTTGCCCTTGTCGGGGAAGACGGTGTGGTCACCGGCGTGAAATGCGCCCGCGTGGACGAAAAGCGCCATCCCATCGAAGGCACCGAATTCATCCTGCGCGCGGACCTTGTGCTGGCGGCGATCGGCTTTTCCGGCCCGCTGCTGGATACGTATATTGCCGAGGCGGGTGAACAGCTCGAACTGGACGGTCGCACCAACGTCAAGGCCAACACCGAAGACTACAAGACCAGCATGGACAAGGTGTTTGCCGCCGGTGACGTTCGCAAGGGACAGTCGCTGGTTGTCTGGGCCATCCGCGAAGGCCGTCAGGCCGCAAGGGCGGTCGACGAGTTCCTGACCGGCACATCGGATCTTCCGAGATAATCAAAAAAGCGCTCGGGCGGCATAAAGCCGCCTGGGAAGTGCGTGCGGACACTGCGAGCCGAGCAGGATTGGCTGATTCGCGCTTTGAAAAACTACGACCCGCTCGGGATCGCCTCTTCCAGAACGGACGTGCCTTCCACAGCCATGCGCGGGTCGTCGACGCGGCCGGGCATGGGCGGCAGTGGATCACCCTTGACGAAGAAACGGTAAGCGGCGCTGTTCCTGTTGACATTGCCTTCGTCGTCTTCGCCGCCCAGAAGCAGGGCTTCCGGCGAGGTTGTCCGGCCGGTCAGAACAATGAAGTTCGGATCGTCCTCGATACCTTCGAAGGCAAGTCCGCCATAGCCACCGAGCAGCCGCAGCAGTTCGCGGTCAACGAAGAACGCGACCTTCTGATAGCCGGGCCAGGTGAAACCGATCCGGTCCTTCGTGCGCAACCTTGTATTCTTGCCGTCGACATCCGGGCCGAAGGATGAATAGCTGCCGTCCTCCGCCAGGAAAATGTCCCAGATATCCACATAGCGCACACGGCGATCCTCGGTCAGCGACTGGAAGATCGAGTTCAGCTGGGTGAAATCCGCATTGACGGTTTCGGTGTTCGTGGGTGGCAGGCCTGCCCAGACGATGGGTTTCTTTTCCTGGCGCACGACACGGACGAACCCTTCGACCTTGTCGCGATAGGCGTCGATCCATTCCTGGGTCATGAATTCGACCGGGACCTCGCCCGGAAACGGTTTGCCGAGATCCTGGCGGCCGATCATCACGACGACGGCCTTGACGTCGTCTCCGCGGATCTTGGCGAGCGCCCTGGTGCTCCAGTCAGGCGCGCCTTCGCCCGCAAAACCCAGTTTGTCCTCCGTGATCCGCTCCACACGGATTTGCGGCTTTTCGGAAAATATGAAATCAAGCCCGTCGGCAACGCCGCGCGCCATACGGTCTCCGACGACCAGGATCACGCCTGCATTCTCGTCCTTGGCAACGGGCTCGTATTTCGGCGGTGTCCCGGCAGCCCGCACCGGTGCCTTGCGTTTCTTGGTCTGCTGCTGGGGCTGCTGGCCCCGGCGCCGTTCCTTGTTGCCGAAGAGTTTTTGTAGAGGGGAGAACGGATTGAAGCCGCGCAAAAGACCGCTTTGAGCAACGACGATCTCCTTGTCTTCAGCCTGTTGTGCAAACGCGTCCGGCGACGGTCCGAAGGACAGGCACAGCACGGCCACCAACGCAATCTTGAAAAGATGCATCATCGCTGTGGTGCTGAGCTTTGTCCGTTTGGCCATCAATGCCACCGCTCAATTCCGTCGGTTCGTTTAGTACAGATAAACCCAACAGCGCCGCAGGGGAAGCCACCAGATGGCTGCTGATTTGTGCAGGCGGCAATCAACCGCCCTGCTTCACCTGCCTCAGCAACATGACCGATGCATAGCCGTCCGGCACGAGACCGCGCGATTGCTGGAAGGCCCGGATGCCCTTGCGTGTTGCGGGTCCGACCTTGCCGTCGGCGGCACCAACGGAAAAACCGCGCCTGTTCAGGAGGTTCTGCAGTTCGGCGGTTTCCGAACGGCTGAGCGGCTTGTGATCCCGCGACCAGTCACCGGCAAGCGGGCCACCGCCGATCAGACGGTCCGCAAGGTGACCGACGGCAAGAGCATAGGCCGTCGCGTTGTTGTACCGCTTGATCACGTAAAAATTGCGCAGCATCAGGAACGCCGGCCCGCTTGCGCCCGCCGGCAGAACCAGAACGGCCTTGTCGGATGGCCGCGGAAAGGCCCTGCCATTGGAACGGCCGATGCCGTACTTGCTCCATTCGCCGATCGTCAGCGTCTTCTCGCCATCGGCAAGGTGATAATTGAAGCCGGACGGCAGCTTGACCTCGTAGCCCCAGGTCTTGCCGGTCTGCCAGCCGTGCTTTTTCAGGTAGTTCGCGGTGGAGGCAAGCGCATCGGGTATCGACGTCCAGATGTCCCGGCGGCCGTCGCCGTCATAGTCCGAGGCATAGGCTTTCCAGCTCGACGGCATGAACTGCGTGTGTCCCATCGCACCGGCCCAGGACCCTTCCATGTCCTGAAAGCGGACATGGCCCGCCTGAACAATGGCAAGGGCTGTTACAAGTTCTTTGTTCCAGAAGCTCTTCCGGCGCGGTGCCGCATAGGCCAGCGTGGCCAGGGCCTGGATGACGTTGTGCCGGCCCATGAAGCCGCCATAGTTGGTCTCCATGCCCCAGATCGCCAGGACGGCTTCCCGGTCGACGCCGTATCTGCCTTCGATCTGCTGCAGGACGATTGCGTATTCCTCGAGCAGCTCACGCCCCTTCTCCACGCGGGTATCGGAAACCGCGCTGTCCAGATAGTCCCAGATCGGCTTTACGAATTCCGACTGTTTGCCCATCAGGCGGATCGTATCGTCGTCGGGCTTCATCCCGGTAAAGACGGAATTGTAGGTCTGGGAGGAGATCCCGGCGGCCTTGGCCGTCGGCCAGAAGTCGCGCACGAAGCGGTCAAACCCCGGATCTGCCTGTGCAGGCACGGCCATGGCGGCAAGTCCGGTTGCCAGGATGGCGCGGCTTGCCAGACGCCGAAGTCGGGATGTCACGAAAGTCAGTCCAGGCATCAGGGCCTCCTTAAGCCCAAGGGTCCACTACCCTCATTCGTGTTCGCTTCTGCCCCCGCCCCATGAATGATCGTTGAGTGGTTACTGTACCGTTAATGACGGAACCTGACACCGGCTTCGATTGCATTTTCCGTGTAGTCACTGCCGTCCTGGGAACTGTCGAACCGGCGATGCGTGTAATCGACGATCAAGGCAGTGTTGCGCGTCAACGCGAACGTCACGCCGCCAAATCCGGTCAGTGTCTTTTCTTCGATCGAAACGCCTTCATACGTCCGGTAACTGTATCCGACACCCGTTTCGGCAACCAGCCGGTCGCTGAACGCATGTGCCACCCTCAAATCTCCCGAATAAATGATCGAGCCGCTGGAAGTGTCAATATCGGTGGCGACAAAGTTTGTTCCAAGCCCGGCCGTAACGGTGGTCAGGCGGGATGGAGACCAGACCAGGGATCCATCGACGACGAGACCGGAAAGATCGTCCAGCCGGTCGTCCTCGATATCCTCGATCCGCCAGCCGACACCGATATTGCCCGTTATTTTCGGCCCTGATGCAATGCTCAGCCCACCGCGCAGCTGATAGCCGTTGGCATCGCGTTTTTCGCACAGGCTGTCGCTGCAGGCTTCGTCAAAGCGGCGCAGCAGCAAAGACCCTTCCACAAAGGGGGTGAACACGCTGCCGGTATCCATGTCGAGCCTGAGATTGGCCGAATAAAGCGTGTTGTCGCGGCCGCTGTCGATATCATCTTCGTCCGAGGTATAGACACTTCGGTCGAGCCCGACGAAAGCCGTCGCTGCGACAAGACCGACGGCACGGGTGGCCCCGAGATCTGCGGTGAATGTCTGGACGTGATCGGCGCCGGAGGCCGTCGATTCGGCGCTGCCATCCTCTTCGCGCGTATAGGTGTAGGACACCCCGGTGTCGATCCGGGTCACTTCATTGAGATCAAGTCTCAGGTCCGCCGCGGCGGACACGTTGCCGTCATTGTCGTCCGAGTTTTCCGGATATCCGGTATAGGACCCGCGCAGGGATGCGCCGAATTCATGCCGTGACCAGTTCGAGGTAAGAGCAAGGTCGGGAGAAATCCGGTAGAGCGCGCCCGCCGTCCCCGAGGCCGAACGGGCGGTGTTGTCGGTGTAGCCGGTGGCGAGCGTGATTTGCGGCGTGAACGTGAAGGATCCGAGGCGGATACCGCTTGGCTGGTCGAACACCGTGTCCCCGCCGAAGACACTGTCGTCGACAAGGCTGTCCGACAGCGGCACCGCGCGGTCGACCGACGCGATCCGGTCTGAGAATGGCCGGACCGGCGCAACCTGGCCATTCGTGCCAAGGCCGCTGGAACCGTCTTCCGCCTCCGCGCTGTTGAGCGTGCGGCGCAGGGCGTAAACTTCGGCTTGCGTCGGGTTGGTCCGCGCGCTCTCCGCGGCGGCATCGGCCGCCCCTTCCCGGCCTCCGGGAACATCTGTTCCGCGCAGATCCGGCAGCGCTGTTTGCGCATGGGTCGGCGCCACCGCGAAAGCGGTCATAAAGGCAAACAGGGGCAATAAGCGGCGCATTCAGGTATCGAACCGGTCGAGATCGTGATCGGTTTCAAACTGACGAATGATGGTTAATCCTTCGTTTCTTTTTTGCAAAATGACAGAGCAACGGCGCCACGCAGCCCCGAAAGCCAAGGGGGACGAGACTTCATCCACACCCTGGGCGCGGAACCGCGCATCAGACCCGCCAAATGCACCCGCCTCCATATATTTGGCGCAATCTGGGCAGACAGAGGTGAATCGACGGGATTCTGCGGCGGTTTGGCGGTTGCCGCTGCTTGATCCCCGCCGATGAGTGTTTTAGGTGATATCCTGTTCAAAAAAAGAAAGATCACATGGCAACTCCCTCTCCCGATTCCGTTTCCGATCAAGACGCCGACACCCTCGCTCAGAGCGTCGTGTCCGCCGAACGGACCCTGGAGACCGAAATCGCGGGCTTGAGCGCCGTCCGGGCCGCCTTGAAAAACGGCCTGTCAGGCCCGTTCAGACAAACATTCGAGCTGATCAGCAAGATGACGGGCCGCGTCATCGTTACAGGCATCGGCAAGAGCGGTCACATCGGCACGAAGATCGCCGCAAGTCTTGCCTCCACGGGCACCCCATCCTTCTTTGTTCACGCCTCCGAGGCGAGCCATGGCGATCTGGGCATGATCGGCGACGGTGATGTGGTTCTGGCCCTGTCCTGGTCGGGGGAGACGCAGGAGCTCGCCAGCATCGTGAATTACACCCGGCGCTTCAAGGTGCCGCTGGTGGCCATTACGTCCCGCGAAGACAGCGCACTCGGACAAGCCTCGGACATTGTCCTGAAATTGCCGGGTGTCGCCGAAGCCTGCCCGCATGGACTGGCACCCACGACATCCGCGCTGATCCAGCTTGCGATCGGCGATGCGCTCGCGGTGGCGCTCCTGGAGGGGCGCGGCTTCACGGCGCAGGATTTCCGGGTTCTTCACCCCGGCGGACGGCTTGGCGCCAGCCTCAAGACGGCCCGGGACATCATGCATTCCGGGGACAGCCTGCCGCTCGCATCCGCAACCACATCCATGAGCGAGGGCATTGTGCTGATGACCCAGCGCGGGTTCGGCGTCCTCGGCGTGACGGACGAACTGAACCAGTTGGTCGGCATCATTACGGACGGCGACCTTCGGCGGCACGTGTCGGCGAACCTTCTGGAAAAGTCCGCTGGCGACATCATGACCCTGTCGCCGAAAACGGTGGCACCGGACACCTTGTCCGCCACGATCCTTGAACTGGTGAACAGCCTGTCGATCACCTCCGTTTTCGTGATCGAGGACGGCCGCCCTGTCGGTATCGTGCACCTTCACGATCTGTTGCGGATCGGTGCAGCCTGACATTTGCGCAAGAGCACCTGTTCGCCCGGGTCACAAAACCGTCAATGCGGCCAAAAAAGTTCGTTTCCCATGCACTTCGTCGAAGCGCATTAGGATTTGATTAGCCATAAGGGTCTTAGACTGCACCCAAGTTTCACTGGCGTTGGTGCCATAAACCTTGGTGTGTGATCAGAATGGATCTGGCGACCCTTATCGGAATCCTAGGTGCGTTTGGCATCGTGTTGACCGCGATTTTTCTTGGCGGCAGCTTTACGCAATTCGTCGACGTGCCCTCGATGCTGATCGTGATCGGCGGAGGTCTTGCCGCGACGCTTGTCCGCTTTCAGCTGTCCGACATCGCCGCAGCGTTCGTGACCGGTTTCAAGGTTGCTCTTTCCGGCAAGGGCAACAGCCCGCGCGACCTTATCTCGGAAATCACCAATCTCGGCGAAATCGTCCGCAAGTCCGGTCCTCTCGGATTGGAGAATGTCGACGTCTCGGACCCGGTTCTGGCAAAGGGCGTGCAGTACATCGCCGACGGCTACGAGCTCGAATTCATCAAGGAAGCGATGGAGCGGGAACGGGATCTGCAGCTGTCACGCCTGTCCGAAGGCAAACGCGTGATGAAAGCGCTCGGCGATTCGGCCCCGGCCTTCGGCATGATCGGAACGCTGGTCGGCCTTGTTCAGATGCTTGCCAATATGGACGATCCGGCAGCGATCGGTCCGTCCATGGCTGTCGCGCTGCTCACCACACTTTACGGCGCTCTCATCTCGAACATCATCTGTCTGCCGCTGGTGGACAAGCTTGATGCGAAATTCGACGTGGACGAACTCAACCAGACACTGATCATCGACGGTGTCTGCCAGATCCGCGAGTCCAAGAGCCCTGCGCTCATCAAGGAAATGCTGGTGGCGTACCTGCCTGAGAAAATGCGCGCTGAACTGGCAGAAGCGGCTTAACAGGCGAAACGGACAGGCAGGAGCGGATGGCAAAGAAAAAGCAGCAAGGCGGTGGGGGCGCTCCGGATTGGCTGGTCACCTTTGCCGATCTGATGTCGCTGCTTGTGTGTTTCTTCGTTCTGATCATCTCCTTTTCCATTCAGGACAAGGAGAAACTGCAAGTGGTCGCCGGGTCGATGCGCGAAGCGTTCGGTGTCAAGGAAACCTCGCGCCGCACCGGCATTATCGAGGTCGAAGGCATTCCCATCCGGGAATACATGAAAGACATCAGCCAGGTCGAACAGGAAAACGATTCCGATTTCTCGCAGGAGCGGCACGAGAAGCGCCGCAAGCAGGGGCCGGAAGCCAACACGCACGACACGCTTGAAGCCGATATCGAAAAACCGCGCCAGTTCGCAACCGCGGCCGCTTCCCTGCGCCAGGCCTGGCAGGAAATGCCCGAGATTACGGAAGTCTCCAGCAACATCATTTTGGAAGAATCCGACGAAGGCCTGAACATCATGCTGGTCGACCAGGACGGCCGCTCAATGTTCCGCGAAGGATCCAAGTATCCTTATGAGACGACCCGGCGCCTGATTGCCAAGATGGCGCCGGTGCTCGCGCGCATGCCCAACCGTGTCGAGATCACCGGTCACACCACGGCGGGCCAGCAGACCAGCGATCCGAGCTACACCGGCTGGGACCTGTCGAGCGAACGCGCCAACGTCGCGCGCCAGATCCTGGCCGAATATGGCGTGCCGGAAGATCAGTTCTTCGCAGTCGTCGGGAAGGCGGACACCGAACCGCTCTTTCCGAACGACCCGTATCTTGCCGCGAACAGGCGCATCGGCATTCTTCTCAAGGCCGAAGAACCTCCGGTCCCGCCCGGGCACAAGCTTTGACGTCCTTGAGGAGCATGGCTGCGTGCGTTTCGAAGGACTGGCGGTAAGTCCTTTGTTAGCTGCCTCATCCTTCGAGACAGGCCTGCGGCCTTCCTCAAAGATGAGGTTTTCAGTTGCTAGCGTCGTTCCGGGCAAGCGCAGCTTATGCTGCGCGCTGATCCGGAAGCCAGATATCAGCGTGAGCGCAGCGAACACAAAAGACAATCAGACAGATCATGGCCATCCAGACCTTCGGCCTCATCCTGAGGAGCACGCCTGCGTGCGTCTCGAAGGACTGGCGGCAAGTCCTTTGCCATCCGGCCCATCCTACGAGACAAGCCTGCGGCCTTCCTCACAAATGAGGTTTTCAGTTGCTAGCGTCATTCCGGGCAGCGACAGAATCACTTCGTTTTCCTCAGCGCTCGGGAAGTTGCGTCCTGCATCAAACCAGCCGCAATCCGGGTCACCTCTCCCGCTGGGAGAGGTCGGCCTGAAAGGCCGGGTGAGGGATCGGAGCTGTCAGCACTCCTCAGACGTTTGTCCCCTCACCCTGACCCTCTCCCCAGGGGAGAGGGAAACCCGGAAAGCGTAAAGCCAACCTCCCGGCTCCGCAGACGCTCGCTCAAAATGATGGTGCAGCATCTGCCCCGTCGCGGACCTGATCCGGGACCAGACCACCCCATGCAGGAGGCCCCGGCTCAGGGCCGGGGCGGCAATCGATGCGGTCCCCTGGGTCGCACTCACTCGACCTGGGACACCACCAGCCTGGCACCGTCGATCGACTCCACGCGCACCTTCGTCCCCGCCGGAAGGTCGGGGCCGGTGATGCGCCAGATGGTGTCGTCAATCGAAAGGTTGCCTGCGCCCTCGCTGAGCGGTTTCTGCAGGGTGAATTCCCGGCCGATGTAGCGGCTGCCGCGCTGGTTGAGACCGGGGTCTCCGGCTTCGGAAGCCAGCTTGCGCATCATCCGCCGGCCAACGAGGAGACTGACGATCGACAGAACGAGGAACAGGCTGACAAGCACCTGCCAGCTCGGGTCGAAGACAAGGGCAACGACGCCGACGGCAAGCGCGGACAGCCCGAACCAGAGGAAGATGCTTCCCGGTGCGACGATCTCGAGGCCGAGCAGCAGCAACCCCAGGACGAACCATGTCCAGGGACCCAATGCACTGATCGTGTTTTCAATCAGCGTCACGAGGGATCTCCTTCGGAGCGCCCGGTATTCGGTATGCCCGACGAAGTCCGGTTTTCCCGTCCATGCTCACCGAAGGCTTCCTTCGCGATTTCACCAATCCCGCTCAATGACCCGAGCAGAGAGGTCGCTTCCATCGGCAGGATCAGCGTTTTCTGGTTGCGCGAGGTGGCCAGGGCCTGGAACGCCTCGACATATTTGTTGGCAACAAAGTAGTTGATCGCCTGGACGTCACCGGAGGCGATGGCGGCACTGACCATCTGGGTCGCCTTGGCCTCGGCTTCCGCTTCCCTTTCACGGGCTTCGGCATCCCGGAAAGCGGACTCGCGCCGGCCTTCGGCCTCAAGGATAAGCGACTGCTTTTCGCCTTCCGCCTGCAGGATCTCCGATTGCCGCTTGCCTTCCGCTTCGAGAATGGAGGCACGCTTGTCACGTTCGGCCTTCATCTGGCGCGCCATGGCGTCGACCAGATCCCGCGGCGGGTTGATGTCCTTGATCTCGATACGCGTGATCTTGACACCCCAGGGCTCTGCCGCTGCATCGACGACGCGCAGCACCTTCGCGTTGATTTCGTCGCGGTTGGAAAGAAGGCTGTCCAGGTCCATCGATCCCATGACCGAGCGGATGTTGGTCATGGTCAGGTTCAGGATCGCGTTCTGCAGGCCAAGAACCTCATAGGCGGCGCGCGCTGCGTCCAGCACCTGGTAGAAGGTCACGCCGTCGGCGGTCACGGTCGCATTGTCGCGCGTGATCACCTCCTGGGAGGGAACGTCGAGAACCTGTTCCATCATGTTCAGCTTCTGGCCGACCGTGTCGATGAACGGAATGATGAAATTCAGGCCCGGCGAAAGCGTCTTGCGGTATTTGCCGAACCGTTCGATCGTGTAATTGTAGCCCTGGGGAACGGTCTTGACCCCGGCGAAGAACACCAGGATGACCAGAACCACGAGAGCGATCAGGACAATACTGGCTCCATCGATATCGATTGGCATGAATGTCTCCTGTAGACGTCTGGATTTCCGCGGCCACTATGCTCTTTTTGCGTGAGTCGTGCCAGCGCATTTACCGGTTCAAGACCGCACATGCGCAGCACTTCCCACCTCTTTTTCAAAGCTTCGGAACGCACAGGGAAATTTGCGCTGCGGCAATGCCGGCAGCGTTCGCTCCAGAGATGTCGCAGGACCTATCCGCCGGGGGCAGCGGATCGCGTCAGATCCAGCCGCTAAGCTCGCGCCTGACGATGTGTTCGATCACGTCCATGCCCAGCCCCGTATCGTTGAGACACGGAATATGGGTGAAGTGCTCGCCGCCGGCTTCCTCGAAGATCTCGCCGGCCTCGCCAGCAATCTCCTCAAGCGTCTCCAGGCAATCGGCAACGAAGCCCGGGTTCATGACGGCAACTTTGGAAACGCCGTCCTTGGCCAGCTGTTCGACGGTCTTGTCCGTGTAAGGCTGCAGCCATTCCTCGGGCCCGAACCGCGACTGGAAGGTCACGCGCAATTTCTGCTCGTCCCAGCCAAGCACATCGCGCATCAGCCGCGTCGTTTTCATGCAATGGCAGTGATACGGGTCGCCGCGCTTGAAATAGGATTGCGGAATACCATGATAGGACGTCAGGACAACGTCTGGCTCGAAATCGAGCGTGGCAAGATGCTCCTTCACGGAGTTCGCCAGCGCGGTCACGTAGACCGGGTCATCATGATACGGCGGCACGGTGCGGATGGCGGGTTGCCAGCGCATCTCGAGAAGGGTCTTGCAGACGACGTCGTTCACCGTCGCGGTCGTCGTTGCCGAATATTGCGGGTAGAGCGGAAACACCAGGATTCGGTCGCAGCCTTCCTCCTTGAGTGCCTTCAGCTTGTCCGGAATGGAGGGCTGCCCGTAACGCATCGCCCAGTCCACTTTCAGCCGGTCGCCTTCAACACCCATCACTTCGGCCAGCTTGTCGGACTGGCTGCGTGTGATGGTCCTGAGCGGAGATTCGTCCTTCTCGTGGTTCCAGATCTCGTCATAGGCCTTGCCGGACTTTCCCGGACGGGTCATCAGAACAATGCCGTAGAGGATCGGATACCAGATCGCCCGCGGCCATTCGATCACACGCTTGTCGGACAGGAACTCGCGCAGGTACCGGCGCATCGGCCAGTAGTCCGTCGCATCAGGGGTGCCGAGATTGACCAACAGCACACCCACCTTGCCGCTCTTTACCGGCGGATGATCTCCCGGCAGATGCAGTTTGCGGAATTCGGCTGCCTTGTCGGCCGCCTTGTCGGCGGTCAGCGGAGTGGTCGGTTGAACGTTCATCGGCTCTGCAAGTCCCTCAGCAGCGTGTCCTCTCATGCCATACATAGGCCAACCTTCTGTCAAGGCCAATGCGGCATAGCGCTTACGCTGGAGAAATGCACCGGATCACCGGGAAACAAGACCCCTATGCGGCCTGAAAGCAAAACTCTTCAAAACGATCGGCCGATTGTTCGAGCCTGAAACCGGCTGAAATCCATCGGGGCCGCGCCTCCCCGATCCCGGCGAGCACTGCGCTTGACCGGCAAGACAGGAAGCGGCAAACGGTTCACCTTTCCAGGTTGACGCCTGAGTTGCTGAACCCCACACCATACGCCCGGGTCATGCCATGGGTCGACCATGGCGTCGATGCCGTTTCATTTCTTTCTGAACGGCTTCACTGTTTATGAAACATAGCGGCATGGATTCCAGATCAGCGTTCGGCTCTGCTTCACTTGTCTGGAATGACG
>JBCBUA010000155.1:0-13724 GCA_039818365.1 Pseudomonadota bacterium
TGCTTCACCATGCGATAGAAGTCGGGCATGGAGCGCTCGTCGACTTCCTTTGCGTGATGCATGCGCAGCACCATCTTGTCCGCGTTCCAGTAGCTGAACAGGTTCATCGCCGCGGCAATCGCAAGGGCGATCATCATGCCTGCCTGGCCGCCGATCATGAAGCCGATGCCCATGAAGAGCGCGGTCATGGCCGCAAGCAGCATCGCTGTCCGTACGTAATTCATCGCGTGTGGTGTCCGTTTCCTGTTCTGGCTTGCCGGTATCGGCCGTACCGCCCGGTCGTTAAAAATCCAGACTGAACATGGGTATTGTTCACAATCTTGGCAAGCTTGCGGCGTGCGCGTGACGACCAGGCGGTACGGGACCAGCCGGTCTTTGCCGGCTCCCGGCACCAGCCATCCTCCCCTGTTTTGCAGAGCACGGCAGTGATTTCCGGAAACAAAGAGCTCCCGGTAGGCCAGATCAATGCACAAAGCAGCACAACCTTAGGTGTCTTACAATCCAGGGTTTAACGGAATCTTCAATCTTTGATGCAACTTTAGGTTTCTTCTTCTGTCCTCTCGCCTTCTTCCGTTGGGTCATCCTCATGTCTTCATCGCGCAGTCTGCTGCCCTTCTGGGATTCCCCGGCCCTCAGGACCGGTTTCGGTGGCCCGGTCTTTCTCTGGCTGCTGATCATTACCGCGTTCGGAACCCTCGTATGCCTCTTCAACACGAGAGCTCCCCTTGCGCACCTGCCGACATCGTTGAAGGAAGCCCGGGTCGAGGATATGGCTGCCTTTTACCGGGCGTCCGAAATGACAAATTATGACGCTGCGTCATATGTTTATGATCCAGATCTGTTCCGGGACGGTTTGCCGGAGCGGCTTTCGGATCTGATCTTCCTAAATCCGCCGCATGCCCTGCCGATTTTCCATGTTTTTGCCTGGGCAGACTTCGCAACGGTCAAGGTAGGCTTCATCTGCCTTACGCTGATCGCGCTCTTCGCGATCCCGCGCATGGCCGGGCTAAATCTTGCTCTTTCCGCCTTGTTTGCCGCCTCTGCCGCACCAGTTCAGATCCTCCTGAGACTCAACCTGTCTGTCTTCGTGATAGGGCTCATCGTCTATGCAACCATGCACGCGAAAAAACGGCCGATTCTGTCAGGTCTCGCCCTTTCGGTTGCAACGATCAAACCGCAATATGGTCTGCTGGTCCCGTTTTTTCTGGCTGGTATCGGCGCGTGGCGTTGCATCGCCTGGGCGATACTGGGAACGCTGTCAATGCTGATCGCGACGCTGCTCATGTTCGGACCCGGTATCTTTGAAAGCTACCTGGCATCGTTTTCGACGCCCCTTTATCAAGCCTATGCACTGACGGCACTGGAGTGGGACACGTCCTTCAGGTCGTTTCTTGGCCGCCTGGGTGTCGCGGCGGACTTGAGGGCAGGACTGGTTTTGGCTGCAATTCTTGCCGGCGCATTTTGCACCTTCCGTCTCCCGAGGGACTGGCCTTACGAGCTGCGTGTCGGCATGCTGCTGCTTTTGAGCATGCTCGTGGCACCCTCCTTCATGTATTACAGCTGGCCCTTGTTCGCAGCAGGCGTTCTGTTCATTGCCCGCGCTGTGCCGGATTGGCCGATCGAGATGCAGTTTCTGGCCGGACTGACCTGGATGCAGCCGCTGATATACATGCTGCTCCTGCCGCTGCTCCCGGGAGCCCTCACGGTGCATGCGGCTGCGGTCTTTGTGCTGGTCGCTTTGTTGATCATGTCCTTCTTCCTGCTCATCAGGCGAAGGGCATCCGGACCCGCGCTTCAAGATCGCAAGGTCCTGCAAGGCGCCTGACGCGTGCGCCGCGCCCGGCGGCGCGCTGCCCCATGTCGGCAATGCATGGGCAGACACCATCCCGGCACTCTTTGGACGAAGAAGGCGCCATTTGGCTGCAAACCGGATCGGGTTGCCCTATATTGACCGCCACAGAGCACGTTCACCGCGAATATGGAAACAATCGCAGACGGTCATGACAGACGAACAAGACAATCCGGCACAAGCCTATCGCCAGAGCGAAGTCCCGAGCCTTGCGACCCAAATCGAAGAAAAGCCGAAAAAGCGGTTCGAGGATCTCCCCCCTGCAGCCCAGCGCGCGCTGAAAGAGGCCGAGGCCAGGCGACAGGAGATCGACGCGAAACAAAACGCCTTGCCGGACGAGGTGAACGGTCGCGGCGGCCTGGAGCCGACCCGGTACGATGACTGGGAAATCAAGGGACTGACCGTCGACTTCTGACGGCAAAGACGCCTCCGACATGCGCGACCGACTTCAACAACTGCTGTCCGGCTGGGACGGCAAGACGACCGGACCGCTGAAATCGGCCTACGAAACGCTTCACCGCCAGCCGGACTTTGTTGATCACCTGATTGACCTCAGCGAACACCCGGACTGCGAACGCGGCGCAACCTGGCTTCTCAAGCACGCGTTCGATCAGGGCGAGCCTGAGCTTTCGGGTGAGCGCAGCAAACGGCACCTTGCCGGGATGTCAGGCTTCGGCCATTGGGAAACCCGCCTTCACTTTCTGCAATATCTTGAACACCTGACGATACCCGACGAAGCCGAGGCAACCCTTCAAGCCTTCATTCTCGACGCAGTGGAAGCGGAGAACAGGTTCTTGCGGGCCTGGGCCTATTATGGTCTCGCGCTTCATGGCGAGCGCTTCCCCGCGCATAGGCGCGAGGCAGCCGACCGGCTGGACAAGGCGATGACACAAGAGACGGCGGGGTCGGTAAAGGTCCGGATCCGCAAGGCTCTGGAGCGGATCAATCCCTGACTCAGTCGCCAATGAGCGTTCGGACTTCGTCCGCGATCGCGCGGGCCAGCTCCGCCTGGGGCGCGGCCTCGAAATGCACCGCGTCCTTGGCGCTCGGCGACAGGATGCTCCCGACGTCGAGAAACGCAGTCCCGTACTGTTCCGCCAGCCTGGCATAGACGGCAGCCAGCCGCCTGGACTGCGCACCGCCATGCGCATTCGAATAAAGGCCTTCATATTCAAGCCCCGTGAAGTCCCCCAGAGGTGGCGGGGCCATCAGCAGAACTTTCGGCGCGCGCCCTTCGACATCGTCCGTCGCCTGTGTTGCGGCAAACAGCACCCTGCCCATGGCAAGCCCGATCGCATCCGCGCTCATGTTGAACCGGTCCTGCAGATCATTCGACCCCAGCATGATAATCAGGACATCGATCGGCATGTGGGTCTTGCGCACCGTCATCAGGTGCTCCAGACCGTTCTTGTCGCCGCGTGTCGGATCTTCAAAAACAGTTGTGCGGCCGTTGACGCCTTCCTCGATCACGAAGAATCCGGCCCCGAGTTCCTGCTGCAACCGGCGCGTCCACCGGACGTCGTGACCATACCTTGACTTGTCGGTGGGATTGAATCCCCAGGTCAGCGAATCTCCGAAGCAGACGACGGAAACGGGATCCTTTTTCAGCGTCATGAGTAACCTTTTGCGATCACGATCAGATTTTCTTCCGCAACCTTAAAAAAGAACGGTAGCGCAGGCAATCTGCGATCAGGAAAGTCACCATTTGTTCCTTGGTTAATCAGAGATTTACCAAGAGGGCGATAGGGTCGGATCAAAGTACTGCGTAACGACTGCCGGATATTGCATGACTGCCAGCTCTCAAGCCTATACGCGCGGCGCTGTTCTGCCGAGCTCCAATCCTTTTCAGCGCCTTGCCGAACTCCTGGACGGCAAGACACCCGGACTTGATCCGATCATCATGACCATTGGCGAACCCCAGCACGCCATTCCCGGCTTTACCGCTGAAGTTCTTGCCGAAAACATGGCCGATTTCAGGCGCTACCCGCCGATCAACGGCTCGGATGCGTTCCGCGCTGCCGTCGCCGGCTGGCTTGACCGGCGCTACAATCTGGACGGCACGATCGATCCGAAAAACGGGGTGCTGCCCCTGAACGGATCCCGCGAGGGTCTTTCATTCGGTGCGATCGCGGCCAGGGACCAGCTGGCCAAGGGTCTGGACCATCCGGTGGTGATCCTGCCAAACCCGTTTTACCAGACCTACGCGGCCGCGGCGCATGTCGCAGATGCCCGCGCCGTGCTGCTCGACGCCGTACCCGGCAACAATTTTCTGCCGGATCTGGACAGCCTTGATCCGGACCTGCTTGAGGAAACCGTCGCGTTCTATGTCGCCTCACCGACGAACCCGGAAGGCTTTCCCGCCGACCTCGCCTTCTGGACCCGCTTGATCGGCCTGGCACGCAAACACCGGTTCTACATTTTCGCCGATGAATGCTATTCGGAGATTTACCGGGAGACGCCGCCAACCGGGATTCTGGAAGCCGCCAAGGCAATGGGTGGCGGCTACGGCAATATCATTGTTCTCAACTCGCTGTCCAAGCGCTCGAACCTTGCCGGTCTGCGATGCGGTTTTGCCGCAGGCGATCCGGAGTTTCTCGGCAAATGGGCGAAATTCCGCGGATTGGCCGCTCCGCAGGTTCCTCTGCCTGCGCAGGCCGTGGCGGTGCGCGCCTATCAGGACGAAGATCACGTCATCGAAAACAGGCGGCTTTACAATCAGAAATTCGAGGCAGCCGAGCGGCATCTTGGCCCCATCATGGGCAATGTGACCGCCGAGGGCGGCTTCTTCCTCTGGCTTGACGTCAGCCGCTGGGGCGACGGCATTTCGCTCACCAGCCGGCTCTGGAGCGACTGTGGGGTCAAGGTGGTTCCTGGCGGATTTCTCGCCTCCGACCAGTCGGACGGCACGAATCCGGGACGCGACTTCATTCGTGTCGGGCTGACCGCACCGCTTGCGCAGACAGAAGTTGCGCTTGAACGGATGGCAAAATGGTTTGGAGAACAGGCATGAGACGCGCCAGCGCAATCCGCGGCAACGGCCGCCGGTCACCCGTCGACCTGTTGGACACCGAGAGCCCGATCAAGCGTTTCCTGCGACGCAATCTGGTGGGCGCGTCCGGCCTCGGCATCATTGCCGTCGCGGCCATGCTCGCAGCGTCCCTGGCAACCTGGTCCGTAAACGACCCGAGCCTCAATCATGCCACCGACGGCATGGTCCGCAACGCGCTCGGTGCACCGGGTGCGATCGTTGCCGATATCCTCATGCAGACAATCGGACTGGCCACCGCCGTCTTCCTCATTCCGCTGGTGCTCTGGGGCTGGCGGCTCATGGCGGGGCACGCCCTTGGCATCGGACGCAAGCGGCTGTTTTTCTGGCTCGTCGGATCAAGCCTGTCGGCAGGGGCGCTCGCGGCGCTGCCGGTGCCGGAGAGCTGGCCTCTTCCGACCGGTCTGGGCGGCTTCCTCGGCGATACCGTACATCAGGTGCCGGCGCTGATCACGTCGAACATGACCTCTGGCGCTGCAACCATCATCGGAGGCCTTGGGCTGGGTGTCCCGGCGATTTTCTTCCTGCTGTCGGCGGCCGGTTGGCTCGGCGGCAAGGACGACATGGACCATGAGAGAGATCTGGCTCCCGGCGCGCGTGCTGCCGCGCCGAAGGGGCATGGCAGATCTGTTGAAGAGGAACTGGGTCTGGACGACGAAGACGCCGAATCAAGACTGTCTGTCTTCTTCAGTGCCATGGTTGGACAGGTCGAACACTGGCGTCTTCAGGGCACCGCGACACTGCGCCGGATCACCGGCCTGAACCGGGCACGGCATATCGACCACGACGAGGACTGGGACGAAGGCGGTTACGCGGACGACGACGAGGGCGATCATGATGACGGCCGGCGGGGCGGCAGGTTGTCGGCGCTGCGGCGCGCGCTGACGGGCCGGCTGATGCCGACCGACGATGACGGTCTTGATGAATTCTACGAGCGTGGCCGCGACGTCGAGGACGAGGATCTGGATGGTTCGTTCATGGACGAACCGTTCGACGAGGAAGGTGAGGGCTTCGAACCCGACGACCTCCTGATCGACAAGGGACCGGTCGCGGGCCAGCAGGCGATGCCCGTCGGTATCGCGGCCCCGAACCAGCCGCAGGCCGCGCCGGGACAGCCCGCGCCCCAGGCGGCACAGACCGGCCGCGTGATCCCGCCTGCCCCCAGACCGAAACAGAGCAAGCGGGCGATCGAAGAGGCCCAGCCTTCTTTCCTGGGCGCACCTGAAGAATACGAACTTCCGCCGCTGCGTCTGCTTTCCGAACCGAAGGCAAGCGGCAAGGTTCCCGGTCTTTCCGCCGACGCGCTGGAGCAGAATGCACGCATACTGGAAGGCGTCCTTGAAGACTTCGGCGTGCGCGGCGAGATCATCGAGGTTCGCCCGGGTCCGGTTGTCACGCTTTACGAACTGGAGCCGGCACCCGGCATCAAGTCCTCCCGCGTCATCGGGCTCGCCGACGACATCGCAAGGTCAATGAGCGCAATTTCCGCCCGCGTCGCCGTCATTCCCGGCAAGAATGCGATCGGCATCGAACTGCCCAATGCACGCCGCGAAACCGTGCTTTTGCGCGAACTGATTGCTGCACAGGATTTCGAGAAATCCAAGGCGAAGCTCCCGCTTGCGCTCGGCAAGACCATCAATGGCGAGAGCGTCGTTGCGGACCTGGCACGCATGCCCCACCTGCTCGTGGCCGGCACCACCGGCTCGGGTAAGTCAGTCTCGATCAACACCATGATCCTGTCGCTGCTTTACCGGCTGACACCCGAGCAGTGCAAGCTGATCATGATCGATCCGAAGATGCTGGAACTCTCCATCTATGACGGCATACCGCACCTTCTGACACCGGTCGTGACCGATCCGAAAAAGGCTGTGGTTGCCTTGAAGTGGACCGTCCGCGAGATGGAAGACCGCTACAAGAAAATGTCGAAGATGGGTGTCCGGAACATCGACGGTTACAACACGCGCATCAAGCAGGCGCTCGAAAAGGGAGAGAGCTTCACCCGAACCGTGCAGACCGGTTTTGACCGCGACACCGGCCAGCCGATCTACGAGGAAGAGGAACTCCCGCTCGAGAAAATGCCGTATATCGTCGTGATCGTCGACGAGATGGCCGACCTGATGATGGTCGCGGGCAAGGACATCGAGGGTGCGATCCAGCGCCTCGCCCAGATGGCCCGTGCCGCCGGCATTCACCTGATCATGGCGACGCAGCGTCCCTCGGTCGACGTGATCACGGGGACGATCAAGGCCAATTTCCCGACCCGGATTTCGTTCCAGGTCACGTCCAAGATCGACAGCCGCACGATTCTCGATGGCGGTGGAGCCGAAGCGCTGATCGGTAAGGGCGATATGCTCTTCATGCTTGGTGGCGGACGGATACAGCGCGTTCACGGACCGTTTGTGTCCGACGACGAAGTCGAGGATATCGTCAAGCATCTGAAGGTCCAGGGAACGCCGCAATATCTGGAAGCGGTCACCGAGGAGGATGAGGAAGCCGAAAGCCCCTACGACGGTGGCGGCGGTGGCCTGGCCGGTGGTGGCGAGGGCAACGAGCTGTACGACAAAGCGGTCGCGATCGTGCTGCGCGACAAGAAGGCGTCGACCTCCTACGTCCAGCGGCGTCTTTCGATCGGCTACAACCGTGCTGCATCGCTCATCGAGCGGATGGAGCAGGAAGGGCTCATCAGCTCCGCCAACCACGCCGGAAAGCGGGAAATTCTCGTGCAAAACGGTGTCGAGGAAGAGTTTTAGGCTACAAATGCCAAAGCTTTGCCACACAGGCGCATTACCTGGGGTATAGTATTCGCCATATTTAACGACTTAGGACATTGCATCATGCCGATAAGCTTTGCCTCCCGTCTTAGTGCACATCTTGGCCGCCTCTTTTTCGCGGCGGCACTGGTAGTCACAAGTCTGCTGCCGGCGCATGCGCTGACCCAGCAGGAGCAGAAGACGCTCAAGGAGCTGAGCGGCTATTTCAACTCCGTGAAGACGATGCACGGGGATTTCATCCAGTTCGGCCCGGACGGCAGCCAGTCCGACGGCAAGTTCTACATGGCGCGTCCCGGCAAGGTCCGCTTCTACTATAACAAGCCGTCCGTTCTCGATATCGTGGCCGACGGCAAGTCCGTCTCCGTCAGGGACCGCAAACTGAACACGCAGGATATCTGGCCCCTGGGCCAGACCCCGCTCCGGTTTCTTTTGTCGGATTCGATCGATCTCGAGAAGGATACCAACGTCACCAATGTCCTGGTCGAGAAGGACCTGATCACCGTGACGATTTTCGACAAGACGAGGTTCAATTCGGGAACACTGACGCTGATCTTCGACACCAACAACTTCGCCCTGAAACAATGGACCGTGACCGATCAGCAGGGCTACGACACATCTGTTGCGGTCTATAACGTTGTGTCCAACGCGCCGACCAACCCGGATCTCTTCAAGATCGATTACCTGGCCAACGCCAACCAGCGCAAAGGCCGGAATTGAGCGGCAGGCCGCGTTCCCGGAAATTGAGCGAACGTGGCCGGTCGGTCGTTTTCGATCTTCTTGAGCGTTATTGCAGCCGACACGGCCTCCGTCTGACCGCAGGCGACAGCCACGGGCATGCAGGCTGCGTTGAAAACAGTGCCGGAAAGCGCTGGTTCTTCAAAGGTACGCGGTTTGACATCAATCCGCTTGGCGCCGCTGAAATCGCAAATGACAAGGCCTATTCTCTCCACTTCCTGCAAAGGGCAGGCATCCGCGTCCCGGAAAGCCTGCTTGTCTTCAGCCCGGAGGTGCAGCCGGGCTGTCAATTGCCCGCCTCCGTTTCCGGATTTGTTGAAAAACAAGGGTTTCCCCTCTTCCTGAAGCCCAATACCGGCCGGGAAGGACTGGATGTCATGCGCGCCGGCAACGGCGCGGAGCTTGAAAACGCGCTGCAGGTGCTGACTAGCACGCACGCGCAATGGCTCGTCCAGCGGGAAGTCAAGGGCCGGGACCTGCGCGTCGTCATTCTCGACGGGGCCGTCCTGTGTGCCATCGAACGCAAGGCACCTCACGTGACGGGCGACGGCCGGCTGAGCATCGCGGCACTGATCGACGGTCACCCGAAGATCGTGGCGTCCGATGCCAGGATCGATGCTGCCCTGACCCGGCAAGGGGTCACCCGCGGCAGCATTCCCCAAGCCGGCGACAAGATTGCGCTCTTGCCCGTGACCAATCTGTCCTCGGGCGGAACGGCTGAAATCATCACGGATCAGCTTGGGCCCAACCTCGTTGAAACCGCGCGCGCAGCGACTGCCACGCTGGGTCTTCGCTACGCAGGCGTCGACATGATCGTTCCGGATGGCGGCTGGAACACATCAGGCGCAACGGTCCTGGAAGTGAACGCGGCCCCCGGGCTGAACAATCTCTACCGGCAAGGCCCTCATGAAGCGGAATGCGTCGAGGCCGCCTACTCCAAACTATTCGAGATTTTGTTTGCAAAATAGTTCAAAAATCAACGTATTTACTACATAATACTTATTCATCAGACAAGAAATTAGATCGAAATTCACTCTATCAGATAAAATTTCATGTCTTGTGGCAGCAAATCTTTCCTTCAACAAAAAACAGCCATTTTTCCTGTCTCCCTTTGCAATATGCCGCTGATCGTCGGCTTTGAACACTGCTCGGCAACAACAGATTTCAAGTAATGGGAATCGGTCGGGAAGGCACTGGCGATCGCGAGCAGGTGGTTGGGGTAAAGCGCGTTTCGGCGGACGGAAAGCTTCGCATGGGACCCGCTCGTTTAGGAGATCAAGAATATGTCGAATGTATTGCCGCTTCGGGAGGACAGTTTCCAACTGCACAGGCAGTATCCTTCGCTTTATTTCCCTAAGGATGGATATGTTTTTGTCGTGGCGTTCGGACGGTCCGGATCGACGCTGACCCAGCATTTGCTGAACTCCATCCCGGGCTATTTCGTGCGGGGCGAGAACTGCAATGCGCTGGTCCATCTCTGCCGGTCGGTCACGGCCATCCGCGGCGAGGGGAACTTTCAGCAACGGCAGGAACCGCAGCGGTCGATCATCTCCAGCGAGCGGCCTTATTTCGGCACAATGGTCGGCACGTCGCTTGACCCCTGGTACGGCATGGAGGATGTCAGCGTCGATGACTATGCGCTAAGCCTGTTCGATACATTCGTTTCGAAAGTGCTCTGTCCGAAAGGGGACGCGCGGGTTCTGGGTTTCAAGGAGATCCGGTATCACAACGATCCGAAATACTTCCCGAAATTCCTGGACACCATACGCACGTATTTTCCGGGCAGCCGCTTCATTTTCCAGAATCGCGCCTTTGAAAATGTTGTCAAATCGTCGTTCTGGAAAAACATGCAGCCCGGGGATGTCCGCCGGAAGTGGGACAATTTCGAGGACCTGACGGCGGCCTACGCGGAGCAGAACGCAGATGTCTGCCATCGGCTGCGATACGAAGACTATCTGGAAGGCGCCGAAAAACTGGAACCCCTGTTCGATTTCCTCAAGGAGCCGTTTGACGCGGCCAGGGTGGCCGAGCTTCTGGAAACCCGGCTGAAACACTAGGGTCCGTCACCTAGGCTACGTCCGCGGGTTCTCGTCAGCGACATCCCGCGGCCGGAACCGGCGGCTGGTCCCTATTGCTCGCCGAGCTTCATATCAGGCGAATAGGTGCCGTCTGCTTCCTTGACGACGGCCTGCCCGCAAATGGCCGTTCCCTTTGCCGTATCGAACGAGATCGACGGCGAACCGTGCAGGTCCCAGCCATTGTTGAGTGCTTCGGTCACCCGATGGCAGAAGGCGCTGTCATCCGTGCCTGTGATCAGCCTGTAGAGTTTCATCTATCTGTCCCGTCAACCACGTGCGGCAATGGCATCGGCGATCGCCATGACCCTCTTGCCCATCTCCGCATGTAGCCTTTCGACCATCTTTCCGTCTACCTGGATTGCGCCCTTGTCGGCATTTTCGGGCAGCGCGAAGGCTTCATTGATCCTGCGTGCCCAGGCGATTTCCGCCTCCGTCGGGCTGAACGCGGCATGGCAGGGCGCGAGCTGCTTCGGGTGGATCAGCGTCTTGCCGTCCATGCCCATTTCCGCGCCCTGTTTGCACTCGGCGGCAAACCCCTCGTCGTCCTGAAAGGCGTTGTAGACACCGTCGAGAATATCGATACCGCCCGCCCGCGCCGCGGCAACACAGGTCATCAGCCACGGCATCATTGCCGCCCGCCCGGGCGTAAGCTGCGCGCGTGTTTCCTTGGCAAGGTCGTTCGTGCCCATGACGAAACAGTCCAGCCGGACTTCCGGATCCCTGCCGCAGGCGCCGATGGCACCGGCGTTCAGCATGGCTTCGGGCGTTTCCATCATCGCCCACAGCGACAGGCTTGCAGGCGCATTGTGCAGCGACAGCAGGTGCGCGACCCGCTGCAGATCGGCCGCCGAATTCACCTTGGGCACCAGAATGGCGTCGGGGCACGCCTGGATCGCCGCCTTGAGGTCGGTTTCACCCCAGGGTGTTTCCAGCGCATTGATCCGGATGACGACTTCCCTGTCTCCGTAACCGCCCGCGGCAATCGCATCATTGATCTGCGTGCGCGCGAGATCCTTGGCATCGGGCGCGACGGCATCCTCGAGATCCAGCAGCAGACAGTCGACGTCGAGGGTTTTCGCTTTTTCAAGCGCGCGGGCATTGGACCCTGGCATGTAGAGAGCTGAACGGCGGGGCCTGAGCGTTGCGGTCATCGGGACATCCTGTGGATTCGGAACCAAGTCGGCGCAGCCTAGAAGATTGTGCCGCGCTGCGAAATTCACCGAAGGGAGAAGGAAGAAGGTATTTTCAGACGGAACTCCCGCCGCTGCCGGTCCTCTTGAAAATCATATCCTTGGCGGCGATGACGGCACCCAGCGTGATCGCGAAACAGGCGATCAGAACGGAGGGCGTCAGCGCACCGAAACCGAAGGCGATGAGCAGCAGCGTTGACAGCAGGGGAGCAGAATAGGCGGCGGCCCCGAGCACCTGGATATCACCGCGTTTCACGCCGATATCCCAGGTGAAAAACGCTAGGCCGACGGGAAAGAGTGCAAGCGCGAGGACGGAGCCCCATTCCACTGCGCCACCTGGCCAAACCGTCTGTTCCAGCATGAGGTGACAGACCGTCGAAAGCACAGCGGTCGTCACACAGAACCCGGCGACGGCTTCCGTCGGCACCTTGCCGAGCCGCCTGGACAGGACCGAGTAGCTCGACCAGAACAGCGATGAGGCGACCGCGGCCGCGTAACCGGTGGCAAAACTCCCGGAAAACCGGATGCCGTCGCCGCCGCTGATCAGCAGCCCCGCGCCGCCCAGGCCGAGCACCGTGCCGAGAACATGGTGCGCGCGCAGCCTTTCTCCCGGAAGAAAGGCCGAAAAGAGCACGATCAACAGAGGCCAGGTATAGTTGATGAGATTTGCCTCGACCGGCGGTGCGTTGCGGATCGCCGTGAAATAGAAAAAGTGGAAGCCGAACAGCCCAAGCGTCCCGAAAATCCAGACCCTGACCGGTTGCCGGAGCAGGTGGAGCCTGCCCGAAATGGCCAGCCAGATCATCGCGAGCGATCCGGAAAGGCCGAAACAGAGCGCATTCAGCAAAAAGGGCGGAACGTCCCCGGAGCCTGCGCCGAAGACGCCGAGCGTCGCCCACATCAGGACGGCGCTCAATCCGATCACCGTTGCTCTCACTCTTCCCGCATCTGCCACTGTAACTTGTCCGTCTGAAACCGTTCCGCGCTCTTGGCACACTTCGCCGAAAACCGGAAGAGGGTCTTGCCTGTCAGAAGAATTTCAATCAGGTCCTTGATCCCGGCTCCCGTTTCGGGACATGTTGGGGCTCGATTTTTGACCTGTGATATCCGGGGAATTCATGACAACTGCGGAAATCAGAACGCTGGGGCAGGATGATGCTCACAAGCTCGCGCCACTCATTGCGGAAAACGCCCAGGCCCTGAAGCGCGGCGCGCCGCGGCGTCCCGACGACTATTACGCAGAACGGATTCTGTCGGACAGGAATGCGGAAGTGCTTGGTGCTTTTTCAGGCGAGGACCTGATCGGATTCGGCGTTTACTTCGACCTGCCCGAGTTGATCACGGGTCTGCGCATCGGTCAGCTCGATGAAATCTACGTCCATCCCGACCACCGCAACCAGGGCACCGGGAGAAAGATCATCGAAGCCCTCGTGGCTGAAGGCAAGAAACGCGGCTGGCTCCACCTGCGCTGGATCGTGCCGGGCAAGAATGCGCCCGCCGTCGCACTTTACGAAAAAATTGCAGAGCCCGACCATCGCAAGAGCTACGTGATCCCGATCGATCGCATCGCCGGCGACTGACCGGCGCACGGTTTATGGTGAAGGTCAGGTTCCCGCCGAAAACAGCGGCGGGATCCGGCCAAGCGTCAGGAAACCTATGCGTATCAATCCCTGATCGATGGCAACGGGGAGCGTGATGGAGGGCATGCCATTGACCTCGCTTTCCGCGCCTTTCAGGCTCTGAACAACGCTGCTGACAATCGAGAAGCTGTTGTCCTGCGGCGGAAACAGGGGCTTGATCAACTCAAGCAAGCCGTCGGCATTGCCGATCGTCAGGTTGATGTTCCCGGACACCGTGCCGTCCCCGTTGATCAGAAGATCGCCCGCCGCGTCCACCCGGCTCTCTCCAAGAACGGTTTCAAACAGCACCAGCTTTACCGGCAGGCGGCCATTCCGCTGCTGAACCAGGCCTGCAAGATTGATGGGCAAGATCCAGGCTTACACCGGCCAGAAAGAGGAAGCTGCCCGCGATCATTCCGGCAAAGGTCTTCCAGCC